>NZ_JAPEPF010000001.1:4907965-5214713 GCF_026340595.1 Streptomyces sp. NBC_01363
GCGGGGGAGCGGTCACGGTGAGCGCACCGAGCAGCAGCCCCGCCCACACCACACCGATCGCCAGCTGCGGCACGGCCTCACGCATCGCATTGGCCAGCCGGTCGATGTCCGTGGTGATCCTGGAGAGCAGATCTCCGGTACCGGCCCGCTCCAGCACCCCCGGCGGCAGCCCGACCGACCGTACGAGGAAGTCCTCGCGCAGATCGGCCAGCATCTCCTCACCGAGCATCGCGCTCCGCAGGCGCATCAGCCGGGTGAACACGGTCTGCACGATCAGCGCGAGCGCGAACACCCCGGCGGTGCGCTCCAGATGGAGCTCCCGCCCACCGTCGGAGAGGTCCTCGACCAGCCCGCCCAGCAGATAGGGGCCGACGATCGACGCGATCACCGCGATGGCGTTGAACGCGACGAGTACGGTGAACCGTCCGCGATGGCGCCGCAGCAGCTCGCGTACATAGCTCCGTACGGTGGTGGGGGTGCCGACCGGCAGGGTCGTCGCCGACTCCGGCGCGGCCGGGTCGTACGCCGGTACTGCGACGCCGATCATGCCCGTTCCTCGATTTCCTCGATCGTCACGGTCGCGCCCCGAGAGGTCAGGGCCGCGATCTCGTCGTCCGTCTCGCGTGTCACGACCGCCCGGTAACGGGGGTCCGTGTGCAGGAGTTCACGGTGCCCGCCGACCGCGACGACGGTGCTCCGGTGCACCAGCACCACCCGGTCCGCGAGGTCGAGCAGCAGCGGTGACGAGGCGAACGCCACGGTGGTGCGGCCCCGGCGCAGTGCCTTGATTCCGGCGGCGACCCGGGCCTCCGTGTGCGAGTCGACGGCGGAGGTCGGCTCGTCGAGAACCAGCGCCTCCGGGTCGGTCACCAAGGAGCGGGCCAGCGCGAGCCGCTGACGCTGGCCGCCCGAGAGCGACCGGCCGCGCTCGGTGATCCGGGTCGCCATCGGGTCGCCGTCCGTGGCGAGCGACGCCTGCGCCAAGGAGTCCAGCACATCGCCGCACTGCGCGGCCGTCAGCGCCTCCTCGGCGGTCACCCGGCCGGACGACGGAACGTCCAGCAGTTCGCGCAGCGTCCCGGACAGCAGAACCGGGTCCTTGTCCTGGACCAGCACGGCGGTCCGGGCGGAGTCCAGCGGGAGTTCGTCCAGCGGCACGCCACCGAGCAGGACGGACGGGGCGCTCCGCGCCGCGGCGTCCGCGTCGCGTGCTCCGCCCTCCGCCTCCGCGGCGCGCCCGCTCCTGTCGGCAGCCGCGTCCGGGTCCGCGTTCACCTGTGCGTGCCCGCCGAGCCGCTCGGCCAGCCGGCCCGCCTCGTCCGGATCTCCGCAGACCACCGCGGTGAAGAGGCCGGCCGGGGCCATCAGACCGGTGACCGGGTCGTACAGATCGCCGGCCGGTGCCGCATCGACGGTCGACGGCCGGTCCGTGCGGCGCAACGACAGCACCCGGACCGCGCGCTGGGCGGAAGGCCGCGAGAAGGAGTACGCCATCGCGATCTCCTCGAAGTGACGGAGCGGGAACAGCAGCAGCGTCGCCGCGCTGTACACCGTGACCAGCTGACCGACGTCGATCCGGCCGTCCCGGGCCAGCACCGCCCCGTACACGACCAGCGAGATGAGCAGCACGCCCGGCAGCAGCACCTGGATCGCCGAGATCAGCGACCACATCCGCGCGCTGCGCACCGCGGCCTCGCGGACCTCCTGGGAGGCACGCCGGTAGCGGCCGAGGAACAGTTCCTCGCCGCCGATCCCGCGCAGCACCCGCAACCCCGCCACGGTGTCCGAAGCCAGTTCCGTGGCCTTGCCCGCCTTTTCGCGCTGGAGATCCGCGCGCCGGGTGGCCCGGGGGAGCAGCGGCAGCACGGCGAGGGCCAGCAGCGGCACGGCGAGGGTCACCAGGATGCCCAGGGACGGCAGATAGAGGAGGAGCCCCGCACAGATCAGCACCAGCGCGGCGGCGGCCGCGGCGAACCGCGAGAGCGCCTCGACGAACCAGCCGATCTTCTCGACGTCGCCCGTGGAAACCGCGACCACCTCGCCCGCCGCGACCCGACGGGTCAGCGCCGAGCCGAGCTCCGCGGTCTTACGGGCCAGCAGCTGCTGGACCCGGGCGGCAGCGGTGATCCAGTTGGTGACGGCCGTCCGGTGGAGCATGGTGTCGCCCAGCGCGATCAGCACGCCCAGGACCGCGATCAGGCCGCCCGACCACGCGAGCCGGCTGCCGGAACGGTCGACCACCGCCTGAACGGCGAGACCGACGGCGGGCGGCAGCCCGGCGATGGAGCATTGGTGGAGCAGGCCCCAGGACATGGATCTGAGCTGGCCCCTGAGCTGATTGCGGCCGAGCCAGAGCAGGAAGCGTGGGCCCGACCGGACATCGGGATCGCCGGGATCCGGGTAGGGAAGATCGCGAATCTGCATGACGTCCCATGGTTCGGTGTGACGGTTTGTTCGGTGAATGGATCAAGGTGAATGATCCAAACCGTGCAAGGTTCGCCCTGGGACGTCGGTCGGAGCAATTGGTTTTCTCCGCGAACGGTACTTTTCGCGCCACGGTCGCGATGCGAACGGGCGGGCCGGGCCTCGTGGCGCGCGCTTACCCGGCCCACCCGTTCGCTTCGGCCGGTCAGGCCTTCTCGGGGTTCTCCGAGTCCATGCCGGAGCGGGCCTTCTTCCACTCACCGCGGGTGAAGTCCGGGATCTGCTGCGGCGCGCCCTTCGCCCTGATGGACAGATGGCTGAGCGGCACGGGGGACGTCCAGGTCGCCGCGTCGTACACGTCGAAGTCGGGGACGAGGCCGAGCCGCATGCACTGCATCAGCCGGAACACCAGCATGTAGTCCATGCCGCCGTGACCGCCGGGCGGGTTGGCGTGCTCCTTCCACAGCCAGTGGTCCCACTCCTGGTACTTGGCGAAGTCGCCCCAGTTGTCATTGGTGTGGTCGGGCTCGATGTAGATGCGGGCGGGGTAGTCCTCGAAGACGCCCTTCGTGCCGCCGAGGCTGTTGATCCGCGAGTAAGGATGCGGAGTGGACACGTCGTGCTCCAGCCGGATCACTCGTCCCTTGGCGGTCTGGACGAGACTGATCGTCCGGTCGGACTCGATATAGGTCTCCTTCCAGCTCGGGTCGCCGGCCGGCATGTTCTTCTTGCGGTACTCGGCCAGGCCGAGGGACGGGGAACCGACGCTGGTGATGCTCACCGCACGGTCGCCGCGGTTGATGTCCATGTAGTTGGCGACCGGGCCGAACCCGTGGTTGGGGTAGAGATCGCCCCGCAGCCTGGTGTGCCAGAGCCTGCGCCAAGGGCCTTCGTAGTAGTCCGGGTCGAACATCAGGCCACGCAGATCGTGGTTGTACGCGCCCGCGCCGTGCAGCAGATCGCCGAAGAGACCGGCATGCGCCATGCGCAGCACCCGCATCTCGTTCTGCCCGTAGCAGCAGTTCTCCAGCTGCATGCAGTGGCGTCTGGTGCGCTCGGACAGATCGACCAGTTCCCAGAGCTGGTCGAGCTGGAGAGCGATCGGACACTCCACGCCGACGTGCTTGCCGTTCAGCATGGCGGTCTTCGCCATCTGGAAGTGGAAGTCCCAGGGCGTTGCCACGTAGACGAAGTCGATGTCCCCGCGCTTGCAGAGGTTCTCGTAGTCGTCCTCACCATTGGTGTAGACGGCGGGTGCCGGCTGACCCGCGGCGGTCACCTTCGCGGCAGCCCGTTGCGCCTTGGCCTTGACCGGGTCGCAGACGGCGACGACCTGTACACCACTGACGGCCAGGAAGAGATCGATCATGCTGCCACCGCGATTGCCGAGGCCGACGATGCCGACCCGGACGGTGGAACGCCGGTCGAAGGGGACCCCCACCATGGTCCTGCCCTGGCGCTTCGGAGCGTCCGCCCGGTCGGCGGCAACGGTTTCCGGCGCCCGGCCCGGGGCGGCGGCTGCGGTGGAGTTCCCGAGGGCACCGAGCCCGAGCCCGGCCCCGGCCACTCCGGCGGTCGTCCACAGGACCGAGCGGCGGCTCATGGAGCCCTCGTCGCCGCCCTGCGTACCGTCGTTCTGCTGTGCTGCGTCGTTCATCGATCCTCCGTGAAGGGGGTCTGACGTGCGCGGCTGGTAATGAACCTCGGTAAGGACCTTGGTAGTTGGGTCTGTTGTTGCGCAAGGGGAGTGATTGGACTCCTGTTCCGAAACCATGGACTTTTGTGCACACGCAAAAATGCCGGGCGGGCTCGAACGCGTCGAGCCCGCCCGGCTGTCCAGGCGACTACGGGGACCGAACGGCCCAGGTGATCAGCGCACAACCGCTCCTGGCCGGGTGGCCCGTTCCAATTCCATCAGCACCGAGTAGTACGAATGCCCCGTGGCCCTGTCCATGCCGATCTCGCACATGCGGTTGGCCGAGAGATAGGCGTCGTACGCGCGCCCGTTCACCTCGGCGGCCTCCTTCGCCGTCGCCGAGGCCGTCAACTCCTTGTGCAGCATGCCCCGGTCGCCCGCGAAGGCGCAGCACCCGGCGTCGTCAGGGATCACGACCTCCTCGGCGCAGGCCTCCGCGACCGTACGCAACTGCTCCACGTCGTCCAGATGCTGCATGGAGCATGTCGGATGCAGGACCGCCGAACCGGTCTTCCGGAGGACCGTCAGCTCCGGAAGCAGCTCGTCGGCCGCCCAGACCAGGGAGTCGACGATGGTCAGCTCCCGGTGCAACTCCCGGTTGTCGTCGGTGAGATACGGCACCACCTCATGGGCGATGCCCAGGGTGCACGACGAGGCGTCCACGACCAGCGGGAGCTTTCCGCCGGCCGTCCAGCCCCAGGCCGCCTCCACGATGCGGTTGGCCATCACGGCGTTTCCCTCGTCGTACCCCTTGGAGTGCCAGATCGTCGCGCAGCAGGTCCCCGCGACATCGTCCGGGATCCAAACCGGCTTTCCGGCGCGGGCGGAGACGGCGACGACGGCCTGCGGCAGCGACGGACCGTGGTGGCCCTCGGGGCCGCCGAAGATCCGGTTCACACACGCCGGGTAGTAGACGGCGCTCGCCCCGACGCGGGAGGTCCTGGGCAGCTTCCGGGCGGCGGCGCCGGGAATCTCGGGCAGCCACTCCGGCACCAGATCGGGGCGCACGGCCTTGCGGGCGAGCGCGGTGATGGTCTCCAGCGGTCCGTCGCCGAGCCGGTCGCCGATCCGGTCGGCTGCGGCCACCGCGAGCCGCGCCGCCGCCTCCACCGCCTTGAAGTTCTTCGCCGTGAGCGCCGCGATCCGCTCCTCGCGCGGCGAGTGGCGCCGGTGGCGGAAGTCCTTCATCATCGCGCCGGTGTCGATGCCCACCGGGCAGGCGAGCTTGCACGTCGAGTCGCCCGCACAGGTGTCGACGGCGTCATAGCCGTAGGCGTCGAGCAGCTGCGTCTCCACCGGGGAGCCGCCCGGCTGCCGCATCATCTCCCGGCGCAGCACGATCCGCTGGCGCGGGGACGTGGTCAGATCATGGCTGGGACAGGTGGGCTCGCAGAAGCCGCACTCGATGCAGGGATCGGCGACCGCCTCGACCTCGGGAATGGTCTTCAGTCCGCGCAGATGGGCCTTCGGGTCGCGGTCGAGGACGATCCGGGGGGCCAGGACGCCGTCGGGGTCGATGATCTGCTTGGTGCGCCACATCAGCGCGGTCGCCTTCGGGCCCCACTCCAGCTCCAGGAAGGGGGCGATATTGCGGCCGGTGGCGTGCTCGGCCTTCAAGGAGCCGTCGAAGCGCTCCACCGTCAGCCGGCAGAAGTCGTCCATGAACGCGGCGTAGCGGTCGACGTCGGACGGCTTCGCCGCGTCGAAGGCGAGCAGGAAGTGCAGGTTGCCGTGGGCCGCGTGGCCCGCCACGGCGGCGTCGAAACCGTGCTCCGCCTGGAGCCGGAGCAGGGCCTCGCAGGCTTCCGCCAGCCGGGAGGGCGGCACCGCGAAGTCCTCCGTGATCAGCGTCGTCCCCGAGGGCCGGGAGCCGCCGACCGCGGTGACGAATGCCTTGCGGGCCTTCCAGTAGCCGGAGATGGCCTTGGCGTCGCGGGTGAACCCATTGGTCACCGAGGGGACGGGCGAGACCAGGTCGAGCTCCTCGACGACGGCCGCCGCCGCCCGCTCGTACGCCTCCTGGCCGAGCTCGTCCGGGGCCCGGAACTCCACCAGCAGCGCCGCGGTCTCCTTGGGCAGTTCGGCCCAGTCCGCGGGCACGCCCTGGACCCTCACCGACGCGCGCAGCGTATTGCCGTCCATCAGCTCGACGGCAATCGCCCCGGCCTCGTTGAAGCGGGGCACGGCGGCCGCCGCCGCGGTCAGGGACGGGAAGAACAGCAGGGCCGTGGAGATCCGGCGGTCCAGCGGCAGCGTGTCGAAGACGACCTCGGAGATGAAGCCGAAGGTGCCCTCGGAGCCGACCATCAGACCGCGCAGGATCTGGACCGGCGTCGAGCCGTCCAGGAAGGCGTCGAGGCGGTAGCCGTTGGTGTTCTTGATCTCGTACTTGGCGCGGATCCGGGCGGTGAGCTCGGCGTCCGCCTCGATCTCCGCCTTCAGGGCCAGCAGCCCTTCGCACAGCCGTGGCTCGGCGCGGGCGAGGTCCTCGTCCGCGGCCGGATCGGCCGTGTCGACGACGGTGCCGCTCGGCAGCACGAAGGTGAGGGAGGAGACCGTGCGGTACGAATTGCGGGTCGTGCCCGCCGTCATTCCCGAGGCGTTGTTGGCGACGACCCCGCCGATCGTGCAGGCGATCGCGCTGGCCGGGTCGGGGCCCAGCAGCCGGCCGTGCCGGGCGAGGGCGGCATTGGCCCGCACGACGGTCGTACCCGGCCGGATGCGGGCCCGCGCACCGTCGTCCAGGACCTCGATGCCCGCCCAGTGGTGGCGCACGTCGACCAGGATGTCCTCGCCCTGGGCCTGGCCGTTCAGACTGGTGCCGGCCGCCCGGAAGACGACCTCACGGCCCCTTCCGTGCGCGTACGACAGGACCGCCGAGATTTCGTCGATGTCCTCCGGGACCACGACGACCTGGGGGACGAAGCGGTAGGGGCTGGCGTCGGAGGCGTACTTCACCAGGTCGGAGACCTTCCAGAGCACCTTCCCCGGACCGAGCAGGGCGATCAGGTCGCCGCGCAGCGGTTCGGGCGTGCCCGGAGCCTGCCGGTCGGGGACCCGGTCCACGGACGGCGTCCGCACCGCTTCGGGGCGGAGTGCTTCCGGCTTCGGCTCCAGCAGTGGCATGTCGAGGTCTCCTCGGCGGTTCGGTTCGGTACCACGGCGGCGGACGCGCGTCACCCGGCGGGCGCAGGCGTGTCCGTGCGGTGTTCTAACAGCGGCGCTCCGGCATTCCGTTCACCAGAGCGGACAGCAGTCCGCCGAGCACCTCGCGCTGATCGGCGGTCAGTGGGGCCAGGATCTCCTCCGCGGCGGCGCGGCGCGCGTCGCGCAGCGACCGGAGGGTGGCGAGGCCCTCGTCGGTGATCTCGATGCGGACCACCCGGCGGCTGTCCGGATCGGGGGCGCGACGCACCCGTCCGCTCGCCTCCAGGCCGTCGACCAGGGTGGTCACGGCGCGCGGGACGACGTCCAGGCGCTGCGCGAGATCGGCCATCCGGGGCGGGCCGTCGTAATGCGCGACGGTGCGGAGCAGCCGGAACTGTGCGGGAGTGATACCCATCGGCTCCAGCTGGCGGCTCTGGATCCGCTGGAGCCTGCGGGTCACCCGCAGCAGCTGCTCGGCGAGCACGCCGTCGGCGTCGGAGGAGTCCATGGAGGGAACAATATCAGGACCCCGTTCATTGTGAGTATAGGTAACAATGAGCTAGGCTCTCAAAAGTCCGTTCGCTGCGAGCCCCCGCTCGAAGTCCTGCCCGACCCCCGCTCGAGTCGCAGCCACCGCACGCCCGACGAAGGAGCCCATGAAACCCGACGAAATCAACTGGACACCCCCACCGAAGGGCGCGAGCCGTCCGCCCGCCGAGGTGCGCCGCATCCTGCGCCTCTTCCGTCCCTACCGGGGCCGACTCGCACTGGTCGGGCTGTTCGTCGGCGCCTCGTCGCTGGTGTCGGTCGCCTCGCCTTTCCTGCTGCGCGAGATCCTGGACACGGCCATCCCCCAGGGGCGCACGGGACTGCTGTCGCTGCTCGCCCTCGGCATGATTCTCACCGCCGTGATGAACAGCGTCTTCGGTGTCCTGCAGACCCTGATCTCCACCACGGTCGGCCAGCGCGTCATGCACGACCTGCGCACCGCCGTCTACGCCCAGTTGCAGCGGATGCCGCTCGCCTTCTTCACCCGGACCCGTACCGGCGAGGTCCAGTCCCGCATCGCCAACGACATCGGCGGCATGCAGGCGACCGTCACCTCCACCGCGACGTCCCTGGTCTCCAACCTCACCGCGGTCATCGCCACGGTCGTCGCCATGCTGGCGCTCGACTGGCGGCTCACCCTGGTCTCGCTCCTGCTGCTGCCGGTCTTCGTCTGGATCAGCCGCCGGGTCGGCCGGGAGCGCAAGCGGATCACCACCCGGCGTCAGAAGCAGATGGCCGCCATGGCGGCGACGGTCACCGAGTCGCTCTCTGTCAGCGGCATCCTGCTCGGCCGGACGATGGGCCGCTCGGACTCCCTCACCAAGGGCTTCGCCGATGAGTCCGAGAAGCTCGTCGACCTCGAAGTGCGCTCCAGCATGGCCGGACGGTGGCGGATGTCCACGATCGGCATCGTCATGGCCGCCATGCCCGCCGTCATCTACTGGGCGGCGGGCCTCGCCCTGCAGTCCGGCGGACCCGCCATCTCCATCGGCACCCTCGTCGCCTTCGTCTCGCTCCAGCAGGGCCTCTTCCGGCCCGCCGTGAGCCTGCTCTCCACCGGCGTGGACATGCAGACGTCCCTCGCGCTCTTCCAGCGGATCTTCGAGTACCTCGACCTCGACGTGGACATCACCGAGCCCGAGAAGCCGGTCCGGTTGGAGCGGATCCGCGGCGAGGTCCGCTTCGAGGACGTCGATTTCAGCTACGACGAGAAGAGCGGTCCGACCCTCAGAGGCATCGATGTGACCGTCCCGGCCGGCGGCAGCCTGGCGGTCGTCGGACCGACCGGATCCGGCAAGTCCACGCTCAGCTATCTGGTGCCCAGGCTCTACGACGTCACCGGCGGCCGGGTCACGCTCGACGGGGTCGACGTACGCGATCTGGACTTCGACACCCTGGCAAGAGCCGTGGGAGTGGTCTCCCAGGAGACCTACCTCTTCCACGCCTCGGTCGCCGACAACCTGCGCTTCGCCAAGCCGGACGCGACCGACGCCGAAATCGAGGCGGCGGCCCGTGCGGCGCAGATCCACGACCACATCGCCTCACTGCCCGACGGCTACGACACCCTCGTCGGTGAGCGCGGCTACCGCTTCTCGGGCGGCGAGAAGCAACGCCTCGCCATCGCCCGCACGATTCTGCGCGACCCGCCCGTCCTGGTGCTCGACGAGGCGACGAGCGCCCTCGACACCCGTACGGAATTCGCCGTGCAGGAAGCGATCGACGCGCTCTCCGAGGGGCGCACCACCATCACCATCGCGCACCGGCTCTCCACTGTCCGCGACGCCGACCAGATCGTCGTCCTGGACGACGGCCGGACCGCCGAGCGCGGCAGCCACGAGGAACTGCTCCAGCAGGACGGCCGCTATGCCGCGCTGGTCCGACGGGACACCCAACTCGCCCCCGCGACAAGCTGATGGGCGGGGTCGGGTGTACCCCCGCCGAGGCCGAACACGCGGCGACGCCGCCGCTCCCGTGGGACGGGGAGCGACGGCGCCGGGCGGAGCAATGGTCAGACGAGCCAACCCACGAAGTGGATGATGCCGGCGAGCAGGTTGGTGATGACGTTCATTCGGTGTTTCTCCTTGTACGTGGTGCATAAGTGGGACAGCACAGTCGCGGTCTGCAGCCCGTCGCTTGCGCCCTGTAATCATCCTGTGCCGCAGGGGAGTTGAGCAACGAATAGCGGAACGATCACGCGTTCGGGGGAACATCCGATCCCTTGTTCGCGTGTTCCCTTCATGGGGTGCGGGAGCTGTGTCGTCACGGGCCGTGGTTCCGGAGGGCGGGATAGCGTGCCCGCATGGTGAACGAGTCCCCGGACACCCCGCCCCGTCGCACGTTCCGCCCGACCCGGCGCGGCCGTCTGGCGCTGATCATCGGCATCGTGCTCGTCCTGGTCGTGGCAGCGGCCGTGCTCGTGCCACTGCTGACGAGGGGGCCGAAGGTCGAGCAGGCCCGCTCGCTCGTGATTCCCGAGGGGTGGCGGGCATCCCAGGTGTACGCGGCCGTCGACAAGGCCCTCGCGGTCGAGCCGGGAACCACCGGGAAGGCCGCCGGTACGGCGGACCTTCCGCTTCCGGCCGAGGCGAAGGGCGACCCCGAGGGCTACCTCTTCCCGGCGACGTACCCCGTCACCTCCGACACGACCCCGCAGGGCCTGCTCAGGTACATGGTCGACACCGCGGTCGAACGGTTCGGCGCGGACCACATCGCCGCGGGCGCGCGGCGCAACGGCGTCTCGGTGTACCGGACGGTGACGATCGCCAGCATCGTGCAGGCCGAGGCGGACACCGGGGCCGACATGGGCAAGGTCGCCAGAGTCGTCTACAACCGGCTGGCCCGGGGCATGCCGCTCCAGATGGACTCCACGCTCAACTACGCGCTGAACCGCAGCACCCTGCACACCACCGAGGGCGACACGAAGATCGACAGCCCGTACAACAGCTATGAGCGCAAGGGGCTGCCGCCCACACCCATCGGGAACCCGGGGGAGCAGGCGATGACGGCGGCGATCAACCCCACTCCCGGAGCATGGCTGTACTTCGTCACGGTCGCGCCGGGGGACACCCGCTTCACCAGCAGCTACACCGAACAGCAGAGGAACGTGGCGGAGTTCAACCGCAACCGCCGCAGCGCGTCCACCGGCTGAGCGCCCGCGCCGTCACACCATGGCGGGCGCGAGCGCCTCATCGGCCTCCGCCACCGGATCCTTGCCGTCCAGCAGCCGGCCGATCGCGCGCACCGCCGCCCGCCCGGCCCGGTTGGCGCCGATCGTGCTGGCGGACGGCCCGTACCCGACGAGATGGACGCGCGCGTCCCGTACCGCCCGAGTGCCCTCGATCCGGATGCCGCCGCCCGGCTCGCGCAGCTTCAGCGGCGCGAGATGGTCGATGGCGGCCCGGAAGCCGGTGGCCCAGAGGATGACATCCGCCTCGACCGTCCGGCCGTCGTCCCAGGCGACCCCGGCGGGCGTGATCCGGTCGAACATCGGCAGCCGGTCCAGCACCCCCGTCTCGCGGGCGTGCCGCACCGCGTCCGTGAGCGGCAGCCCGGTCACGCTCACCACACTCTGCGGCGGCAGCCCGCGCCGCACCCGCTCCTCCACCATCGCCACCGCGGCCCGCCCCCGGTCCGCGTCGAAGGGGCCATCGCGGAAGACCGGCGGCCGACGCGTCACCCAGTAGGTCTCGGCCGCCACCTCGGCGATCTCCATCAGATGCTGCGTACCGGAAGAGCCGCCGCCGACCACCACCACGCGCTGTCCGGCGAACTCGGCCGGACCTGGGTAGTTCGCGGTGTGCAGCTGGCGCCCCCGGAAGCTCTCCTGCCCCGGGTAGCGTGGCCAGAACGGCCGGTCCCAGGTGCCGGTGGCGTTGATCAGGGCACGGGTGGCGTACGTACCCTCGGAGGTCTCGACGAGCAGCCGTCCGTCGGTGCCCTCACGTACCGCGCTCACCTCGACGGGGCGGTGAACCCGCAGGTCGAAGGCGCGCTCGTACCGGGCGAAGTACTCACCGATCACCTCGGCGGAGGGCCGGCTGTCGTCCGCTCCGGTGAGCTCCATGCCGGGCAGTGCGTGCATGCCGTGGACCTTGCCGTACGTCAGCGAGGGCCAGCGGAACTGCCAGGCGCCGCCGGGGCGCGGGGCATGGTCCAGTACGACGAAGTCGCGATCGGGCTCCAGGCCGGTGCGGTGCAGATGGTAGGCGCCGGACAGTCCGGCCTGTCCGGCGCCGATCACGACGACATCGACCCTGCGTGCTGCGGCCACCCCTAGGTTGTTCACGCTTCTACCAACTGTGCGGGGCGTGAGGATCTTCCCCGATCGACCGCGGTTCTTCCGGGCCGTCCCGTTCCCGCTGGTCCGTTCCCACCGGCCCACCGGCTCGACGACGCATCGGCCACCGGCCCGCCGGCGTCGGCGTTCCTCCCTCAGCGGCCCCCGGCGACCAGCAGCGGTGCCCCGCCCGGCGCGGACGCCGGTCGGCCGTTCGCGGCAGGAACCCCGAGCAGCGGTGACGCGGGTACGGTCGACAGCAGGCCGCGTGCCGCCAGCTCGGGTGTGACGCCCTCGCCGAACCAGTACGCCTCCTCCAGATGCGGGTATCCGGACAGCACGAAGTGCTCCACACCCAGCGCGTGGTACTCCTCGATCCGGTCGGCGACCTCCTTATGACTGCCGACCAGCGCGGTGCCCGCACCACCCCGCACCAGACCGACGCCCGCCCAGAGGTTCGGCGAGATCTCCAGCTTTTCGCGCGAACCGCGGTGCAGCGCCAGCATCCGCTGCTGCCCGACCGACTCGCTCCGCCCCAGTGCCTGCTGGGCGGCGGCGATCGTCTCGGGATCGAGATCGCCCAGCAGCCGGTCGGCCGTCGCCCACGCCTCGCGCGAGATGGTGTGCAGCCGGATGCCGAAGCGCACCGTACGTCCCTGCTCCTCGGCCAGGCCGCGGATCCAGTCGATCTTCTCCTCCACCGCGGCCGGCGGCTCGCCCCAGGTCAGATAGACATCGGCATGCGCGGCGGCCACCGGGCCGGCCGCCGCCGACGACCCGCCGAAGAAGATGTCCGGCAGCGGGTCCGGCGGCAGCGCGGTCAGTCCGCCCTCCACCTGGTAGTGCTCACCGTCGAAGTCGAAGGGCCGCCCGCTCCACGCGCCCCGGACCACCGACAGGAACTCCGCCGTCCGTGCGTAGCGCCGGTCGTGGTCCAGATGGTCACCGAACCGCCGCTGCTCCGTGGAGTCGCCACCCGTGACGACATTGAGCAGCAGCCGTCCCCGAGTGATCCGCTGATAGGTCGCCGCCATCTGCGCGGCGAGCACCGGCGAGATCACTCCCGGCCGGAACGCCACCAGGAACTTCAGCCGTTCGGTGTGCTGGGCCAGCGCCACCGTCGTCAGCCAGGCGTCCTCGCACCAGGTCCCGGTGGGCGTCAGCACGGCTTCGAAGCCCAGCTGCTCGGCGGCCTTGGCGATCTGCGCCAGATACTCGATGTCGGGCGCGCGCACCCCGCTCACCGGGGTGATCCGGTCCCGCCCGATCCCGCCGTCGGTGTACGCGTGCCGGTCGACGAGCGTGCGCCCGTCACCACCGGTGGGCAGGAACCAGTGCAGATGAACATTCACGACGAGGCCTTTCCGTACGAGCGGGGAGCGGTGGAGGACGGGGGCAGATCGCGGTTGAACCGGGTGTCGACGTAGTCCTTGAAGGAGAAGCGCCGCGGAATGAGCTTCAGATCGGCGAAGGTGTCGGCGATGGCCTGTTCGGAGGCGATCGCGGCGGGATCGACGGCAACGGACACGCGGGTCCCGGAACTCCGCCTGACCGCGTCCAGGGCCACCTCGTAGGGCAGTCCGGTCTCCTTCGACCACACGTTCGCCCATGCCTCCGGATGCCTGAACACCCAGGTCTGTGCCCGCTGCAGACGCAGCAGCAGGTCTCCGATCGCCTTGGACTTCTCGGTGTCCTTGAGCGCGTCCGGCGAGGCCACCTGGAAGCTGAGGCCGTTCACGACGCCCTGCCCGGTGGTCAGTACGCGGGATTTCGTGCTGCGGAGCACCTGCGAGGTGTACGGATCCCAGATGGCCCAGGCATCGACCTTGCCCCGGCTGAACGCGGCCAGCGCGTCCGCCGGCTGAAGGAATCTCAGCCGCACGTCCCCGATGCCGAGCCCGGCCTTCTTCAGTGAGGCAATCAGCTGGTAGTGGGCCGAGCTGCCCTGCGCCACCGCGATCGACCTGCCCCTGAGCTGCTTCGGGGACTTCAACGGCGAGTCTTCGGGGACGACGATCGCCTCGCCGGTGGACGAGCCGTGGGCGGCGCCCACCACGACGATCCTGCAATCGGAACCCGCCGCGAACACCGGCGGCGTATTGCCGACGCCCCCGATGTCCACGGCCTTTGCATTGACCGCCTCCAGCAGGGGCGGGCCCGAGGTGAAGGTCGACCACTTGATGCGGTAGCTGAGATCGTCCAGTTCACCGGAGGCCCGAAGGATGGCTTCGTAACCACCTTTCTGGTCACCGACGTCGAGGGTGACGCCGCCCTTCCCGTCGGTGTTGCCGGTGGTGGAGGCGGACGTGGCCCCGCCGCAGGCGGTCACCAACAAGGTGAGGGGCAGAAGGAGGGCGGGCAGGGCGCGGTTTCTCATCGGTCTACCTTTCGTCGTGCGTATCGAGAGACGGGAGGCGAGAGGCGGGAGGGGACGGCGGGGCATCGGGGCGCCGGCCGGTGGGCCGACAGCCCCCGCCTCAGGCGGCCTCGACGCTCTCGACGGCATCGCCCGCGACACCCAGCTCGGTCAGCAGCCGGGAGCGCAGCGCGGCGAATCCGGGACTGCTCACGCCGCGCGGCCGGTCCAGGGGGACCGGCGTCTCGTATGCGATGGCACCGTCCCGCATCACCAGCGCGCGGTCGGCCAGCAGCAGCGCCTCGTCCACATCGTGGGTGACCAGCAGCACGGCACAGCCACGCCGCTGCCAGAGCTCGGCCACCAGCCGCTGCGCCCTGATGCGGGTCAACGCGTCCAGCGCGCCGAACGGCTCGTCGAGCAGCAGCAGATCCGGCTCACGCACCAGGGCACGGGCCAGCGAAGCGCGCTGTGCTTCACCCCCGGAGAGCGTCTTGGGCCACGCCCCGGACCGCTCACCGAGCCCGACCTCCTCCAACACCCGCTCTGCGACAGCCCGTTCGGGCTTGCCGGGAAGCCCCAGCAGCACATTGCGCCAGACCCGCTTCCACGGCATGAGCCGGGGCGACTGAAAGGCGACCGCCCGCCGCTTCGGCACGAGCACCGTGCCCTCGATCTCACGGTCCAGCCCGGCGAGCACCCGGAGCAGTGTCGATTTGCCGCAGCCACTGCGCCCGAGCAGTGCGGTGAACTCCCCGGCGCGCAGGGTGAGATCGAGCCCGTCGACGACGGCCCTGCCGCCGAAGGAACGGGTCAGCCCCTCGACCCGAACGGCCGTCCCGGCAGGGTCGGCCGGAGCGGCGGGGCTCACTGGCCCGTGAAGGTCGGTCGCCATTGCAGCAGCAGCCTTTCGAGTATGCGGACGACGACATCGGCGGTGAGGCCGAGGAAGGCGTAGACGGCCAGACAGACGACGATGACATCGGTACGGAAGAACTCCCGGGCCTGGTTCATCAGGAAGCCGATCCCGGCATCGGCGTTGACGGACTCGCCGAAGACCAGGGCCAGCCATGCGGTGGCGAGCGAGTAACGCAGCCCGGTCATGGCTCCGGGCAGCGCGCCCGGCAGCACCACATGCCGGATCAGTCCCCACCGGCCGAGCCCCAACGACTCACCGGCCTCGATGAGTTGGGCGTCGACCCCGCGAATGCCCGCGTACACGTTGAGATACAGATGGAAGGCAACCCCGAGCGCGATGAGCGCCACCTTCGGGGCCTCGCCGATCCCCAGCCAGATGATGAAGAGTGGGATCAGCCCGACCCAGGGAACGGTGCGCAGCATCTGCACGCTCGCGTCCACCAGATCCTCGCCGAGCCGCGAGAGCCCGGAGACCAGCGCGAGAGCCGTACCGACGACACCCCCGAGCACCAGCCCGACAGTGACCCGCTGCAGCGAGATCCCCATCGCCGACGGCAGCGTCCCGTCGGCGATCAGATCCGATCCGGCGCGGGCGATGGTGCCGGGCGAAGCGAGCACACCGGCGTGCAGCACGCCGGTGGCACTGAGCACCTGCCACAGCGCGAGCAACAGCAGCGGCCCGACGGCGCGCCGGAGCCAACGGGGCACGGCACGCAGCCGCACCTCCTGCGCGGAGGCCGGAACGATGGGCTCCAGATCGAGCGACCGAGGAGCGAAAGGAACAGTATTCTTTCCGGATTCTGATGATATATCCGGTGGTGCTAGGGCATGGCCGATGGTCATGAGTGCTCCATGAGCAGTCCACGGGCAAGGGAGGCGCGCCGCGACGACGCGTACGCGAACCACTGCCGCCGTTACGGCACGGGGATCACGAGGCGCGGTGGACGGGGCGGGGTGCGCCGGAGCGCGTACGCGCAGTCGCGTACGGCGGCGAGAACGGGCGGCCGGAGCGCCCGGTCACCGGCGACGAAGGAGGCGCTGAAGGAACGTCAGCAGCCGCGACGACACGCGGCGGAGGCCACCCGCAGCAGGTCGATGTGACCGCGCGAAGTGAGCAGAGCTGAACGGAACATGGCGCTGAACGTAGCGATCCATGGCTGAAACGGTCAATGGTGTCTCGGCAAGTGGACGCGCGATCTCGCCGCGCGGGCGCGAAGATGGACGCATGCCCCATGCCTTCGCCACCAGCGTTCTGCACATCGCCACCGGAACGACGGAGACCGTCACCGATCTGACGTCCGACTGCGAGCAGTTCCTCACCCGGAACGCCGCCTCCAGGGACGGTCTCCTCAACCTCTTCGTACCGCACGCGACCGCCGGCATCGCCATCCTGGAAACCGGATCCGGCAGCGACGACGACCTCCTGGCCACCCTCCACACCCTGCTGCCCGCCGACGGCCGCTGGCAGCACCGCCACGGCAGCCCCGGCCACGGCCGCGACCACGTACTGCCCGCCCTCGTCCCACCGCACGCCACGCTTCCGGTGATCGGGGGCCGGCTGGAGCTGGGGACGTGGCAGTCGGTGTGCCTGGTCGACACGAACCGGGACAACCCGGAGCGTCAGGTTCGACTGAGCTTCTTGGGCTGACCAAGAACGCTCGCGGAGGTCCTGCCGCCAATTCTCCGTACTCTGCACGCTCGAACGGAGAGCGACTTGCACGGCACGGACCTGAACGTGATGGAACGACCCTACGACGGACGTGGCAAATGCCTGCTCGGCGTGCGGCGGCTGTCCCGCGTGGAGCCGGCCACGTCCTCCGCCTCGTCGCCGCTGCGGTGGACCGGCTCGGTCGCAACGTCGTCGACTGCCTGAACACTGGCTACAAGATGCGGGACGAGAAGAAACCGCTCGTGACGTACGGGTACGAAGGTCCTCGGGAACTGGACGACCCGGCCGACGAGAACCCCTTCACCGTGGAGGCCTGGGGTGCGCAGATGGAACTCCGCGCTATCCAGCGCCGGAACCGCGACGCCACAATCAAAACCCGTGCTGCTGGCCGCCCGAACGGCAATCCGTCCTACGGCTTTCAGTACGTGCGGAAGGTGATGGGCGGCAATCCCGATCGCGTCGAACTCCATCCGCACGCTGCCGAAGTCATAAGGCAGGTCGCCCGCCGCGTTCCGGCCGACCCCGACAACGTCAGCCGCTTGTCGTAGGCCGTTCGGGACGCGCCATTCGAACACCGACTATCTGCTGACGGGGATTCTCCTGTGCGGGCAGTGCCACAACCGGCTGTGTACCCGGACTGCGAAGGACGCGCCACCGCGCTACACCTGTACAGCCCGGAAAAGGGGGTGGTTTCATGCCCAGGACTTCGGCCTGCGCGACTTATCCGACCCCGTACCCTCGAGGCCGAACCTCAGCGCGCACCCGGCATGGTCCGGCGGCCGATCGGTGAGACCGTTGCGGACCGGTGGTGCGGAGCTCCGGACATACAGGCCCGCAAGGAGATTCTGCTCGACTTCCGTGTTCGGGTGACCCTCTTCCCTGCCAGCGCACCAGTCCGCTGGGTGCCCGGGTCGATTCACGAACCTGAGCAGGCCGGAGCCCGGGTGATCGGCATCCTGGCCGGGGTATCGACCAGGCAACCAGCCAATGGCGACAACCTGACAGAGGGATAGGGTTCGGCTGAGAAGAATCCGCTCGGTGCACGGGAGCTGCGCCAGGGCCGGACACGGTAGGGGGCCCGAGGAGGAGCCGGATGCTGCAGGCGCTGGGATTGGGCCCGGCCGAAGAGGCCATCTACACGGCGCTGCTGGCCCGCCCGACAGCCTCCGCGCAGGACCTCGCCCGGCAAACCGGACTCGAGAAGGCCGAGAGCGTGCGCATCCTGCTCGACCTGGCGGCGCGCGGCCTGGTGGCCCTCGCCACCGAAGCCGAGAGTGGGGCACCCGACTCGGCCGACTCCGAGGCCGGTCTTCAGCCCGCCCACTACCGGCTCACACCACCCTCGGTGGCCCTGGCCCCGCTCCTCGTCGAGCAGCGCAACGCGCTGCACCAGGCCGAGACCGCGTTCTCGATGCTGACCGAGCAGTACCGCACTACCGCCGCACACACTGCGGGCGGTGTCGTGGAGGTGGTCGTCGGCGTGGAGCAGGTCGCACACCGATTCCACCAACTGCAGTGCGGCGCCCAGCGGGAGTTGCTTGTCTTCCTCGTCGGCACGCCCATCGCGGTGCCGCGCGAGGATACCGACACGTCGGAGAGCTCCGCGCTGGACCGCGGGGTCGACTTCCGGGTCATCGCTGACAAGAACTATCTCCACGGTCACGACGTCGTGCGGGACGTGCGGGCGGCCGTCATGGCAGGCCTTGAGCTTCGGATGGTCGATTCGCTGCCGCTGAAGATGGTTGTGTCGGACCGGGAGCGCGCCATGGTGCCACTGGACATGGCGGACTCCGGCGGTGAGCCGAGCGCAATCGTGGTGCACCGCAGCGGCCTGCTGACGGCCCTGGTCCATCTCTTCGAGAAGGAATGGGCCCAGGCCCGACCGATGTACACCACTCCCACGGGCGTGCGCGCGGAGCCGGCAGCCGATCAGCAGCCGACCGAGGAGGAACTGGAGGTCCTGGCGCTGCTGTTGGCAGGGATATCCGACCGGCGGGCGGCATCCCAACTCGGTCTCTCCATACGCACCGTGGAGCGGCGGATACGCCGTCTGATGGATCTTGCCGGAGCGGAGTCGCGCCTGCAACTTGGATGGCACGCTGCACTTACGGGCTGGCTTTGACCTCCTTTTCGGCCTGGGAGCCGAGGACCTTCCATCTGTCGGTGGTCCCCCTGCGAGGGTGGCCGCCGACTCCTGGCAGGTTCCTGCTTCACCGCCGACGGGCCCGTGAACCGGGCTGGAGACATCCACCGGAGCGGCGGCACGCGCCCCCACACCCGACAGGTACCTGACCGAGTCCCTGTCGCCCCTCGGCGGCTTGGGGATGAGGAACGACATCGCGATGGCGGCGGCCATGACGACGGCACCGGCGATCACGTCGGCGATGTACTTGCTTGAGGGAGGGCGTCGGGGCGGCGGGGCGGCGGTCTCGACTGTGTACGGCACCGCGAAGCCGAGACCGGCGCCGCGGCTGAACGACTACGCGTTCAGATCCGGGCCGGAAGCCTGAGTTGTCGCGGAGGGACAGGACGACGGCCGGTGCCGGACCCGAAGATCCACCACCTGCCGGGCCCGAAGATCCACCGAGCTGACGAACCGATTGATGTGACCGTGTGACGGAATACCGCCACGTGGGAAACCCGTCACGCACGGCAACCCTAAGTGATCCGCATGTCTGCCAGGATGCAGCCGCAGCATGGCATGTTCACGGTTCAAGTAGGGAGACTCATGCATCCCATAGCGCGTATAGCCTTGGGCGCGGCGACCGCCGCCGTCCTGGCCGTCACCGCGGTCTCGCCTTCCGGGGCGGCGGATACGCCGCCTGACGGTGCCTCGGGAAAGAGGCCCGTCATCGGCAGCGGTGCCGCGGCAACGGGCGGTAAGCAGGTCGCGGTCACGCTCATCACCGGCGACAAGGTGTTGGTGACCACGGACACGTCGGGCCGCAGCTCGGCGGCCGTGCTGCCCCGCGAGGACGGCACACAGCCGATTGTGCAGACCTTTCAGATGGGCAAGGACCTCTATGTCTACCCGGAGGGCGCCTCCCGGGCGATCGCCGAGGGCAAGGTCGACGAGCAGCTGTTCAACGTCACCGGGCTGATCCGCCAGGGATACGACGACACGCACACCGACGCGCTGCCGCTCATTGCCACCTACCGGAACAGTGTGAACGTTGCCGACAGTGCGCCGGCGGCCCCTCGTGGGGCCGAGCGGGGCCTGAGCCTCCCGGCAGTGGACGGTGTCGCGCTCAAGGCCGACAAGGACACGGCCGCCACCTTCTGGCAGGACGTCACCAACACCCGCTCACGTTCTGCCTCCACGTTGAAGAAGCTGTGGCTGGACAGCAAGGTCAAGGCCACGCTGGACCGGTCCACCAAGCAGGTGCACGCGCCGGAGGCCTGGGCCGAGGGCTACGACGGCAAGGGCACCAAGGTCGCCGTGCTGGACACGGGCGTGGACGCCGAGCACCCGGACCTGGTGAGCCGGGTCGCCGCGTCCAAGAACTTCACGGACTCCGACAGCACCGCCGACCGGCAGGGACACGGCACCCACACCGCCTCCACGGTCGGCGGTTCCGGAGCGGCCAGTGACGGCCGCAAGAAGGGCGTCGCCCCCGGGACCGATCTGCTCATCGGCAAGGTCCTCAACGACAGCGGATCCGGCGCAAGCTCCTGGATCATCGCGGGTATGCAGTGGGCCGTCGACCAGCAGGCCGATGTCGTCTCCATGAGCCTGGGCAACCCCGCGATCGGCGACTGCACCGACCCGCTGGCCGAGGCCGCGAAGCAGCTCTCGCAGAACACGCACACCCTGTTCGTCGTCGCCGCCGGCAACGCCGGCTCGGGCACCGAGACCGTCTCCTCGCCCGGCTGCGCGCCCGGCGTGCTGACCGTCGGTGCTGTCGACCGTGACGACACCACCGCGTGGTTCTCCAGCCGCGGTCCGGTGGCCGTCACCCACACCCTCAAGCCCGAGATCGCCGCCCCCGGCGTCGACATCTCGGCGGCCAACGCCGGCGGACGCGGCGTCTACGCCTACCGGACGATGTCGGGCACCTCCATGGCGACCCCACACGTCGCGGGCGCAGCGGCCATCGTCCGCCAGGCCCACCCGGACTGGACCGCGCAGCAGATCAAGGCCGCCCTCGTCTCCTCCGCCCGCACCGGCGGCAAGGTCGCCGGCGCGGACCAGACCGGGGCCGGCGTCCTCGACGTGGTCGCGGCGGTGCACCAGAAGATGCTCTCCGCGCCCGCCGTCCAGGGCGGAAGTTACAACTGGCCGCAGGACAGCTCGGACCGCACCACCGTGCAGGTGCCCTTCACCAACACCAGCTCCGGCGACCTTGCCCTGAGTCTCAAGGTCAGCGGTGTGCGTGGCAACGACGGCAGCGACGTCAACTCCGGCGTCATCAAGCTGGAGCAGGGCAAGGTGACCGTTCCCGCGGGGGCCACCGTCCAGGTGCCGGTGCGGATCGACCCCACCGCCCGTCTCAAGGCCGCCCAGTACGGTGCCGTCACCGGCCGGATCATGCCCACCGGCAGCAAGGCGCACGTCTCCGTGCCGGTCACGCTCTACGTCCAGCCGGAAACGGTCACCCTCCGGGTCAAGGTCATCGACCGCAACGGCAAGCCCGCGACCGGCGCCTCCTCCCTGGACCTGGTCAGCCTCGACACCGACAAGGGCGAGCGCCGCAGCAACCAGGGTGCGACCGAGCAGATGTACAGCGTGCGGCCGGGCGACTACGCCCTCGCCGGCTTCGTGGCCACCTACGACGCGAACAACGCAGCCGAATCCATCGGCTACCTCGGGCGCCCGCAGCTGCGGATCACCCGTGACACCACCGTTGTTCTGGACGCTCGCAAGGCCCACCGGCTGAGCGTGCAGACCGACCGTCCCTCGACGGTGAGCCACACCACCTTCAGTTACGCCCGCACGTGGGACGACACCTGGCAGCTGAGCGGATCGCTCATGGCCGGCAGCGTCGTGCAGAAGTTCTACGCCTCCGTCGACGGCCGTGCTCAGAACGGCTCCTTCGAATTCCGGCCCACCTGGCGCGCGACCGGTTCCCAGGGCGGCTCGTCCTATGTCTACAACCTCTCGTTCCCGACTCAGGGCCCGCTGCAGTCCGATCGGGTCTACCAGCCGGGAGACTCCAAGCTGGCCCAGGTCACCGAGAAGTGGAGTGCCCTCGGCAAGGAGGCCGATTACACTGACGGACTGTTCATCCGTCCCTCCTGGAACAAGAACACCACTGTCACGGTGAGCCTGTTCGACCCGGTCCACGTGCCGGGTACCCGTACCGCCTACTACACGACCGGCGACGACGCCTGGATGCACGGCGCGATGTCCAGCTTCCCGTTTGCCGCGTTCATGAGCGACCAGGACCGCGTCTACCGGGCCGGAGACCGGCGTACCGAGGAGTGGTACCGCGGTCTCCTGCGTCCGGCCGCGCCGCGTGACAGTGCCGGCAAGCTGGCGCTGGCCGCCGAGCGGCAGGGCGATCTGATCGGCTTCCAGAGCGCGCTCTGGCTCGACGCCTCCGGCGATCACTGGTCCGGCGGCGCGTCGTTCGGCGACCTCGGCAACCTGTTGCTGAAGCGCAACGGTGAGGAGATCGCCAGAAGCACCTATCCGTACGACGTGTTCGAGGTGCCGGCCGAGGACTCCGCGTACGAGCTCACCCAGAACCTGTCCAAGATCGACACCTCGGACCGGAACTGGCTGCGTTCCACCGATGTCACCACCACCTGGAGCTTCCGCTCCCACTTGGAGCCGGACGTCTACTCCCGCGGCCTGCCGATCCTCTTCCCGGCGTACGACCTGCCGGTGGACGGTACGAACACCCTGCCCGCGCAGAGCGGCATCAAGGTCGGCCTGTCGGCCGAGGGTCACGCCGGGTACACCCCGGGCGTCATCACAGCGGCCTCGCTGTCGTACTCCTACGACGGCGGCACCACCTGGACGAAGGCGCCGACCGAGCAGCAGCACGGCAAGTGGACGGCCGTCCTCGACCACACCGGCGCCGCCGGCAAGCAGGTCATGCTGAAGGCCACCCTCACCGACTCCAACGGCAACGCGGTCACCCAGAACATCACCCGCGCCTACGACATCCGGTAGCCACACAGCGCGGCCGGGCAGTCCCCCGCAACAGGGGGCCTGCCCGGCCTGCTGCCCCACCGGTGATTATCAGGGCGTACTGCAACCGTGCTCGAAGAGCTGGGACGCGCTGTCCGCAAGGTCCTCGCCGAACCGGCTTCGGTGAGGAAACCGTCCATGAGGAACGGCGGGGATCGACCGCCGTGTTCCGTTCGAACATCAACCCGTAAGGCACCTTCCCTCTCGATATGGGCAAGTTTCCGGAACTGCCCTTGACCACTTCTGCGGCAGGCTCCGGCCAGGCTGCCGACGGTGCTGCCCGCACCCGCGACCGGGATCGCGACAGTGTCGCTCGCGAGGCGGATGGGCCTGCTGCGTGGGACAATCAGAGGAATTGTTCCCGGCCGACAGGTGGCGGGAGGAGCGGACATGGAGATCGAGCCGCAGGCGGCAGTCATCCCCAAGACCGACCAGCTCGAGCAGGGGAAATACGGTCCCGTCTTTCCGAAGACGCCGGCGTGTTACGGGTTCACCATCGTCGCGAAGGTCAAGCCGGGCCGGGCCGACGCGATGCGTGCCTACGGCAACACTCTGGCCAAGGCTTTGGAGGAAGACCCCCATCTTCTCGCGCCACTGAAATTGCACTACCTGCGCTGGGTGCTCTTCGACGACGACACGCGCTTCATGTATCAGGGGACCTTCGATACCGACTTCGACAAGTACACCGAGGACGCCGTCGCGCTTTTCGGAAAGGCCGGGGTGAACACGGCCTTCGAGAACCTCGAAGGATTCCCCGAGGACTGGCGGACCAACCCTGAGGCGTTCGTCAGGTTCGTGCGCGAACACCACTGCCCGAGCTTCATCGAGTACGGGGAGTACCCGTACGTGTCCGCTGATGAGATCAAGAAGGCTCTGCGGATCAAGGGTGCCCTGTCGGAGATGCTCGACCAGCTGCAGTGAGAGCGGGCTGTCGTGTGCTTGCCCCATCGCGGATCGGAGACGAGATGAGCGAGGTCAGGACCGCGCGCACCTACAACCAGAACCACATCCCGCGCGAACACACCCCTGGTCGGCGACGGGTGAGCATCTACGTCTCGTGGAGCTATCCGGCCGAGGTGGGCAGGAATCCGGCTGGGCTGGACAACCGGTTCTCCACGATGACGGAGGTCAGGCGGATGGCGTGGCCTGCCTACGAGGACCCGGAGTGGTCCGACCCGTTGCAGTTCCAGCAGAGCATCGCCGGCTCACTGGAATTGTTCTTCCGGGCCTGGGTGCCGTTTCAACAGTTCGTCGAGGAGGTCACAGGGCACCCCGTCCCGGTGTATCAGCGCATCGACCAGGCCGGATTCCGGACCCCGCTCGACGAGCGCGTACTTGCCGACACCGACACTCTCTTCGTGTTCGGGCTGGACCACATGGTCACCGGACAGGAGGCCCAGCCGGAGGAGGTTGAGGCACTGCGGGCCTTCCTCGGCAGGGAGGACGCCTGTCTGGTCCTGGGGCCTCACCATGACGTCGGGGCATCGGACGATCTGGTCGTGCGGGACGTGGAGTACCACCATCACGGCGATCCATTGGTCCCCCGCCAGCAGCGATTCGCCACCTATGTCCGAGGCTTGATGCAGGGCCTTGCGGTGCCGGTCGAGAACCGTTACGGATTGCGCCCCGCAGTGCGGGAGAAGAACAAGATCGCCCCGCTCTCCACGGTGAGGGACCTGGACGCGAAAGGGTGGCTGGAAGGGGTGACGAACTTCAACTTCCATATGCACCTGCCGCATTACGCCGTGACGACCGACGAGCCGGATGTCATCCACGTGCTGGCCAGGCAGCCGATCGACATCTCCAGGCCGCATCCGTTCACCGAGGCCGGCAACACCGAGTTCAACATGTTCCTGTGGATGCCTCCGAGCGGTGAGCGGGCCGGTGATGTGCTGCTGGCGGACTCCACGATTTTCAGTTCGCTGTTCGGCGGCGACGAAAGTCTGCGGAATTTCTGGCGGAACCTCGTTTCGAGGTAGTGCCGCAGGGAGGCGAACCGTGAGCGGACCTACGCAAGTCGCGTTGGAACTCGACGATATTCAGCGTGGGGTTCTCAGTCCTCGGCCGACTCCCTACGCGGCGACCTACCTTGTGTTCCGCGTCGATGACCGGGCGGGCGGGCGAGAGCTGATGCGGCGCGCGAGCGCAGTGGTGACCTCCGCCGCCGACTCGGCCAGCCCCCGGGGGGACACCTGGGTCAGTGTCGCGGTCTCCTGCCGCGGTCTGGAGGCCCTGGGTGTGCCGCGCGCATCACTGGACACGTTCGCCTGGGAGTTCCGGCAGGGCATGGCCGCGAGGGCCAAGACGCTGGGTGATGTGGGCGAGAGCAGCCCCGAGAACTGGGAAGCGCCGCTGGGCACGCCGGACATCCATGTGGTGCTCACGGCGGTCGCGCCCGACCCTCAACGGTTGGAGGCGGCCCTTGACCGGGCCCGCCCCGCGTACGACCGCCTTTCCGGAGTGACCGCGATCTGGCGGCAGGACTGTTACGCGCTGCCCACCGAGGCCGAGCATTTCGGCTATCGCGACGGCATCAGCCATCCAGCCGTCGAAGGAAGCGGCATCGCCGGGTCGAATCAGATGGAAGTGCCGTTGAAGGCGGGGGAGTTCGTGCTCGGCTACCGGGACGAGATCGGCGGTCTCCAGACCCCGCAGCCGGAGGTGCTGGGGCGCAACGGCAGCTACGCGGTCTTCCGCAAGCTCTACCAGGACGTCGCCGCGTTCCGGCGCTATCTGCGGGACAACGCCGCTTCTCCTGAAGACGAGGAACTGCTCGCTGCCAAGATCATGGGGCGCTGGCGCAGCGGAGCTCCCCTCGCGCTCAGTCCGCAACACGACGACGCCGCTCTCGGCGCCGACGGGCACCGCCGCAACACCTTCCTGTACGAGCGAGACGATCCGGCGGGATTCATCACGCCCGGCGGCTGCCACATCCGCCGGGCCAATCCCCGCGATGCCTCGGTGGCGGGTGAGGTGCGACTGCACCGCATGATCAGACGCGGCGCCGCCTACGGTCCGCCGCTGCCCGAGGGGGTCCTGGAGGACGACGGAGCAGACCGCGGCCTGATGTTCGCCTTCATCGGGGCCCACCTCGGGCGGCAGTTCGAGTTCGTCCAGTCGGAATGGATGAACGACGGCGTCTTCTTCGGCGCGGGCAACACCAAGGACCCCATCACCGGATCCCACGACGGAGTCACCGGCCTCACCATTCCCCGGCGGCCACTGCGACGGCGTCTCACCCCACTGCCGCGTTTCGTCGTCACCCGCGGCGGCGAGTACTGCTTCCTGCCGAGCCGGAGCGCCCTGCGCTGGCTCGGGGAGCTCCAGAACTGACAGGGCGGCCACGCCATGCCCGCGAGATGCCCATCTCGGCGGCGACGTGCGAAATCGGGCCGGTGCGGCACCGTCCAATGTGCCGCCGCCGGCCCTCGGCCGTAAGAGGTGCGTTACGGTGCGGCATGCCTGGATCCCTCTGCCTCCGGTCCCTCCGGCGGCGGATCGCCGGGTGCGCCGGCCAGGGCCCGGGACGGTCGTTTTGACGCCGAGGGCGGCTCGTACCGCCCTGAACGCCGCAGCGGAAGACAGTGCGGCATATGCAGAGCGCGCGTTCATCGGGGGATCGGCGTGGCTCCGGTCGCGGCGACGGACAGGTCCCAGAGCCGAGTGGCCTCGTCGGGGTCGATGGCGTACGCGCGGACGCCGCCGTCGTCCATGGGCTGGTCGGGGGCGGAGATGCGGGCAACGTCGCAGTCCTCCAGATAGAGCCCGCCGCGGCCGTCGAGGAGCAGGGACGTGGCGGCCCACAGGCCGGTGGCGGCGCCCTGGGCGGGGGTCTTGAAGTCGGCGCCGATCACGGCGAGCATGGGATGCCCGAAGTGGTTGGTGGTGAGCTGGCCTTCCCAGCCGGGACCGACGCGCCGCTCCATGGTCGCGGGAACCGCCATCGCCGCCGGTGACTGCCGGAGCCCTGCAGTGGGCTCCGTGCGACGACCCGGTCAACCCGGGCGCCGAGTGCGCCACCCTCACGGTGCCGCGGCGTTCTGGCCGATCTTGCCGGGCTTGGGCCGGGGCCGGCGCTGGTCGTCCCAGCGCTGAGCGGCGTGGGGACGGTAGACCCATCGGGTGTGGTCACCGCGCAGGGGCATGCCGTTGCGGCGTATCTCCCGGCCGGCTGTGGACGGGCTGCGGCCCGGCCCGGCGGCGATGGTCCGGACGGACGCCTTCTCGCGCAGCCGGTCGGCCATGCGGAGGCGCTCGTCCTCGCCCCAAGTCCTCGTGGCGGGGCTTCGTCGTGTGCGGCACCGGAGCAGCCCTGGGCTCCCTGTTCGTCACCCGCTTTGCTCTGTTGTACTGACCTGCGGCTAGTTTGTGTGCAGGACAGGTACGCAGGCCCGTGGTGCCAGAGGTGCACGGGGGACGGGAGGTCGGGAAGAGTGTCGCTGCGCGGAGGTGATCCAGCCGAGATCGGCGGTTATCCGCTTGAGGCGCGGCTCGGCTCGGGTGGCATGGGCACGGTCTTTCTGGCCCGCACGAGCTCGGGGCGACCTGTCGCGATCAAACTGATCCACCAGCAGTTCGCGGGGGACGACGAGTTCCGCATCCGTTTCCGGCAGGAGGTGGCGGCGGCGAGGCGGGTGAGTGGTGCGTTCACCGCCGCCGTGGTCGACGCTGCCCCCGAGGCCGAGCAGCCGTGGATGGCGACGACCTATATCGAGGGACACACGCTCGCCCAGCGCATCGCGGCGAACGGCCCGCTGAACGGAGCGGAGCTGAGGAGGCTCGCCATCGGGCTGGCGGAGGCGCTGCGCGACATCCACCGGGTGGGGGTCGTCCACCGTGACCTGAAGCCCTCGAACGTCGTGCTCTCGCCCGAGGGCCCGCGCGTCATCGACTTCGGCATTTCGCGCGCCGTGGACCAGCAGACGCTGACGATGACAGGGCGGGTCATCGGTACGCCGCCCTTCATGTCGCCGGAGCAGTTGCAGGCGCCGCGTGGTGTGGGGCCGCGGTCCGATGTCTTCTCGCTGGGGACGCTGCTGGTCTACGCGGCGACGGGCCACGGCCCCTTCGACGCGGACAGCCCATACCTGACGGCGTACCAGGTGGTACACGAGGAGCCGTCGCTGGACGCCGTGCCGGTGGCCTTGCGCGCGGTTGTCGAGCCGTGCCTGGACAAGGATCCCGAGGGGCGCCCCTCGGCGGACGAACTCCTCGTGCTGCTGCGGGACCTGCCGACCGACCTCGGCGGGACCGACGCGAACGGGGTTGGCACGGGCCGCACCCGCGACATGATCACCCAGCATCACTTCGCGACGCCGGCCACCCCGGCGCCGACTGCCCCGACCACAGCCCCGGCGCCGACTGCCCCGGCCGGTCCCGACGCAGGGAGCACCGGCATCCCCATCGGCCGCCGTCTGCGTCGCCGATGGCGCCCCGTGCTCGCGGCCGCGGTCGCGGTGGCAGCGATCGGCGGGGGAGCCGCCGCGCTCAAGGCGGGCGCCTTCGGGGGGAACAGCGGCGGCGACCAGGGCAACAGCGTCGCGGCGCCGGGTGCCGCACTTCCGGACGGCTTCCGGCCGTGGCGCAAGACTGTGCAGGGCGGCCAGGAGGACATCCCCGACGAGCTGCGTTGCGTCGCGCGCGGCGACGCGCTGTTCTGCGGGGGCGGCGGTGTTGTCGCGACCCGTATCAGGGCCTCGGACGGCTCGCGGGTGTGGACGGTGAAGAGTCCGGGCGTCCCCGTCCAGGGCATGCACCTGGTGGGCGCCACCGACGACACGGTGCTCGGTTACCGCTTCGCCGCCCAGGACGCCCCGCAGGGCCCTCCCAGTGAGGTGGTGGCCATCGACGCGAACAATGGCCGGGAGCTGTGGTCCGTGCCGTCCGGCGCCCAGTCGAAGGCCGTCACGGGTCGGACGCAGGACGCCATGGTGGTCGGCTCCGCCGTTGTGACGGTCGATGCTTCCAACTCCCGCTTCGAGGCCCGGGACGCGCACAGCGGTGCGGTTACCTGGCAGACGCCGTTCCCCGCGGGCACACAGTGCGCTCCCGTCCCGGTGGGCCCGCAGCTCTTCGCGATGTGCGCGACGGATGCGGAGGTGGATGCCTCAGAGGTGCGCCACTCCACCCTGTACACGGTCGACCGCGCCTCGGGGACACTGGGCAGGCCCATCGCGGTCAACGGCCCCGCCGTGCCGATGGGGGTCGCCAACGGCAGGCTCGTACTCCTTCAGGGGCACATGGAGGGACCGGCGCTGGCCGGCTACGACGGAGTGGCGCGGGTCGACCCGGCCTCGCGGAAGGTCACGTACTCCCGGCTGGCCGAGACATACGCGGGGACGCCCGGCATGGCGGACGGCACGCTCTACGTGAGCACGCAGACCGGTCTCGTCACGGCGCTCGACCCCGCGACCGGCCGGAAGAAGTGGTCCCGGCAGACGGGCGTGGAGGGGGCGTCGGGTCCCGCGGCGGGAGCCGACGCGCTGTATTTCAGCTCGGCCACCGGCCGGGTGGTCGCGCTGTCGCCGCACGACGGCAAACCCCTGTGGACAACAGATCCGCAGGCCGATGGTTTGACGGGCGAGCAGGGCGCAAGTCCGCGCGTGACTGTCGCGGGGCGTGCAGTGATCGTGGCCGCGGCCAAGAACACTCTCTTCGCCTTCGACGCGCAGAAGCCGCCGAAGTCGGGCTGACCCTCGGCGTAACCGGCCGCCGGCCGCCTTCCTGGCCGTGCGGACACTTCAGCGGCCCACTCGGTCGTCTGCACAGTGAGGTCGCGTCTTGTGCGAGTGCGCCGCGCCCGTGGCGTTTCTGGTGCCAAGGGCTGTCCTGTAATCCCTGGCGGGCGCGCGGCGTCAGCCACGGCACCTCGCCGCGTTGTCGGGACGCCCGAATACATCCAGTATTCGGGCGTCCCTCCGCCTTGCGATGCACCGCATCCGAGGCCGCGCGCCGATCCACCAGGGATTACGGGACAGCCCTTGGCGAATGCTCGGTTCGTGGTCCCGCCGCGGTGCGCCACTCCGGCTTTCGGCCGTCACCGTGACCGGTCTCATGACGCGTGCGGGCATTCCTTCTCCAAGAGCAGTCCGTCACATACTGTCGCTGGTGAAATATCACTGTCATCGATAGGGCGCGACCAATCAATTGACCTCGCGCGCCGAGCTGTTCAAGGCAACCGGAAGAGGGGACGAGCCCGAGCGTGGGCAAGGTCCTGCCTGCCGCAGCGGCATGGCGTCGGCTTCGGCGGACGCCATGTATACACGACGAAAAGTGCGAAGAAAGGCGTCGAGTTGACTTCTCCATGCGTGAGCGATCCTGACCAGGAACCGTGGATTCTCGCACGGCGTTTCGCGAATCGACTGGCCGACGCCCTGGGCGACACTCTCCGTGATGTCGTGGTGGTGGGATCCGCGTCGCTGGGCGACTGGCAGGCGAACAGCGACATCGACCTCGTCTGTGTGGTGGCGAGGGAATTGGATTCACGGGCACGCGACGCCGTCTCGCCGCTGCACGAGAACTCCAAGGACGAATACGGTCACACGATCGATGCGATGTACGTGACAAGAGACGGTCTGGCCAAGGGCCCTGACACCCTCCAGTCCGTCGTGGCGTCGGTCGCCGGAACCCTGCATCCCGAGTCGACGGACGGACCGATGAACTGGGCGACCTGGCTCAACATCGTCCAGTCCGGTGTCCGTGTCCCCCTCGCCGAGGACGGGGCGATGACGGCGGTGGATCCGAGGAGCGCCGGGATGCCGATCGAGGAGGAGACCGCGCGCGACGGGGCGATCAGGTTCTCCCGCGCCAATCTCGACCAGTACTGGCGCAACAGGATCACGTTGTCCGAACAGATCTACCTGCACAACGAAGCGGCCCACCCGGTGTCCACGTTCGAGGTCGAGTGGATGTCCCTGGGGCCGGCTCGCCTGCTGGCGACGGTCCTCACCGGGCGCATCGTCTCGAAGTCGGAGGGCGGCGAGCTGGCCGCCGACGGGTCTCCGGAGTTCCGGCCGCATCTCACGCAGGTGCTCGACGCCCGCAGGGGGGCGGACGTCACAAGGACGTGGAGCCGCGGGGACCTGGAGCGTTCGCTCGACCTCGCCCGCATCTGCGTGCGACTCGGCGCGGGGTAGGGCGGCCAGACGGTGGAAGGCGGCGGTGAGTTCCCTGGGTTCGGCGGTAGCCGGCTCGCCGTCCAGCAGCAGGACGCGGGTCCAGGCCAGAAGGTCGATGGCCGCGAGGCTGAGCTCGAACCAGGCGGCGTCGACGGAGAACAAGCGGGATGGGAAGAGCCCGTCCGGTTCATCGCCCCACCCCAATCGAGCACATCGATATTGGCCGAGCGGACAGCTCCCACCGCGGCGCAGTTCACGATGCTGGGCAGATGCGTCGACTGGAGGTTTCCGCCGTGACAGAACACCGCGCCGTGGTGAATCGAACCACTGGGCAGGAGGACGGTGCCCGGCCGGAGAGCCGGGAACGAGAGCGTGCGGCCGCGATGATCGCAGACATCGAGCGGCTGGTGCGCTGCGAGTCCCCCTCGGACGACCTGGCCGCGGTCGCCCGCAGCGCCGAGCTGGTGGCCCGGATCGGCGCCGGTCACCTCGGGGCCGAGGCGGAGCGGGTAGTCATCGACGGATGCACGCATGTGCGATGGCGCTTCGGCCGGACCCCGCGCGTGCTGCTCATCGGGCATCACGACACGGTGTGGCCGGTCGGGTCGTTGAAGAGCCATCCGTTCGAGGTTCGCGACGGAGTGCTGCGCGGACCCGGTTGCTTCGACATGAAGGCCGGCCTGGTGATGGCGTTCCACGCCTTGGCGGACCTGATCGGCACGGGGGCACGGACGAGTGTGTCCGGACCCGGGGCCGCGCATCCGCTGGACGGTGTGACCCTCCTCATCACCGGTGACGAGGAGCCGGGTTCGCCCTCGTCCAGGGAGCTCATCGAGGGCGAGGCCCGCTCCCACGCTGCCGCCCTCGTACTGGAGGCCGCCGGACCGGGTGGGGCCCTGAAGACGGAACGCAAAGGGGTGTCGCGCTACGAGGTGCGGGTTCGAGGACGTGCCGCCCACTCCGGCCTTGAGCCGGAGCGCGGCGTGAACGCGACGATCGAGGCCGCCCACCAGATCCTGGCCGTGGCCGCACTGGGCGATGCGGCACACGGTACGACTGCCACGCCGACCCGCCTGGAGGCGGGCACCACGAGCAACACCGTCCCCGCCTCGGCACGCTTCGACGTCGATGTCCGCATACGGGACGCGGCAGAGCAGCACCGTGTGGACCGAGCGATGCGCGACCTGCGGGCCCGGTCGGCCGGCGCAGCCGTGGAGGTCGCAGGTGGTCCGAACCGGCCGCCCTTGCAGGCCACCGCATCGAAGGATCTCTTTGCGCGGGCGTGCCGGCTCGCGACGGACCTCGGGCTCGGCCCGCTCACGCAGGTGGCCGTCGGCGGAGCCTCCGACGGAAATCTCGCCGCGGGAGTCGGCACCCCCACCCTCGACGGCCTGGGAGCGGTAGGCGGCGGCGCGCATGCCGACGACGAACATCTGCTCGTCGCGGAGCTGCCGCGGCGGACCCGACTGCTCACCGCGTTGGTGGCCGACCTCCTGGCACCGCAGGACGGCTGTCCGCCCGGACGAAGCGGGAGCCCGCATCCTGTGCCCTCGAACCAGCTGCGCGAAGATCGGGGTTGAAACCATGACCCGCGTGACCGATCTCCTGCGCGACCGCACCGAATCCCCGCCCGTCGACGCGGCGTACGCCGCGGCTGAGACCGCCGCGCGCGTCGCGGGCATCGACATCCGTTCCCTGGACAGTGTCAGTGAGCTTGAGGCCGCTCGGCGCCTGTACGAGCAGATCTGGCGCACCGGCGAGAACAGTCCGGTGGTGACCGCCGACCTGCTGCGTGCGCTGGCGAAGGCGGGCAGTTACGTCAGCGGCGCCTTCGTGGGGGACGAACTGGTCGGCTCCTGCTTCGGGTTCTTCTCCCCGCCGGCGCGCGCGGCCCTGCACAGCCACATCGCAGGGGTGCTGCCCCACGTGCGGCGGCGCAACGTCGGCTTCGCCCTGAAACTGCACCAGCGGGCCTGGACAATGGCGCGGGGTGTGGGCGAGATCTGCTGGACCTACGACCCCTTGGTGCGCCGCAACGCGTACTTCAACATCGCCAAGCTCGCTGCCGAGCCTGCCGAGTACCTGCCGGACTTCTACGGCCCCATCGACGACGGGATCAACCGCAGCGACGACAGCGACCGGATTCTGGTGCGGTGGCGTCTGGCGTCCCCGGACGCCGAGTCGGTCTGCGCCGGGCGGCCCAGACCGGCCGACGCGGAAGTCGCCCGGTCGCGCGGAGCGACCGTCGCCCTCGGAGTCTCCGCCACGGGCGCGCCGTCGGTGGGGCGCACCGGCGCCAACGCACACACCGTACTGGTGGCCGTACCCGAGGACATCGAGGCACTGCGCGAGAGCGACCCGGCGAGCGCCGTGAGCTGGCGCACGGCGGTACGGGACGTGCTGGGCGGACTGCTCGCCGACGGCGCGCGGGTGCGCGGCTTCGACCCGGCGGGCTGGTACGTCGTGGACCGCGGAAGCCCGACGCAGGTCGCCGACAGCACGCGCCGGCACGGAACACACCACAACGAAGCGCCCCAGGAGACAGCGTGAAGGTCACCGGAGTCGAACTGCGCACCATCAAGGCACCCCTCGTATCCCCGTTCCGCACCTCGTTCGGCACCGAGACCGTGCGGGAGGCCCTCCTGGTGCGTGTCGTCACCGACGAGGCAGAAGGCTGGGGCGAGTGCGGCGCGGGCACCGCTCCTCAGTACTCGTCGCAGTACACGCACGCCGCCGCGGACGTTCTCAGCCGCTTCCTGGTCCCGGCGCTCGCCGGAGTGGCCGACCTCGACGCCCACCAGGTCGCCCCGGCTCTGGCCGTGTTCAAGGGGCACCGCATGGCCAAGGCCGCCCTGGAGACGGCGGTGCTGGACGCGGACCTCCGGGCCCGGGGAGTGCCCCTCGCACACGCCCTCGGCGCGGTCCGCGACAGAGTGCCGTGCGGGGTGTCGGTGGGGATCACGGAGTCGATCCCCGCGCTCCTCGACGCCGTCGCCGGATATCTGGACGCCGGCTATCTGCGGATCAAGCTGAAGATCGAACCCGGCTGGGACATCGAGCCGGTGCGCGCCGTCCGCGAACGGTTCGGCGACGTCCCGCTGCAGGTGGACGCCAACGCCGCCTATCGCCGCGGCGACGCCCGCCATCTGGCCCGGCTCGACCCGTTCGCCCTCCTGATGCTGGAGCAGCCTCTCGCGGAGGACGACCTCCTCGGCCACGCGGAACTCGCGAAGCGCATGACCACCCCGATCTGCCTCGACGAGTCGATCGTCTCCGCCCGCGCCGCCGCCGACGCTCTCGCGCTCGGCGCCTGCCACGTGGTCAACATCAAGCCGGGCCGCGTCGGCGGCTATCTGGAGGCGCGGCGGATCCACGACGTCTGCGCGGCGCACGGCGTCCCCGTCTGGTGCGGCGGCATGCTCGAGACGGGACTGGGCCGCGCTGCCAACGTGGCGCTTGCCGCGCTGCCCGGGTTCGTGCTGCCCGGCGACACCTCGGCCTCCGACCGCTACTACCGGACCGACATCACCGCACCGTTCCACCTCGTGGACGGACACCTCGCCGTGCCGACCGGGCCGGGCCTCGGCGTCACCCCCCTCCCGGAGATTCTGGACGAGGTGACGGACTCGACGACCTGGGTGCCCGTCCCCTGAAGCCCTCACCGCGCCGGCCCGTTCGTCCGTGTGGACGAACGGGCTGGCATCATTACGTCATGAGCGACCAACTCCGATGCCGGTGGGCCGGGCTAGTTTCGGCCCCGTGCTCATTCCCGTGACCAGCCTTCCGCGAGCAAGCCTCGCGCGTGTCCTGGAGGAACTCGGTTCCACCCTGCTCGACGTGGTCTGCGGTGACGTGGAACGCGCCGACGGCATCGGCGGCGTCGTCATCCACGACCCACTCGACGAGCCGGAACTCCCGGACAACGCACTGGTACTGGGCGTGGCCCTGCACGACCTCTCCGACATCGCCCGAGTCGTCACCCGCCTGGGGCAGCGCGGCGCCGCCGCCCTGGTGGTCCGCGCGCCTGTCACCGCCGACGATGCGCTGATCGATGCGGCCGAGGCGTCGGGCGTGGCCGTGCTCTCCTTCGCCCGCGGCGCCTCCTGGACGCACCTGGCGGGGATGCTCCGGACGCTGACGACCGACAGCAACCGGCATGACATGGATGGTCACACGGCCGACCGGATCGAGTCCGGCGACCTCTTCGCGGTCGCCAACGCGATTGCCGCGCTGCTCGACGCGCCCGTCACCATCGAGGACCGCAACTCGCGCCTGCTGGCTTTCTCCAGCCGGCAGGAGGACATCGACACCTCGCGGGTCCAGACGATCCTGGGCCGGCAGGTCCCCGAGCACTACACGCGCATCCTTGAGGAACGCGGGGTGTTCCAGGCGATCTACCGCAGCGACCGCCCCGTCTTCGTCGCGTCTCTCCCCGAGTCGGGCGACACGACACAGCCGCCCGAACTGCCGCGCGCGGCGATCGCCGTGCGCGCCGGGGACGAGATCCTCGGCGCGATCTGGGTGGTCGTCGCCGAGCCGCTGAGCGAGGACCGCAGCGAAGTGCTCTACGAGGCGTCCAAGCTGGTCGCGATGCACATGGTGTGGCAGCGCGCGGACGCGGACATGGAAAGGCGGCAGCGCGCGGAGCTGCTGGCCACCGCACTGGAGAGCGGCCCTGGATCACCCGAGGCGATCCGCCGCCTCGGCCTGAAGGACGAGCCCGCCGTCGTTCTCGCACTCACCGTCGTCGACGCGGCGAATGAACACCGGCTGCCCGCCCGTACCGCCACCGAACGCAAACGCCTCACTGACGCGTTCGCCATGCATCTGGCCGCGGTGCACCCGCGCGCCACCGCGGCGCTGATCGGCGACATCGCGTACGGCATCCTGCCCCTTCTTCCGCAGAACCGGCACGATGCCGAGGAACGGGCGGCCCGCATCGCCACCGAGTTCCTGGCCCGCGTGGGTTCCCGGCTGCGCCCCGTGATCGGCGTAGGGCCGTACGCCGAGGACAGCGCGGCGCTGGCCCGGTCGCGTACCGGAGCCGAACGGGCGTCGCGCGTCCTGCGGTCGGGAACCGCCGGGCAGCCGGTCGCCCGCCTGGACGACGTCCACGTCGAGGCACTGCTGCTGGAGCTCGCCGACCTCGTCCCGCGCGGGGACCTGCCCAGTGGCGTCGTCGCACGCGTCATCGCCTACGACGAGATCCACGAGACCAACCTGGCCGAGACGCTGCGGAGTTGGCTCGACGCCTTCGGCGATGTCGCCACGGCCGCCGCCTCGATGTTCGTGCACCCCAACACGTTCCGCTACCGGCTTCGGCGCGCGGCGGAGGTCGGCCGGATCGACCTCCATGATCCGTCCGCGCGTCTCTCGGCCATGCTGCAGCTGCACCTGATGTCGCTCAGGTCCGCCCCGGACGGCGGATGAGCGGACAGGCCGTCCCGCCCGCTCATCCGGAAGCTTCCTGACGGCCCAGGCCGAGTGTCCTGATCAGAAAGGCCAGCCACTCGGCGTCCTGTGCGGTCGCGACCTCGTACGACGTCGCCGCGCCGTGCCCGGCGTTGTCGAAGACGTGCAGGAGGACCGGCGCGTCCCCTTCCTGTGCCGCCTGCAGCCGGGCGGCGAACTTGCGCGCATGCCAGGGAGGACACCGCGGATCGGTCGCCCCGGCCTGAAGATAGATCGCCGGGAAGACGCCGGGCCCGACCAACTGGTAGGGCGAGAGCCGCAGCAGCCGCCGTACTTCCGCAGGATCGTCCGGATCCGCCCACGCCTTGCGGATGACGAAGTCCAGATAGGGATCGCGGGTGCCCCCGATGAGGTCGAGGAGCGGCGCCATCGGCAGCACGGCACACCACAGCTCGGGGCGCGTCGTGAGGGCGACCCCGCACATGAGACCACCGTCGGAGCCACCGGTCAGCGCGAGCCGCTCGGGTGTGGTCAGCCCTGTGGCGATGAGGTGCTCGGCGACGGCGATGAGGTCGCGGTCGCGCACATGCTTGCGTTCCCGGTGCGCGGCCAGGTACCAGTCGCGGCCGAACTCGCCGCCCCCGCGCAGATGCGCCTGTACGAGCACGCCGCCGGCCGCGACGAAGGCGGCCATCTCGGGCTGGTACTGCGGCAGCAGAGGCACGTTCGCCGCACCGTACGCGGAGATCAGCGTGGGCGCGGGCCGCGTCGGGTCGCTGCCCGCCGGTCGCACCACGTGGTAAGGGATCTCCACGCCGTCGGGTGCGACGGCCCGCTCGAACGTCACGTCGGCGTCGAGGGTGACCGCCGGGGCCGACAACGTCTCGATGTCCGCCTCTCCCGGACGGTGCCGATAGACGCCCCAGGAGCTGGTCGGGGTGGAGAAGGCGAAGACGAAGTCGTCCGGGGGAGAGCCCACGGCCAGGCCGGTCAGGGCGAAGAACGGTGCGGAGAGCGCCCCCTGCCCGGGTAGCGGAACCTCCCCGGTGACGGCGCCGGAGCGGTCGAGGATCCGTACCCGGGCGCACGTCCGGTCGAACTCACTGAGGTACAGATGGTCACCGACCGGGGACAAGGACCGCAGCACCGTCTCGCCCTCCGGCACCAACTCCGTCCACGCGGCGGGGTCGTTGGGGTCGGCGGCGTCCAGCGGGAGCGCAACCACGCGCCCGCGTGGTGCCGCTACGTCGGTCACCGCGATGTAGCGGTCGCCGACGATGTGTCCGGCGACGGTCCCGGCGCATTCGGTGACGAAGGGACGCCAGGGGGCGGCGGGCCGGGACAGATCGCGTACGGCGACCGGAACAGGACTGCCCACCCGGTGACTTGCGACGGCCCAGCGGCCGTCGGCCGAGAACTGCACGAGTGTGTACTCCTGGGAGCCCTCACCGACCGGGATCGGTTCCACCACGGTGCTGCCCGCGCTGTCCCGCGTGGCGAGCCGGTGACGGTACACGGCCTGCCGGAACTCATGCGGCGAACCGGTCAGGGCGAGGAAGGAGAAGCCGCTGCTGTCGGGCAGCCACGACACACCACCGGCCCACGCGCTGTGCAGGACCTGTCGCGGCGCGCCGTCCAGTACGCGCCCCGAGTCCACCTCGATGAGCCGGACCGTGTTGTGCTCGCTGCCGTCGGTACAGACGCCCAGGGCCAGGACGCGACCGTTCGGCGACGGCGCGAGCCACGACAGGAACGCGGGGTTCTGCCCGTCGCCGAACGCGGTCAGGTCGACCACCGGTCGGCCCGCGCCGAACGGCCGGTCGGCGACGACCACGCTTGGCGCCGCCGCACCGGGTGCGTTCACGGCGCGGAACCAGCGGCCCGCCGCGAACCTCGGCAGTGCCGGGCGGGACCCGGCACCGTAGGTCTCGATCAGCTTCCGTACGGCCGCAGGGTCCTGCCCGTCGTAGGCGATCGAAGTGGCGAGTTCGGCCTGTCGGCGCTGCCACCGCTTTACCTCGTCGGTCTCCGGCTCCAGCCACCGGTACGGGTCCGGCACCCGGACGCCCGCGACGTCCTCGAAGGCGTCGACGGTCCGCGCGGGCGGATACGGCGGAGGGCTGCTGTTCACTGTGACTCCGACTCCTCGGTGTCCCGGAGACCGTCGAGGTCTCCGGGACGCATGGACTGATCTGCTGGTGCATCTGCGTCCGGGGCCGCCTCGAAGCCCGCTCGCGCGGCCGCGACGAACTCGGCACGCAGCCGCTCGAACGCCCCGGGGATCCGGTTCACCTGCCGGACGTGGAGCAGTGCGTCGTAGGCGGCCGGGAAGTCGTCGACGGGGTCGAGCTCCCCACCGGCGAGCGTCCCCTCGACGCCGTCGAAGAACCCGGCGGGCGCGCGGCGCGGATCGAGGAGGGTCACCCCCGGGCCGAGACGGTCGAGCCGCGATTCGACGGACTCCGGCGTCAGGGTCCGCGCCCCGAGCGTGACGTCGCAGTCGAACGGACGCGACGACCGCTGGGTGAAGGTGACTTCGGGCCCGGAGCCGTACGTCATCCCGATGACGACGAGGTCCGCTCCCAGCTCGGAGGAGAGCAGACCGCCCAGGGTCGGCCGACCGTGCAGCGGTGTACGGCGGACGTGTGCGTTGTGGGCGCTCACCACGATGCGCCGCTCCCGGCGCAGGATCCACTCCACGCTGCGCGCCATGAACGCCTCCCGCGGATAGGGACCCTCCGCGGAGGTCCCGTCCTCGTCGGCCTCGGCGACGAAGGCTTCGAGCGAGGCCGCGCACCACAGGGCGATCTCGGCGTCCTCGTCGTCCGGGCCGCTGTGCCGGCGGTATCGGAGTGCGCGCTCGTCCAGTCCGCGAAGGCCGTCGAGCAGCCGGGCACGGTCCGGGGAGGACAGCGCCGCGTAACGGACCGCCGCCTGCGACCGGTCGCCCAGGTCGCTCAGCCGCCGCAACTCCTCGTCGCCCGGACGTGCGGGCAGCCGGTCGAGGCAGGCACGGACCGCCGGGCCGGGGGAGGTGGACGAGCCGGGCAGGTCCATTCCGTAGAAGGCGACCTTCGCCGACCCGCCGGAGTTGCGCCGACGCATCCAGCGCAGTTGCCTCCGCATCGGCTCGCACTCGCCGAAGCGGTAGGTGACGCCGTCCTGGGCGACGGTCTCGACCCGTCCCGGCCCGCCGTCGACCCACTCGTCGACGGCCAGCCCCTCGGCGAATCCGGACTCCAGGACCAGCCCGGTGAACCCGCACTCCCGGACCAGGAACCGGAACAGCAGGTCCCTGAGCCCGTAGAATTCCGTGATGTTGTGCGCGCCCTCGCCGAGCGCCACCACCCGTGCTCCGCCGATCAGTCGACGCAGCGCAGCCATGTCCGCAGACGTGTCGTGGAACGTATCCATGACGGCTCACCACCTTCCCGCGCGCGGCATTCAGTTGTGGAAGTACCAGAGTTCCGGCGTGTACAGGAAGCTGAGCAGTGAGCTGAACGACGGCGGCGGCCCGGAGAGGCTGTTCTTCCACACGACGAGGGTGTGCGGAGTCGGGAAGTAGAGCACCGGCAGGTCCTTGCCGAGGTGGGTCACCTCGGCCGACAGGGCCTTGGAATCCGCTCCGAACGTCGACGCGTCGATCAGCTTGTCCGCCTCGGCGTCGCGGTACCCGCCGAGATTGAAGCTGCCTCCCGTGTTGAACACGGTGTTGCTGCTCGGGTATCCGGCCGCCAGGTACAGCGGTCCGTAGTCCTGTGCCGCCCACTTGTTCTTGTTGGCGGGCGCGAAGGAGTTGCCGTAGTTGGTGTACAGGTAGTTGAGCGACTTGCTCACGAGCGTGATCTTGAGGCCCAGCTTCTTGGCCTCCGATGCGAAGGCGGTGTCCCGGGCGCCGACGTACGCCGGGGTGTTCGCGGAGGCGAGGGAGAAGTCGATCGTCTGCCCGCGCGGGATGCCCGCCCCGCACTCGCCGGCCCCGGTGCCCGGGTGTCGGCAGGTGGTGGCGCCGCCCGGCTCGACCTTCCAGCCGTGGTCGGTGAGCAGGTTCTTGGCGGCGGCCGGGTCGTACGGGTAGGGCGCCTGGTCACCGAACGCGGGCGGGTACGGGGAGTCGCTGCCCGCGGTGGTGTAGTTGGGGGAGGCGGCACCGTTGTACACGCCCCGGCTCCTGATGTAGCCCTGCTGGTCGATCAGGTGTTGCAGGGCCCGGCGGATGTACGGCTGCGCGATCACCTTGTCGAAGTGGTGGGTGGTGTTTTCGAAGTTCAGGACCAGCGGGTCGAACCGGGCGGGCGCCGGGGCGCCGTAGACGTGGTAGCCCTTCTTCTTCAGCGCGCCGATCTGCATGATGAAGCTGGAGTCCAGCGTTCCGACGGTCAGGTTGCCGGCCTTGAACTGGTTGAGGACCGCCGGGGCGGAGGTGAACGACTTGAAGTCGACCCGGTCGAGCCGTGAGCCGCCCGGGCCGCTGTAGGACGTGTTGGGGACCAGGGAGAACGAGCCGGTCGTGGGGTCGAAGCTCTTGAGACGGTACGGGCCGTTGACCACCTGCCAGAGCGGGTTGTCGGCGAATGTGGCCTGGGACTCCGACTGCTTGGTGAGGTGGGTGTAGATGGCCTTGGCGTTCTTCGGCTGCGTGTAGTCCAGGTGCGGCCCCGAGGTGCGGGCGATGTTCCACTCCTTGGAGGGCATCACGTACAGCAGGGTCAGCATCGACATCAGGTAGGACGGGTTGTACGCGGTCGTGGACCTGAGGGTGAGCTCGTCCGACGCGGTGGCCTTCGCGGTGATGCCGTCGGGAAACTGCCCCGGGGTGTAGAAGCTCCAGTTGGCCGGGCTCTCCTTGAGCGCGGCCTTCAGCAGGGCCAGGGAGAAGACGACGTCGTCGGCGGTGACCGGCCTGCCGTTGGACCACGAGTAGCGCTTCATCTTGATGCTCACGGTCTTGCGGTCGGTGCTGTAGCGGGGCGCCTCGGCCAGGCTCAGTGCGGCGTCCGCGATCTGATCGCCCTCACCACTGGGGCGGTAGAGGGAGCGCCACAGGAGCCCCCGGGCGATGACGGTGCCGTTGGCGGACGCCGGCGGATACGGATAGATGTAGTTGGGGCTGAGCCCTGGAGTCAGCGCGACCGTGACCGTGCCGCCGTCCTTGGGCTTCCCGGACTCCTTCGGCAGGGTCTTGTAACCGCCCTGCAGATCCTTGGCCAGGTCGCCGCCGGTGCACGCCGTGGCCAGTACGGCGAGCACGGCGGCGAGCACCGCGAAGCGGCGTCCTCGCGCCTTGCCGGGCACATGTGTCATGGATGGCTCCCTGCGAGGTGTGGTGGAAGAGGGTGAAGAGGTGACGGTCGTGGCGAGCGGGCTCAGCCGGCCCGGTGACCGACCGCGTCGCGGAACGTGTCCGCCAGCAGGTTGAGCCCCAGCACCGTGACGATGACGCAGATGCCGACGGGATACACCAGCCACCAGTAGTCGGCGGAGATGAACGTCGCGCCGTTGGCAAGCTGGCTGCCCCAGTCCGCGGTCGGGTATGTCAGGCCGAAGCCCAGGAAGCCCAGAGCGGCGACGACGAGGATCGCGTCGGCCACCTGGAAGGTGATGACGACGATGATCACGCTGAGCGCGTTCGGAATCAGGTGGGTAAGGATGAGCCGTGGGCGGGAGGCCCCCATCACCCGGGCCGCCAGCACGAACTCCCGTACCCGCAGGGTCAGGACCTCGCCGCGGACGAGCCGGGCGGAGACCAGCCAGGAGAACCCGCCGATGACCAGGCTCAGCGACACGGCGTTCGCGTGGAAGCGCACCGAGAGGATCAGGACGAAGAAGAGGAAGGGGACCGACAGCAGGGTGTCGACCACCCGCATCAGGAACCCGTCGACGATCCCGCCGGCGAGTCCGGCGACGGCGCCGTAGACCGTACCGATCGTGGTGGCGAACAACGCGGCGAGCAGCCCGATCTGCAAGGACACCCTGCCGCCCGCCATGAGGCGGCCGAGCACATCGAACCCGTTGAGGTCCGTCCCGAGCGGATGCTCGGTGCTGGGCGGCAGAGCCGCGTTCACCAGGTCCACGTCGGTCTGGTTGGTCCGGTAGAGCAGGGGGCCGAGGAAACAGAACCCGACGACGAGTATCAGAAGCAGGCCGCCGACGAGGCCCAGCGGGTGGTGCCGCAGTGCGCGCAGCACCGGTTTCAAGGTGAACCGCTCGCGCACGTCTGTCGGTTCGACCGGGTCGGCTGCTGACGGCGCCGTGGCGCCCGCCTCCAGGGCCCCCGCCGTGTCCGTCTGTCGTGAGGTCATTTGTTCAACTCGATTCGGCTGTCGGCGGCGGCGACCGCGATGTCGGCGACGAAGTTGCCGGCCACGGTGAGGACGCCGCCGATCAAGGTGTAGGCGAGGAGCACCGGGTAGTCCTCGTGCTGCAGGCTGTTGAGGAACAGCAGGCCGAGGCCGGGGTAGTTGAAGAGCGACTCGACGATCAGGTTGCCTGCCAGGAGGCTGGGGATGAGCGTGCCGACCAGCGTGATCAGCGGCAGACAGGCGTTGCGCAGCAGGTGGCGCGTCAGGACGCTCCGCTCCGGGAGCCCTTTGGCGCGGGCGACCCGGATGTAGTCCTGGCCGAGCTGGTCGAGAGCCGACGAGCGCTGGTACTGGGAGAAGATCGCGACGCTGGTGACAGCGAGCGTGATGACGGGCAGGGCCATGGCGCGGGGATCGGTGAGGACCACCCACGAGGAGTGCGACTGGGACGCCTCGGCAGGGAAGAACGGCAGGGACTGGCTGAACACGGCGATCAGGATCAGGCCCAGCAGGAACGACGGAGTCGCGTAGAGCACATAGGAGGCCGCCGTGGCGGCGCGGTCGACGAGACTGTTGCGGCGGACCGCCTGGAGGATGCCGAGCGGGACGGCGATCAGCAGCGCGAGGACCAGGCCGGCCAGCGACAGCATCGCGCTGCGGCCGGCGTTCTGCTGCAGTACCGCCCCCACGTTCTCGTTGAGTTTGTAGGACCTGCCCAGGTCACCGTGGGCGAGCTGGCCCAGATAGCTGAGGTACTGCACGACGAGCGGCCGGTCGAACCCGTGCTCCCGGTTGAAGTCGGCCACGGCCTGGGGGGACGCGCGCTGTCCCAGGACTACACGGCCCGGGTCGTCCGAGACCACGTGCAGCAGGAAGAACACCAACGCGGAGATGCCCAGCAGGACGACGAAGGAGATCGCCAGCCGTCGGACCACGTACCAGCTCATGCGTGACCAGCTCCTCTCCGGGAGATCCGTGGGGTCCCTGACATGCAGGGGAGTGGTGAGTGACGGTTCATCGTGCGGAGAGCTCCTCGGGCTGTGCGGCCGGCAAGCGCAGGGGGTGGTGGCAGGCGACCTTGTGCGTGCCGGTGAGGGTCGCGAGGGCGGGCTCCGTCGCCGCGCACACCTCGGTCGCCAGCGGACATCGGGTGCGGAACCGGCAGCCGCTGGGCGGATCGATGGGACTGGGCAGTTCGCCGCGCACGCGCGTGCCCGGCCGGGGGCGCGGCGCCGCGGGGTCCGCCTCGGGAACCGCCGCGAGCAGCCCCGCGGTGTACGGGTGCGCGGTGGACCCGTACACCTCCTCGGTGGTGCCGGTCTCCATCAACTTGCCCAGGTACATGACTCCGACGCGGTCGGCCAGGTACCGCACGACCGCGAGGTCGTGGGAGATCACGACACTGCTCAGTTCGCGTTCGCGTTGGACGCGGAGCATCAGATTGAGGATCTGGGAACGGATGGAGACGTCCAGCGCGCTGACCGGCTCGTCGGCGACCAGCACCTTCGGGTCCAGGGCCAGCGCGCGGGCCAGCCCCACTCGTTGGCGCTGTCCCCCGGAGAGTTCGTGGGGGTAGCGCTCCAGGACGCCCGACGGCAGCCCCACGTCCCCGAGGAGCTCGCGGGCCCGCGCGGTCCGGGCGGCGCGCCTGCCGATGCCTTGGATCGCAAGGGGCTCGCGCAGGATCGCGCCGATGCGCATGCGGGGGTCGAGAGAGGAGTTCGAGTCCTGGAACATCATCTGCAACTGGGACCGGTGCGGCGCGAGTTCGCGGGCACTCATACCGGTCACCGACGCACCATCGAAGATCACCTCGCCCGAGGTCGGCCGGTTCAGCGCCACGAGCATGCGGCCCAGCGAGGACTTGCCGCACCCCGACTCCCCGACCAGGCCGAACGTCTCACCGGGCGCCACGTCGAAGCTCACTCCGGAGACCGCCTTGACAGTGCGGCGCCGCCCGAGGAGGCCCCGTCCGCCCACCGGGTACTCAAGTCCGAGATCGACGATCCGCAGCCGCGGCGTCGTCTCGCGTGCGGCAGGGGCCTCGGGGGAGACGGCGGGCCGTGCGACGGCCGATGCCCCTGAGCCGGTACGGACTGCTGCCGTGGCGACCGGGTGCCAGCACGCGTGGGTGTGCCCGTCCTCCTCCACCGAGAGCGGCGGCCGCTCCTCGTGGCAGCGGTCCGTCGCGGCCGCGCAGCGCGGCGCGAAAGGACAGCCCGCGGGGGAGGCGGACAGATCCGGCGGTGTGCCGGGAATGCTGAAGAGCTGTTCGCGCCGGTCCTGGGTGAGCGAGGGGATCGACGACAGCAGCGCATGGGTGTAGCGGTGCCGGGTATGGCTGAAAAGAGCTGGTGTCGGCCCGGTCTCGGCCACGCGCCCGGCATACATCACGCCCACCCGGTCGGCGTGCCGGGCGATCACTCCCATGTCGTGGGTGATGAGGATCATCGACATGCCCAGCCGGGACCTGAGGTCGTCCAGGAGATCGAGGATCTCCGCCTGGATGGAGACGTCGAGCGCGGTGGTCGGCTCGTCCGCGATGACGACCCGCGGCTCGCACGCCAGGGCCATCGCGATCATCACGCGTTGCCGCATGCCGCCCGAGAGCTGGTGCGGATGGTCGTCCAGCCGTTCGAGGGGCTTCGGTATCCCGACCAGGTCGAGCAGCTCCGCGGCACGTGCGCGCGCGGCCTGCTTCGACGCGCCCTGGTGCAACCTCACCGGTTCGGCGACCTGTTCGCCGATGCGGCGGGTGGGGTTCAAGGCCGTCATCGAATCCTGGAACACCATCGCGATGTCGTTGCCGCGGAGGGCCCGGTACCGGTCCGCGGGGAGTCCGACGAGCTCCGTACCGCCGAAGTCGATCGAGCCGCCGGTCACCCGGCCACCGGCCGGCAGCATGCCCATCACGGCCAGGCCGGTCATGGACTTGCCGGATCCGGTCTCCCCGACGATCCCCAGGGTCTCCCCGCGATCGAGCGCCAGACTGACGTCCGAGACCGGGTGGACGATCCGGTCGCCCCGGCGGATCTCGACCGACAGATTGCGGATCGTCAGCACTCGGCTTCCGTCCGCGGGCTCACGTGCGTTCTCAAAACCATCGCTCGCGCGCACGATATGGCTCTCCATCTCCTCGACCATCCGACGATTTTGAGACACGTACGTCAGGCGTCGTTCGTCGGGTTCACTGAACATTCAGGTGTGCGTCGTTCCGATCGCACGAAGGGAATCTCCTGCCGTGCACGGCGCTCAGCCGGTGGACGCGGGCCGGCCCAGTTCATTCCGCAGCAGGCGCCGTACGTTCTCCCCCAGGACCGCGACGATGTCGCGCTCCGGCCACCCCCGCTGTTGCAGCGCATCGGTGACCAGCGGCAGCCCGGCCGGACCCGTAAGTCCGGGCAGATAGGCGTCGGCCGGCACTCCCTCGACGAAGGCCGTCTCGCAGCACGGGGGAGTGGTGTCGGCAAGTACTTCCTTGATGAAGTCGGGACCCAGCCCGACGTGCTCGACGCCGGCCACCCCGGCAATGTGCTCGATGTGGTCGACCAGTCGGCCGATCGAGTAGTCGCTCTCGTGCAGGTACGGAGCGAAGAAGTTCACGCACACCACTCCGCCGCCCGCGGCGACCCCCCGGATCTGCTCGTCGTCAAGGTTGCGGTGGTGGTCGAAGAGCGCCCGTGCGCTGGAGTGCGTGGCGATCAACGGCCGTGAGGACAGCTCCAGGACGTGCTCGACCCCGGACACGCCGAGATGACTGATGTCGTAGAGCATGCCGAGGCGCTCCATCTCGGCCAGCGCCGCGACCCCGGAGCGGGTCAGCCGGCCGCCCGTCGCGTCCTCGCCGCTGCCGTCGGCCAGGGAGGTGCGACCGAAGTGGGCCAGGGACGCGATCCTGACCCCCAGCCGGAACAGGGTCTCCAGCAGCTCCACGTCCTCGCCCACGCCGGGTGCGCTCTCCAGTGCCAGCACCAGGGCGATCCGGCCCTCAGCCAGCGTCCGGTCGACCTGGGCGCCGTCCGTGCACAGCGTGACGGCATCGGCGTTGCCGGCCGCGAGCCGGTGCGCCGCCTCGATCATGCGCAGCGTGCGGCGAAGCGCCCCCTCCGGCCGGTACGGATCTTCGACGAACACCGGCAGCGCCTGAAGGTTCACCCCGCCGGCCCGCAATTGCGGCAGCCAGCGCTCCCGGAAGAACTCCGCCCAGTGGTCCACCGGCCGGGCGACCACCGCACAGAGCAGGTCGTTGTGCAGGTCTGCCACGATCGCGCGTCGGTGCATCTCGTTCATCGCCGTGCCCGCCGCTCGGCCCGGCCGGTGTGCAGATACAGCGCGTGTCCCTGCCCGTCGTCACCGAGGAAGGCGAGCGGCGCGTGGACCCCGCGCTCCGGCTCGACCGGGATCAAGGTGTCACCGCGCCTGCCGACCAGCTCCGTGCGGTACGGCGCCTCGTCAAGTTCGGCGATGGCTCCCCGGGGAGTGCGCTCCAGCCACAGCCGCCCGGCGGTGTCCCGGCTCACCGTGGTCTCGGCGGTGCTGGACGTGTACGTACCGACGTATCGGGACGTCTCCGCAACGGGAGCGCCCACGTCCGGCACCGGCGAGGCGGGCAGACCGACCCCGGCGAGTTCACCGAGGACCCGGCCCGCGATCTCCGTGTACACGCGCCGTGACAGGCCGCCGTTGGTGACGATCGCCACCGCGACATCCCGCTCCGGCACCAGGCGCAGGAACGCCGACTGACCGATGGTGTTCCCGTCGTGTCCGATGACCGTGCCGCCCGACAGGTCGAAGAGCTCCCAGCCGAGCCCCCAGGCGGCGCCCTGGTCGATGTCGGGCAGCGTGACCTGGGGCCGCTGCATGGCCTGGACGGTCTCCGGGCCGAGCACGGTCACCCCGTCGGGGCCCCGGCCTCCGGCGAGGTGCATCCGCGCGAAGGCCAGCAGATCGCGCGCAGGCATCGCCAGCATCGATCCGGCCGGTGCGTTCGAGCGTGCCAGGGCCCACACCGGCGTCGGCTCGAACGGCGCCCCCGGCACCGTCTCGGTGTGACCCACTGCCGTGCGGTGGACGATCGCCTCGTAGGGGTCACTCGCGGTGTGACTCATACCCAGCGGAGTGAACAGGTGCCGCCGGGCGCAGACGTCGAACGGCTCCTCGCGCAGCACCTCGACGATCCGCCCGAGCACGCAGTAACCGGCGTTGTTGTACGAGAACATCGAGCCCGGCTCGAAGAGCTGCGGCACGTCCCGCAGGACGCCCAGGTACTTTTCCAGGCAGTCGTCACCCTTGCCGGTGTCGGTGAAGACGTCCCCCTCGAAACCCGCGACGTGACTCAGCAGATGCCGCGTGGTGATCCCTCGGGCCGCTTCCTCGTCGGCGATCCGGAACTCCGGCAGGACGGCCCGTACGGGAGCGTCCAGATCCAGTCGTCCCTCGTCGGCCAACTGCATGACCAGCGTCGCGGTCATCACCTTGGTGATCGACCCGATCTGGAAGAGAGAGTCCACCGTGGCGTCGACCCCTGTGGCCGTGCTCAGCACACCGGCCGCGGATTCGACCCATTCATCACCGGCTTGGACCGCCACGGCTGCCCCGGGCACCTGGCTCTCGACGAGCAGATCCGGCAACCGGCGGCGCAACCAGGCACCGACCTCCGCCAGCTTGTTCAGCTGCTCCGACCCGTCCAGCTTCTGCACGGCATCCCTCCCTGCTCGACTGCGCAGGAGCTTAGGACCTGCGGAAACCGCCCTCTTCGTCCACTCCCACCACATGCGGCCCGAGCATTGGTGCGACTGGCCGAACCGGGCGGCTCGCCCTTCGACGGGCGGGGGAGCAGGCTGTCGGTTTCGAATCCAGCGATCGGCTCGCGCGCTGCAGGTGGGTCATCGAGCGGACCACGACCTGGCTGACCGACTTCGGTAGACCCGGCCACCACGACGAACGCCCCCCGCAGCCACTCGCCGTTCTCGGATTCACCGTCATCCTCCGCTGCTGCAAACGACGACTCCGGCAACTCACAACACAGGACACCGGCCGGGGAGGAGCGGGCGTATCAGAGATCCGTAAGTGGCGTATGGAATGCGTCAGTGCTGCTTCTCCTGTGTACGCGGCCGACGCAAGATCGTTCTCGGCCTCGGAACCGGGGTCGAGCGAACACCCGGGCGCGGTGGAAACCGTTGCCGGGGAGAGGAGTTGGTCATGTCGTATTCCCAGGCCGCAGAGCCGTTGAAGCGTGCGGAGATCTCCAAGCGTGCCGCACTGGGCGTGGCAGCGCTCGCCGTTGCCGGAGGGGCGTTCTTCGTGCCGTCCGTCGGGGACGCCGCCGCGTCCCCGACCTCGGACCAGAAGATCGAGGCCGGGTGCGGGGATTGCTACCCCGACGTCATGTGATCGGCTGACCGACGCGCACGCGAGTGCGCGCAAGCGCGTCCGGGACCCGCCGGTGCTCACACCGGCGGGTCCACTCGGAGAGGGACGGAACAATGGACTGGCTGGAACGCTGCGTACCGAACGTGGAGCAGCTCCTGGGTACGTATTGGCGGAAGGAACCGGTGCTTCTGCGGCCGCAGGACCCGCCGTTGGAGGTGCTGACACTCTCGGACGTGGACGCGCTCCTCGACGCGGGGCTGCTGCGCGTTCCGTATGTCGGCCTGTACACCGCACAGGGGAGCATCGCCGACGAGCGTTTCTGTCCGACGCGCGTCATCACCGGGAGCCCTGCCCAGGGGTACGTTGATGCGGCGGCGGTCCGACGACTGATCGATGAGGAACGTGCGACCCTGCAGTTCCGTTACGTCGACCAATGGCATCCCCCGGTGCGTGAACTCACGAGGGGCGTTGCCGAGCGGCTCGGCCGTCTTGTCGAGGCGTTCTTTTTCCTGAGTCGTCCCGGCCGCCGGGGTCCGGTGCATCGGGACGACGGGGACCTGCTGGCGATCCAGCTCAGCGGTGCCAAGCACTGGCAGGTGTACGCAGGTCCGGCCGACGGCGACTGGGCGCCGGTCCGCGAGGAGAATCCGGGAGCGCCACTGCTGGACACGGTCCTTGAAGCCGGTGAAGTGTTTTACGTGCCCAGAGGTTTCGCGCACACCGCCGCGGCCGTGGGCGACTCCTCGTCGGCTCATCTGACAGTGGTGGTGAGGGAAGCCGGTGCGGAGCATCTGCGCACCGCTCTGCTGACGGGGATCGTCGACGGCCTGGCTCTGCCGGGCCGCCCGCTGGACGATGACGCTCTGCTGCGCACCGCGGCCGACCTCCTGGACCATCTCAGCGCGCAGCTCGACGCTGTCACTCCGGATGATGTCATCGGCCGGGCACGACCGCGTGCGTACAGCAACCGTCAGACCGTCTGATCACGCCGACGGCATGGAACATGGAGAGGCAACGATGGACCCGCTTGCACGATTTGTGGACGACGAGCAGGCATTTCATCACACCCTGTGGCGCCGCACACCCGCTGTACTGCATCCCCGCACACCCCCGATGGAGATGCTGACGGTTGCAGAGCTGGACAGCATCCTGGATGCAGGTCTCCTCACCACCCCTTACGCGACGCTCGTGCACGAGGACGGTCCGGTACCGGAGGAGCGTTACTGTTCCCCCCGTGTCGTCCTGGGCGGGATCGACAACCGCTACGTGGATGCCGGGGCGGTGCGCCGACTGATCGGCGATGAGGGAGCCACGCTCCTTCTGCGGTACGTCGACCAGTGGCACGCAGGCGTGCGGGAACTGGCCGATGGGCTTGCGGAGTGTTTTCAACGCCAGGTGGAGGCGTTCTTCTTTCTCACTCCGCCAGGGACGCAGGGCCGTCCTGTGCACCGCGACGACACCGACGTGCTGGCCGTGCAGATGCACGGCTCGAAGCGGTGGCGTGTGTATCCGGGACCGCCCGGCGGGAACTGGCAGCCCGAGCGCGTGGACGGCGACCCGGGGGATCCGCTGCTGGACGTGGTTCTGCGTCAGGGCGAAGTCCTCTACGTACCGAGGGGGTTCGCGCATGTGGCCGAAGCCAACGGGGGGAGTGCGTCCGCTCACCTCTCGTTCACGGTCCGCGAGGCCGGCTCCGCCCACTTGTACGCCGTTCTTGAGGCACTCCTGCTGGACGGCGACGGACTGCCCGCCCGGCCCAACGACGACGCAGCGCTGACCGGGGCCGCGAACGACCTCATCGCGCATTTTCACCACACGCTCGCCGGCCTCACGCCAGAAGAGTTGGTACATCTGGCCCGGGGTGCGATGTGCCGCGAAAAACACACCACCGCGGGTTCTTTGAGCGCACTGCTGGGCTGACCCGGTGGTGAGGGGGAGGTGCGTGGGGAAGCGGAGGCGTTGGCCTGGACGCGGGTGCGCGGCCGGCTCGTCCGGTCTCGAAGCCGGACAGGCCGAGGGCCAGCTTCGGGAAGACCGGCAGGGCGACGCCCACCATGGCGATGACGTGCACGCCACCGCAGCCCGCCGATGACGCGACACACCCCAAGGGTGGCGTTGAGCGCTCCGGCCGGTGTCGTCGAGTGGAACGGCTTCGACGGGCGCACCATGGAAGGGCGCGAACACGACATGGGGGTGACCTGGGCAGGAGTCCGCCGGTGGCACGTGGACGGTTGCGGATCTACCTCGGGGCCGCCCCCGGGGTCGGGAAGACGTACGCCATGCTTGCCGAGGGGCAGCGGCTGCGTGCACGGGGCACGGATGTGGTCATCGGCTTCGTCGAGCCGCATGGTCGCCGGCCGACCGCGGCCATGGCCGACGGCCTGGAGACGATGGCCCGCCGTACGCTGAGCCACCGCGGTGCGCTCTTCACCGAGATGGATCTCGACGCGGTGCTGGCCCGCCGTCCCCAGGTCGCGTTGGTCGACGAGCTGGCACACTCCAACGTTCCGGGGGCCCGCAACGCCAAGCGGTGGCAGGACGTGGAGGAGCTCCAGGACGCCGGCATCGATGTTGTCACCACGCTCAACGTCCAGCACCTGGAGTCCCTCAACGACGCGGTACGGCAGATCACGGGGGTCACGCAGCGGGAGACCCTGCCCGATGAGGTGGCCCGCCGGGCCGACCAGATCGAACTGGTCGACCTGCCACCGGAGGTGCTCCGCCGCCGCATGGTCCATGGCGACATCTACGCGCCGGACCGCATCGAGTCCGCCCTCACCCACTACTTCCGGGTCGGCAACCTCACCGCCCTGCGCGAAATCGCCTTGCTGTGGCTGGCCGACCGGGTGGAGGAAGGGCTGCAGCGCTACCGCGCGGAACATGGCATCGTCGCTCCCTGGGAGACCCGGGAGCGCATCCTCGTGTCCCTGAGCGGCGGGCCGGAGGGGGAGACGCTGATCCGCCGTGCCGCTCGGATCAGCGCCCGTACACCCGGCACCGAGTTGCTGGCCCTCCACGTGGTCCCGGAGGACGGACTCGCCGACGTCGACCCGGCAGTACTGGACGCCCAGCGCATCCTTCTGGAGTCGCTCGGCGGCAGCTACCACCAGACCACGGGCGAGGATGTCGTCGATGCCCTGCTCCAGTTCGCCGAGGCGGAGAACGTCACCCAGATCGTGCTGGGCGCGAGCCGGCACGGTCGCCTCGCCTCCCTCCTGAGAGCAGGTGTGGGAGAGCGGACGATCAAGGGGTCCGGCCCCATCGACGTGCACATCGTCACCCATAGGCAGGCAGCAGGGGCTGCCGTGCTGAGGCTTCCGCATCCGAGCCGTGGCACGGGCCCAAGACGATATTGGGCTGCGCTGGTCGGCGCCGTGGTGCTGCTGCCTGTACTGACGCTCCTGCTGACCGCGGTGGGTGGCCACCTCGACCTCTCCAGCGACCTGGTGATCTATCTGCTCGCCGTCGTCGTGGTCGCCCTGGTCGGAGGGCTCTACCCGGCGCTGCTCGCCGCCGTCGCCGCGGCACTGCTCGCCGATTACTACTTCATCGCACCGGTGCACTCGCTGGCCATCGAGCGCACTGACGCGATCACCGCGCTCGTGGTGTTCATCGCCACGGCCGCTCTCGTCGGCACGGCAGCGGGAATGGCTGCTCAGCGTACGCACCGGGCGGTACGCGCGACATCTGAGGCGCGGGCGTTGAGCCGCCTGGCCGCCGCCATGATGCGTGGCCAGGATCTGACGGCACTGGTGGAGCAGATCCGGGAGAACTTCGGTTTCAGTGCGATCAGCCTGCTCGAAAGGGACCCGGAAGCATCTCCCGTGCCCCGTTGGTACGTGGTCGCCAGCGCCGGGGAGCGACCACCGGAAAAGCCCTACGAGGCGGATGTGGAGAGCCCCGTCGACGACAATCTCACACTGGCCGCGCGCGGCTCAGGACTGAGTACGGAGCACCAGCGCGTCCTCGCTGCATGCGCCGCCGAACTGGGGCTGGCACATGCGCGAGGGCGGATCGCCGGGTGTTCCGACGGCACGGACACGTTCGCTGACGCCGAACGTACCCGGGCATCCCTGCTTCTCGCGGCAGGACGCGATCTGCGTGCTCCGCTGCACACGGCCGAAGAAGCGCTCGTGCGCCTGCGGCGTCGACGCGCCGGCGCGACCGTCCCGGAGGAGGCGCAGTGGTTGGACGCTGCCCACACGGCGGTGCACCGTGCGGCGCAGTTGGTCACTGATCTCGACGATGTGAGTCGTCTGCACGCCGGGGCACTCGATCTCTACCTCCGCCCGGTCGACCTCAACGAGATGCTGGGCGCTGCCTTGGACGACCTCGGGCCCGGCGGCCACTCGATCATTCTGCGCCTGCCGGAACAGCTGCCCGACGTGATCGCCGACGCCGCTCTTCTCACCCGCGCTCTGACCGCCCTGGGGGCCGATGCATTGCGTCGCAGCCCGTCGGACCGGCCTCCCGTCGTCACCGCCGAGGTCCAGGTCGGCCACGTGAGGATTCGGGTGGAGGACGGTGCGCCCGACCGGGGGCCGGAACCGAGCCCCGAGGCCTCCCGGGCTCCGGGTCCCAGGGCCGGCAGCCTGGCTGTGCGGCTGTCGCGCGATTTGGTCGAGGCCATGGACGGGGTCCTGGAGACGGCCGCTGAGAGCCCGGGTTTCTCGGTGATGCTCACTCTTCCGAGTTCCGCGCCGGGCGGCAGCGCGCCATCCGGCCGCAACGAGTGAATCCGTGCACTTCACCGTCATCCCATCGGCGCACAGAGGGGCAGGGGAATCCCGATGCCAACTGATATAGCGTCATATGTGAATCGATCCCGTTCTCCGGATCAACTCCACATGCCAGTCGGGAGGGCCCCAAAGCCCCGTCCCTCATGACTCTGCGGGGTGCTTCGCGCATGTCGGACATCGTGTACATCGGCCTCACGGTAGTGGTGTTCGCCCTCATCGGCCTGGCCGCCAAGGGGGTCGGACGCCTGTGAACGTGGACAACATCGTCGGCCTGATCGTTGCCGCGTGCCTTGTGGTCTACCTGGTCGTCTGCCTGATCTTCCCCGAGAAGTTCTAGGAGAAAGCCCGGATGAACGACACCCTCGCGGGCTGGCTCCAGGTACTTGCCCTGGTGGTCGCGCTAGGTCTCTCATTTCGCCCGCTGGGCGGCTACATGGCCCGCGTCCTGACCGCTGACCACCATGGGCGGGCTGAACGCCTGATCTACCGGGCCGGCGGAGTGAACGGCGACGCCGACCAGAAGTGGTCGGTCTATCTGCGGAGCATCCTGGCCTTCTCGGCTGTATCGGTACTGTTCCTGTACGCATTTCTGCGCCTGCAGAACCATCTCCTGCTGTCCCTGGGAATGAAGCCGGTCGCCGCGGACCAGTCGTTCAACACCGCGGCATCCTTCGTCACCAATACCAACTGGCAGTCGTATTCCGGTGAATCGGCGATGGGGCATCTGGTCCAGATGGCGGGCCTCGCGGTGCAGAACTTCGTCTCCGCGGCCGTGGGTATTGCCGTCGTCGCCACGCTGATCCGGGGCTTCAACCGGAAGAAGACCGATCGCGTCGGGAATTTCTGGGTGGACCTGACGCGGATTGTGCTTCGCGTCCTGCTGCCGCTGGCTTTCGTCTTCGCGATCGTTCTGGTGGCTGCCGGTACCGTTCAGAATTTCCACGGAATCCACGACATCACCACCATCGCGGGCGGGCACCAGGGCCTGACCGGAGGCCCCGTCGCCTCCCAGGAGGCAATCAAGGAACTGGGCACCAACGGTGGTGGTTTCTACAACGCGAACTCCGCGCACCCCTTCGAGAACCCCAATGCCTTCACCAACCTGATCGAGATCTACCTCATGCTGGTCATCGCGTTCTCGCTGCCGCGGACCTTCGGGACGATGGTCGGCGACAACCGCCAGGGATACGCCATCGTCGCCGTGATGGCATTGATCTGGGGCGCATCGGTAGCCGTCGTCACCGCCAACGAACTGCACAGCGTCAGCAGCACCGCCGGTCACGCGGCCGGCGGAATGATGGAGGGCAAGGAGACGCGGTTCGGGATCTGGGCCTCGGCCCTGTTCGCCGTGTCCACCACCCTCACGTCGTGCGGAGCGACCAACTCCTCCCACGACTCGTACACGCCGGGCGGCGGCGGAATGACGATCTTCAACATGATGCTGGGGGAAATTGCGCCCGGTGGTACCGGATCCGGGCTCTACGGCATCCTGGTCCTGGCGATCGTCGCCGTCTTCGTCGCCGGACTCATGGTCGGCCGTACGCCCGAGTACCTGGGCAAGAAGCTTCGGGGCCGGGAGATGAAATTCGCCTCCCTCTACATCCTGACCACACCCGCGGTCGCACTGGTGGGTGCGGGGCTGGCCATGGCGCTCCCGGGGGAGAGAGCAGCCATTCTCAATTCCGGTCCGCACGGTTTCTCCGAGGTCCTGTACGCCTTCGCGTCGGCTGCGAACAACAACGGCTCGGCGTTCGCAGGACTGAGTGCGAACACCGTCTGGTTCAACACCACACTGGGTGTGGTCATGCTCGTCGGCCGGTTCCTGCCGATGGTGTTCGTCCTGGCGCTCGCCGGCTCGCTCGCGGAGCAACAACCCGTTCCGGTCACCGCAGGCACCCTGCCCACTCACCGGCCGCAGTTCGTCGGGCTGTTGACCGCAGTGATCCTCATCGTTGTCGGTCTGACCTACTTTCCCGCGCTCGCGCTCGGACCCCTTGCGGAAGGCCTGCACTGATGTCCACGACCGCCACTCCCGCTCCCGGCCCGCCGGGCGCCGGGCGTCAGCAGCACCGGGTCTCGGGCGGACTGCTCGATCCCAGGCAGCTTCTGACGTCCTTCCCCGACGCCCTGCGCAAGCTGGATCCGCGCGTGATGGTCCACAACCCTGTCATGTTCGTGGTGGAGGTCGGGGCGGTGCTGACCACGCTGTCGGCCATCAGGGTGCCCAGCGTCTTCGCCTGGGTGATCACGGCGTGGCTGTGGCTGACATCCGTCTTTGCCAACCTCGCCGAAGCAGTGGCCGAGGGACGCGGCAAGGCCCAGGCGGAGACTCTCCGCCGGGCCAGGACGACGACGACGGCCCGCCGTCTCACCGGCTGGCGACCAGGCGCGACCGACGCCGCGGAGCAGGAGGTTTCGGGCGTCGCTCTCCGTCTGGGTGATCACGTCGTCGTCGAGGCCGGGCAGACCATCCCCGGCGACGGAGACGTGGTCGAGGGCATCGCGAGCGTCGACGAATCGGCCATCACGGGCGAGTCGGCGCCGGTGATCCGCGAGTCGGGCGGTGACCGGTCGGCGGTCACGGGCGGTACCAAAGTGCTCTCGGACCGGATCGTCGTGAAGATCACCTCGAAGCCGGGGGAGACCTTCATCGACCGGATGATCGCACTCGTGGAGGGGGCCGCGCGGCAGAAGACGCCGAACGAGATCGCGCTCAACATCCTGCTGGCATCCCTCACGATCATCTTCCTGATCGCGGTGACGACCCTGCAGCCCTTCGCCATCTTCGCCGGGGCGGAGCAGACCATCGTCATCCTTGTCTCCCTCGTGGTGGCCCTTATCCCCACGACGATCGGTGCGCTGCTCTCGGCGATCGGCATCGCGGGCATGGACCGGCTCGTGCAGCGCAACGTGCTGGCGATGTCCGGGCGCGCGGTGGAGGCCGCGGGCGACGTCAATACCCTCCTGCTCGACAAGACCGGCACCATCACGCTCGGCAACCGCCAGGCCGCCGAGTTCCTGCCGGTGGACGGGGTGAGTGTCGAAGACCTTGCGGATGCCTCCCAGCTGTCGTCGATCGCCGACGAGACACCCGAGGGCCGCTCGATCGTCGTCCTCGCCAAGCGGCAGTACGCGCTACGCGGCCGCAGTGAAGGAGAGCTGGCGCAGGCACGGTTCGTACCCTTCACCGCTCAGAGCCGGATGAGCGGTGTCGATCTCGACGATCCTCAGGAGAACCTGTCGTTGCGCAAGGGAGCGGCGACGGCGGTGATGCGCTGGGTCCGTGACAACGGCGGCCACCCCACGGCAGAGGTCGGCGGCATCGTCGACGGCATCTCCGCGAGCGGCGGCACCCCGCTGGTCGTCGGCGCAGTGACCCGGCACGGCGACGCGCACGGCGCCCGCATCCTCGGTGTCATCCACCTGAAGGACGTCGTCAAGGAGGGCATGCGGGAGCGGTTCGACGAGCTGCGCCGCATGGGCATCAAGACGGTCATGATCACCGGGGACAACCCGCTGACCGCGCGTGCCATCGCCGAGGAGGCAGGGGTCGACGACTTCCTCGCCGAGGCCACGCCCCAGGACAAGATGGCCCTCATCAAGCGCGAGCAGGCGGGCGGCAAGCTCGTCGCGATGACCGGCGACGGCACGAACGACGCGCCGGCGCTCGCCCAGGCGGACGTCGGCGTGGCCATGAACACCGGCACCTCGGCCGCCAAGGAGGCCGGGAACATGGTGGACCTGGACTCCAACCCCACCAAGCTGATCGAGATCGTCGAGATCGGCAAGCAGCTGCTCATCACCCGCGGTGCCCTGACGACGTTCTCGATCGCCAACGACGTCGCGAAGTACTTCGCGATCATCCCGGCGATGTTCGCGATGGTCTATCCGGGCCTGGACAAGCTCAACATCATGCGACTGCACAGCCCGACCTCGGCGATCGCCTCCGCGATCGTCTTCAACGCACTGATCATCATCGCTCTGATCCCGCTGGCGCTGCGCGGCGTGCGCTACCGGCCGTCCTCCGCGGCGACACTGCTCAGCCGCAACATCTGGATGTACGGGCTCGGCGGGCTGGTACTGCCCTTCGTGGGCATCAAGCTGCTCGATCTCTTCATTCAGTTCATCCCCGGTCTGCGCTGACAGACGGCCCGACGAGAGAAGAAGGCGATCCCAGGGTGCGCACCCACCTTCCCCCCGTACTCCAGCACCATCTGACCGCCCTGCGGATACTGCTGGCCTTCACCGTGATCACCGGCATCGCCTATCCGCTGCTCGTCACCGGCATCTCCCAGTCCGGTCTCTCCCACCAGGCCAACGGCTCCCTGCTGACGACGAACGGCACGCCGGTGGCCTCCAGCCTGATCGGCCAGAACTTCTCCCTGCCGAAGAAGAATCCCCGGGACGAGAAGGAGACACTGCGCCCCGACCCCAAGTGGTTCCAGCCCCGCCCGTCCGCCGGCGGCTACGACCCCACGATCTCCGGTGCCTCCAATCTGGGCCCGAACAACACCGACCTGATCGAGACCGTCAAGGACCGCCGGGCCGCCGTCGCCGCCTTCGACGGGGTCCAGCCCGCGTCCGTCCCTGCGGACGCCGTCACCGCCAGCGGCTCGGGACTCGATCCGGCGATCTCCCCGGCGTACGCCTATGAGCAGGTGGACCGCGTCGCGAAGGTCCGCAACCTCGCCCCCACCGAGGTCAGGACACTGGTCGCCCGACACGTCCAGGGACGTGTTCTCGGATTTCTGGGTCAGGAACGTGTCAATGTCGTCGAACTCAACCACGATCTGGCCAGGCTGACGTGACCAGAATGTGGGGGTGCCGAGGTGAGGGCGGCCGAGGCGAGGACGTACACCGGCGAGGGGACGTGATGTGGACGCGGGGGCCGTGGCCGTCGCAATCGCGAGTCGGTGACAGATCCGGAGCGCTTCTCGTGGTTGCCCCTCGCGGTCGGCGTCCTACGAGCTGTGGCTGGGCGGCAGCAGTGGGCCGATCGGCAGCCGGGACATCGGCTCGGCCGACGGGCCCGTGCCGTCAAGCGTGGGGGCGGCCGACCGCGTCGAGCTCCGCGCCGACCTGGTTGGCCAGGGTCACCGCGACCAGACGCGCGGCGAGTGGGGGCGCCGCTCCGGGCGTGGGCTGAAGCATGAACCGGCCGTGGATGCGTCCCTTGTGGAAGACCCGCAGTTCCAGTTCCTCGCGGGGCAGGCCGTCGCGGTCCGCATCCCAGCACCGGTCGCCCCAGGCGATGGTGCCGTCCTCCTCCGGACGAGGCGGGTGTCCTACGAGGGTGCCGTATTCGAAGCGGCAGCCACTCAGCCTGAGCAGTCCCACGAGCTGCCGACACACATGGTCGATCACGGTGTGCGGGCTGGTGCCGGTCTCGGCCAGCCGGGCGGTGTGGTGGATCTGCGCCAGGTAGTCATCGTCGATGAGGGCGATCGCCTTCAGTTCCCGGGCGCGGGCCGCCACCCGGGAGACGGCGATGCCGACGACGACGAGCAGCAGGGCGGTGATGACGTCGGCGGGCTCGATGACGGTGAACTGTCGGTAGGGGCGGGTGAGGAAGAAGTCGGACCACACCGCTGCGGACGGGCACCCGCTGGCCCACGCAGCCCGCAAGCGCCGTCGCGAACACCACCGGCGCATCCAGCTGGTCCCGCAGAACCCGCTCGCCGCGCTCAACCCGTCCCGCACCATAGGCGCGACCCTGACCCGGCCCCTGCGCCGCCACACCCGGCTGACCAAGGCCCAGACCGCAGAGCGGATCACCGAACTGCTCGACCAGGTCGGCCTGTCTGCCGATTTCGTCCACCGCTACCCGCACGAACTCTCCGGCAGGCAGCGCCCGCGCGTCTCCATCGCCCGCGCCCTCACCACCAACCCCGACTTCCTGCTCTGCGACGAGGCACCTCCGCGCTCGATCCCGACACCGCCATCGCCATCATGGAACTCCTGCAACGTCTGCGTACCGAACGCGACATGGCCATCGCCCTCGTCAGCCACGAGACACACCTGATCGCCGCCTACACCGACCCCGTGCACGTTCTGGAAGCCGGACAGCTCACCGCACATGGCCCCACCACGGCACACGTGCCGACCTGACCCGCAGTGGTGCCTGCCGCACGCCGACGTGGAAGGCAACACGCCGGGTGCCTTATGGTCGTGTGGGCGCGGCCGGCCGTGTGATGTGCCGAAGGCCAGAAGCGCTTGACGGGACCGACCACGTGGTCGGTGACGGTGAGGACGAAACGTGCGGCCGAGGCTTTCCCGGTTCGGAGTTCGGTCGATTCGGGGCCGCCTGAAGATTTTCGTCGGTGCCGACGACCTGTCAGAGGTCGCTGCCTTTCCGGTCGGCCTCGGGAGTTTCTTACCCGGCTTCCGCCTGCTGGACGCGGCGCCACCACTGCCTCTTGTCCGTGTCGCGTACGACCACGCCGAGCTTGGTCAGTTCCTTCCTCAGTCCCGCGATGTTCTTCTCGTCTTCCTTTTCCAGGGCCTCGGCCCGCGCCTTGAGGAGGGCATTGCCGCCGGCCGGCAGGCCCGGCATGTCCTCGACCCATCTCTTGTATGCGTCCCGGTAGGGGTCGCCGGCCGGCAGCCATGGGTATCCGTGGGCCTGAAAGCCTTCCGCGAGTTGCTCGATCGACGGCAGGTCCGCGCCCTCGTTCTTGCTCTCCACGGCCAGTTCCTCGCCCCGCCTGCCGAGCACCACCAGTCGCTTGCCCTCGGCGAACACCGCGTCGACCGCGCTCCGGGGAACGCTCTGGCTGGAGTCGCCACGGGCAGTCGTGACCTGGTCGTGCTCGATGGTGACGGTCACGTAGCCGTGCTCGGCCAGGAGGACCAGGACGCCTCCGGCCAGGGCCCCGATCAGCAGGCTCGCGATCGTCACCGTCGGTTCGGGTGCGCTGTTGATGAGGTCGACCGGGCCCTGCCACGGAATCCAGGGCCAGGAGGCCGCCCGGTTCGCCAGGAGTTTCAGCAGCCACCCGGCCAATGCCCCCTGGAGCGGAAACCCGGCCGCCACCAGAATTCGGTTCGACATTTTCTGCCGAACCACGGTCGTCATTTCCGTGCCGGACATGGCGATGCGCCTTTCCTCTTGAAATGGATCAAGAAAATTGAACGCACGAGAACTATGGCCGGGGCGCCCGGGTTCCACCAGGCAGACGCCACGGTGGTATCGACAGCGTGGTCCAGGCGCGCAGCAGCCACTCCAGCGGGCCGTAGGTGTGGTGGAGCAGCCACCATCGGCCGGCCACCGCCTGTGCCGCGAACAAGGTCAGGGCGATCACCGCGACGCCGGCGGGTGCGACGCGGCCGACCAGGGCAGCCCCGAAGCCGGTGAACAGCAGGGCACAGACCAGGGATTGGCCGAGATAGTTGGTCAGCGACATGCGGCCCGCCGGGGCGAGCACGGTGACCACGGTTCTGCCGCGGCGGCCATGGGCGAGGCGGAGCACCGTCGCCGCGTAGGCGGCGGCCAGCAGCGGGGCCGTGATCACGTCGAGGCCCATGGCGAAGAGCTGGTACGCGGACCCAGGGTGGTTCAGGCTCGCGTCCGCGTACCCGATGCCGCCCAGCAGCCCGACCGTGAAGCCGGCCCACTGGAGCCGCCGCAGGAACCACTGGTGCCGGTCGGCGTCCGCGAGGGCGCGTCGGCGTCCGGCCGCCAGGCCCAGCAGAAAGGCGGCGAGCGCGGACGGCGCCTGGAAGAAGATCAGCAGAAAGGCCACGTCCGGCAGCTCCTGGAGGTGGGCGCCGATGACGGACGCCGGTCCACCGCGCAGGGCCTCGGTGGCCTGGGCCGCGGCGGACGCCGTGGACACAGGGATCGTGCCGCCCTCGCCCGCATGCCCGACGGCGAACGCGAGGAGCGCGTATCCGACGGCGGTCACCGCCAGCAGCACGACCGCGATCCGCACCGCGGTACGGGGCCGGATGCGGCGCAGCGCGAGCAGAATCAGGCCGAGGGCGGCGTACAGCGTGAGGATGTCGCCGGGAAAGAGGATGACGGCGTGCACGACGCCGATCATGAACAGCCCGGTCAGGCGCCGCAGGAAGCGCGGCGTGAACCGGGCGCCGCGTCGCTCGGCCGAGTCGATCTGCAACGTGAAGCTGTAGCCGAACAGGAACGAGAACAGCAGGAAGAACTTCGCCTCGAAGAGCACCGCCACCAGTCGGCGGACGGCCTCGCTCAGCGGGCCGCCGAGCCCCGGGTCCTCCAAGCCGGTGCCGTGATAGGCGGAGGCCATGTAGGTGATGTTGACCATCAGGATGCCGAGCAGCGCGAAGCCGCGCAGCGCGTCGACCTGCGCCAGCCGGGCGCCACCGCTCTGCCGCTGCTCCTCCGCCATGGGGAGGGGGCGCGAGGGACGCTTTGTACGTGGTCGGGCTCTCACGGGGCTCCAAACTGTTGAATTAATAACGGTCGTTCTCAATACGAGCGTACTGTAATCATCGGCAGGCGTTGGGTGAGCGGAGCTACACGGCAGCCTTCGCCGAGAGGGAAGATCATGGGCGTACCGCAGGAGTCGACGGGGCGGGGCGACGGCGGCGTCCCCCGCCTGCACCGGGGGATCCCGGAAGGAGCCGAACGGCAGGTGGCCGCCCTGTACTGGGAGGCGTTCGGCCGCAAGCTCGGCAGCGCGCTCGGCCCGCCCGGGAAGGGCCGGGCGTTCCTCGCCTCCCATCTGCACCACGACCGCGGCATCACCGTGCTCGACGGCATGGGCCGCGTCATCGGCATCACCGGCTACGACCTCGCGGGCCGTGCCCTGCTCGGCGGCTCGGCGCGGGACGTACTGTCCTGCTACGGCCCCCTGCGAGGACTGCCCAGGCTCGCCCTCCTCGCCCTGTTCACCCGGAAGCCCGCCGAGGGCGAACTCGTGATGGACGGCATCTGCGTGGCAGCGGCGCATCGCGGATCCGGCATCGGCGGCCTGCTGCTGCGCGAGGTCGCCGCCGTGGCCGCCGAGAACGCCTGCTCCCGGATCCGGCTCGACGTCATCGATGTCAACCCGCGCGCCAAGGCCCTGTACGAGCGCCACTGATTCAATGCCGTACGCACCCAACAGACCCCGCTTCTGGGGACGTTGATGGGGTTCGGCGCCGTCACCACCATGTACCGTCCCGCAACCCCCGACGACCTGGGTGGAGGAAGCCCCCGATGAATCACGCACGGCAGGACCATGCGCAGCAGGACCACGCACACCGTCCGGAGATCCCCACGCGGCTGCTCGTGCATGCCCTGGTCCGTGAGGACGGGACCGTCGACGCCGGTGAGCTCTATGCGGTGGCCGGACTCCTCGGCATGACCGACCAGCAGGTCCGGCTGTGCGTCAAACGTCTTGTCACCGAAGGCCGGTTCATCCAGGACGGGCGGGGGCGCAAGGCCGTACTCCGGGCCGGCGCCGATGCCGCGACCGACGCGGTCGCTCCCGACGCGGACCATGTCCGTTACGCTTACCAGCAGGACCGCGGACTCGCCCCCTGGAGCGGCACATGGCATCTGTTCGCCTTCGCCATCCCGGAAGCACGCCGCACCGCCCGCGACGCCCTGCGGGAGGCCCTGCTGCACCTGGGCGCGGCACCCGTTCAGGGCGGTCTGTACGTCGCCGCCAACCCCATCGCCGATCTGGTCGAGGCCCAGGCCCGCCATCTCGACGTGCTCGGCGCCGTCGCCTTCTTCACCAGCACCGATCTGCGCATCGGAGACATCGACGACCCTCGCCAACTGGCCGCCACCATCTGGCCCTTGGATGAGATCGCCGCCCGGCACGAACATTTCGCCGCCTTTGCCGAGACCTGCGCCGACCGACTGGCGCGCGGATCGGACCTGTCCGGGGCCGAGCGGCTCACCCTGGCTGTGGAACTCGCCGCGGAGTTCAGCCGTGCCATGACCCCCGATCCACTGCTGCCCCCGGAGCTGCTGCCCCGGCCCTGGCCCGGTAGTCGCGCCCGCCGACTTGCCCGGGAACGCTGGGCTGCTCTCCGTGCTCTCCCCGCCGCCCAGGGCAACCCCACGTCACTGCCTCGCCTGTTCCGCCTCTACAGTGACGCGATCACCCGGCCCGACGGGCGGTGATACGCGTCGGAAGTCCGTGGTGGGCGCCGCTCACGGGAGAACGGCACCATGCTGTGCTCGTCACGGTCGGGAACGTGATCCGCAAGCGGCTCGATCGTGCCTGAGGGGCTGTCGGGTGGCCGGTTGATTGCGCGGCGATGAGGTCCTCGACGGTCTTGGCTCGGGCGGTCCTGCGGTGGGATTCATGGCTCCACCGCGATGGCTGACCGGCGAGCCGGACGAGCATCAGGCGGATCATCGCTACCTTGATCATGGCCTCGGAGGTTGCCGTCAACCGTTCGTAGTCGCGGGCCGGCCGACGGATTCGGGCCAGCCAGCCCAAACTTCGCTCCACCACCCAGCGGCGAGCCGGGCCAGGACGGTGCGGCCTCCGGCCCGGTCCTGCACGGAAGCGGAGGTGACGGCGACGACCAGCAGCAGGCCCATCGTGTCCACGATCACGTGTCTCGCCACCATCCGCGGGTGATCCGATCCGTCCACCCGACCACGATGCGGCCTGCCTCCTCGTGCTGGTCAGTCGGGGGAGGCGAGCGTGCCGGTCACCGTGGTGGACGGGTGCCCCATGGTGACGGTGCGGATCAGTGTCGGCCGGGCCGGGACGGTCAGCTCCGTGCAGTGCGGGGCCAGGGCCTGGTGGACGGCATCCACGGCGACGGCGTGCTCGTGCAGGTCGGTGCGCCGTGATGAACATCGTCCACAGCCGCATCGAACCCGAACACCTCCCGCGCGCGTCCGGAGCGCTCATCCTGCTCAACACCGTGGGCGGCTCGGTCGGCACCGCTGCCCGCGCCGTGGTCCTGCAGAACCGGCTGTTCACCCGCGGGCCGGACATCTCCGGGGCGCTCGGCGATCCCTTCTGGTGGGTGCTCGGCTTCTGCCTGTTCGCCGCCGCCGGAGCCACGAGGCTGCCCCGGACCGGGTCGCGAAGTCATGACGTGACCGCCGATCGCTGACCGGTGGTCATGGGACCGCGCGGCTCTGATAGGTTCCGGGCCTTGATCCGACGGGTCAGTCGATCCTGTCAGTGGTACTGGGGAGGGGGCTCCGTGGGCCGGGTGCCGTCATGGTTGCGCAAACCGCTGTTCATAGGGGTGCCGCTCGTGCTGGTGGCCACCGGGGCGGTGTTCTTCCTCGGTGCCGACCGGTCGGACGGCAGTGGTCATGCGGCGGCGAACCGGGCGCAGTTGAAGCGTGCCTGTGCGGGATTGCTGCCGTACGAGGAGCTGCGGGGTCTCGTGCCCGACGACGTGGCCGGCGCGGTCGGTCAGTACGGCACCATGCTCCGGCCCGATGAGGACAGCCGCTCCCTGGTGAACTGCTCCGTCACCTGGCCGGGGCACGGCTCGGTGCGGGTGCGGGCCGTCGCGCTCATCTCCCGGATGCCGATGACGGTGCGGGCCGAGGACATCCTGCCCGGCGGTGACGACGAGGGGTACGAGGCGCCCGGAGTCACCGGCAGGGCGGGCAAGGACGGGCGCGCATGGGTCGTCGCCGAGTGCCCCGGCGGGCTGGAGGGGCGGGTCCGTGAGGTGTCCGGGATGTATGTGACGGCCGATGTCGATCTGCCCGTTTCCGGCAAGGGGGAGTCGGCCGAGCACCTCACCGACTTCCGTACTGCAGTCCAGGTCGCCAACGGGATCACCGCCGCTCAGAAATGCGGTGGCTCGCCGCTGAGGACGCCCACCCGGGTCGTCGACACGTACGAGGCCCATGTCACCACGGACGCGGACGGCGGCAACATGGAGGTCGTGGGGATCGACGAGCCGGGCCTGGGCGTGAGGAAGTGCCGGGGGCTCGGCGAGCGCGCGGGCTTTCCCGGCAAGTGGACCGCCAGTGGCGATCTGCAGGACTCACGGCTGCTGAGCGTCTGCGACGCCACCATCCTGGACCGCAAGGACCCGGCAAACACCGATCCCACACCGCCCGACGGCGCGGTCGTCGAGGTCTCGGCGGCAAGTTGGGCCGGGCCGCTCGGTGAGTCCGCCAACGGCCAGTACTACCGTACCGGCGACAGCTTCGGCTTCCGCGAAGGGGAGCGGACGAAGGTCATCCCCGACTCGGAGCCGCACGAACTCGCCCTGTGGGCACGGTCGGAGTGCGCCGCGGGCACCACGTACCACCGGGTCACCGTCCGCACGGAGACCTCCAGCCTCAGTTCGCGCACGCTCGGTGAGGCGGAGCGGACCACGTTCTCCGAGGACGCCCGCAAGCTGATGGACAGCTATCTCGCCGACCCAGGCGGCTGGCCCGAGCAGCAGCGGTGCCATGAAACCGAGATCCTTGGAGAGGTGGAGGGATGGCGGTGAGGCGGATCGTCCTCCGGGCGGTCGCGGCCCTGGTCGCCGCGGCCGTCGCCGTCGCCGGGTACCTCCTGGTGCACGGCGACTTCCAGCGCTGGAGCGACGAGTCGGCACTCGACGGAGCCTGCGACGGCCTGCTCGACCGGAATGCGGTGCGCGGCGTCCTCGGGCCGGGGGCCGTCGAGGTCGAGCACGAAACAGGCGGTACGGGCCTGGTGGGCTGCGAGGTGCACGTCCAGGACGGCGGCACCGCCGAGATCCGTGTCCTCGACACCGCACACGTCGGACGGCGCTCGGACTCCCTCTATACGGGTTCGTCGAGTGCGCTCGCCGTACCGGTCGGCCACGGTTGGACGGGGCTCTTCGGGGCAGCCCCGAACCCCTTCGGGGCGAGGGACCCCTTCAGGGCCGACGAGGACGAGAAGGTGACCACGAGCCTGGTCCTCGACTGCACCGGGGAAGCCAGTGCCAAGGGCCTGTCCGTCACCGTCGAGACCACCCTCGACACGTCCCTGGACGACCCGGCTGTGCGACCGGAGTTCGCCAGGATCGCCACCTCCACCGCGGCCAGGGCCTCGAAGGCCGGGCACTGCGGAGCCAGGCTCGGAAAGCCCGTCAGCAGCCTGGACCTGCCGGTCCACGAGGACGAGTACGAGCCGCTCGGCACAGCCGACGGAACCTGCTCCGGCATCCCCGCCGCACGCGGCTTGACGATCGCCACCGAGACCGCCCGCGGGGGAGCACCGCACGAGACGTGCCGACTCGGTGACGCCGACCGCAGGACACGCTACGTACTCGAGGCGGACTACGGCCCCTACGCGCAGGAGCGGTTGCGCCGCTACGAGGACGAGCCCTACGAGGACGCACCGAACAGCGACACACCCGCGCACCACCGCGACCGTGACGGTCGGATGAGCTGGACGACGGCCAAGTGCGCAGGGGGCCGGGCCCTGTTCACCCTGCAGCCCTCGAACGAGAGAGGGGAGAGGCGCAAGTACCCGAGCGACGACGCGGACCTTGTCCACGAACGTGCCGCACTGGAGGCATTCGCTGAGCGCTCGGCGAAAGCCCATGGATGCTCCGTCCCGGCCACCCCTTGACGCCGCCCCGAGCGTGAAGCCGTCGCCGGGACGGCGCGGGATGGGGCGAGAGGCCTGCGGCGATGGCGTACAGCGGGTCTGCACACCACGAGATCCGCCTCGACGTCACGGCGTCCACGGCGGGGGCGGAGTGTACCTGTCAGCCGCCGAGCGCATGCACCTCACTCAGGATGGCGCGCATCTGCGGTCCCGACTTCTGGGCGTAGTCGCTGCCCGTGTATCCCCACCAGTCCCAGCAGCCCTGGGGATTGCCGCGCAGGAGGCTGATGTCGGTCTGCGGATAGAGGATCACCAGGTTGTTGGTGTCGGCGTACTCGTTGAGATGGGACTCGCGGGCGAACCGGTCACCCACGAACTTGTTGTCGCTCATGCAGCCGTGCAGGGCGACGACCAGCTTGCACGCCGCCCCCGCCGCGCAGGAGTCCGGCGTGTAGAGGAAGCTGCTGCTTCCCATGCTGTACCACTGGGCCAGACCCCCCGGCACATACCGGTTCTGGTCGTGCCGGCTGACGGTGCCCGACTGGGCGGCGGCCGGTGCGTTCACCTGCCCCAGCCAGTGACCGAGCATCTCCCCCTGCGGATCGTTTCCGCAGTTGATCAGGAACGGGTAGAACGTGGTCCCACAGCTCAGCGGGGCGTTCGGAGTGGGCCAGCCGTGCCCTGCCGGATCGGTGTCGTGGTACGCGGTCCGGGCCCCGAAGTCCCGGTAGAGCTGCACTCCTTCGTCGCTCACCGATGTCCGCACGAGGGGATCCTTGGTGCCGTGGTACGTGTAGACGGGCTTGCCCGCCAGATTCGACACGGGGTCGATCCGTCCCTCGGCCGACCAGCGGCGGACGATCTGCTCGATGCCTTCCGGGTCGGTCGAGATGAGCCCCGTACCGCAGGCGATCAGGCCGACGACGATGCCGCCCTTGCCGCAGTAGTACGGACCCGCGGCGACGATGCCCGCGCCCTTGAAGGTGCCCGAGTAGGCGACCTGGAGCTGCGAGGCCATGAACCCACCGGAAGAGATGCCGGTGACGTAGGTATCGGTGATGTTGAGTCGGGGGAGGCCGGGTTCGCCCGCGTGGGCGGGGGCGGTGAGCCCCAGGGCCGCGGCCAGGGCGGCCGCCAGGGTGACAGCGGCGGACCGCAGGGAACTGAGCTTCATCGTGCGCTCTCCTTCACTGGTGTCCGTCCGGGGAAAGGGGGCGGGAGCCGGGTTCACGGAGGAAGACGGACGGGGCCATGGTTGGCCGTGCACCACCCCGCGGGAAATGGAGGTGAGCCACGTCGTCCACGGCGATGAGTGGAGATTCTCTCCGTCGCCCGGTGTGCACGGCGGCAACGGTGCGGTATCACTGGCCGGGTGATGACAAAGCCGGAGACCACCGGTGCTCTGCTGCGCCTGCTGCGCGAGGAGGCCGACGAGACGGAGTTCCGCGCCGTGGCAGCGGCACCGCAACTCGTCGACGACGCCCTGGAGATACGTTCCAGGCTCGCGGCCCACCGCCGCCGGGAGGCCGCGCTCGCCGCGCTCTACGAGACCGCCGGCGACCTCGCCTCGCTGCGCGATCTGGAGGACGTCCTGCAGGCCATCGTCAGCCGAGCCCGCACCCTCGTCGGCACCGATGTCGCGTATCTGCTGCTCTCCGACCCGGAGGAGGGCGACACGTACGTACGCGTCACCGACGGCATCACGACGGACGGGTTCAAGACCGGCCGGCTCGCCGCCGGTACCGGTCTCGGCGGACTGGTCGCCGCGACCGCCGTGCCGTACCACACCGCCGACTACCCCAACGACGCCCGCTTCGCGCACACCCCGTACGTGGACGGCGTCATCGGCGCGGAGGGGCTGGTGGCCATCCAGGGCGTACCGCTGAAGTTCGGCGATCAGGTGTACGGGGTGCTGTTCGCCGCCAACCGCCGGGTGCGGCCCTTTTCGCCGGACGAGGTCGACCTGCTCATCTCGCTCGCCAATCACGCCGCCCTCGCCATCGAGAACGCCACCCTCTTCGAAGAGGTCCGCAAGACCGCCGCCGTCCACGAGCGGCTCACCGCCGTCGCGCTCGACGGAGGCGGTCCGACGGGGCTGGCGTCGGAGCTCGCCGATGTACTGCGCGGCAGCGTCCTCGTGCTCGACGCGCAGGATCGGCCGCTCGCCTCGGCGGGCGACGCGCCGCCCGAACCCGCCGACCTCGTACGGGAGATGGCGCAGGCTCGGGCCCGCCGCGGCTCCGCGACGCGCGGAACCGTCTGTGTCACCCCGATCGTCGCCGCCGACGAACACCTCGGCACGCTGCTGCTCGTACGCGGCGGACTCGACGCCTCCGACATCCACGCCCTGGAACGGGCCGCACAGGCGGCCGCCCTCATGCTTCTCGGCGAACGTACGGTCGCGGAGGCCGAGCGCCGGCTGCGCGGCGAGATCCTCGAAGACCTGCTGGGCGCTCCGCACCGTGACCCCGAAGGGCTGCGCCGCCGGGCCGCGTTGGTCGGCCTGGACCTGGAGCGCGACCACGTGGTGCTGGTGGCCCGGGGCGGGGACAACACCAGGCGGCGCCGCATCACGGAACTGGCGGCCGGCCATGCCACCCGGCTCGGCGGCATCGCGGGGGAGTACGGCGGCAACACGGTCGTCGTCCTGCCCGCCGCCGACGACCCCGGCGGTGCTGCCCGCACCTTCGCCGAGCTGCTGGCCGACGGGACCGGACACCCTGTCACGGTCGGCGCGGAGCCCGCGGCACCCGGTGCGTCGGCCGTCGTCGAGGCACACCGCGACGCCGCCCGCTGCCTGGACGCACTGGTCGCGCTGGACCGTGTCGGCGAGGGCGCCTTCCGAGACGATCTCGGCATCCACGGCATCCTGCTGGGTGCGGCGGGCCGCGACGAACTGGACCGCTTCGTCCGCCGCACGATCGGTCCGCTGCTGGCGCACGACGAGACCCGCGGCAGCGAACTGGTGCGCACCGCGCTCACCTACTTCGCCTGCGACGGCAACCTGAGCCGTACCGCCACCGCCCTCTACGTCCATGTCAACACGCTCTACCAGCGCATCGACCGGATCTCGGCGCTGCTCGGCCCGCTGTGGCGGCATGGCGACCACGCGCTCCAGGTCCACCTGGCCCTCACCATGCGGCGAACGGCGGGATAGGGCTCTGCCGGCTAGTGCGACGCCGTCCGGATCAGGGCCGGCTCGGCTGGACGGCGTCCCTGCCGGGCGCGGCCGGCGCTCGGCTCGGGACGCCTGCCCGTCATGCGGGGACGCGCCGTGCACCTGCTGATGCCGGCCCGTCCGATGCCGGGCAGGCCCTAAGCCTCGATTCACCGGTCTGTTTCTGAAGTGATCTTTTGAGGCTTCGAGGGTCGGGGTGGCGGGGGTTGTGACTGGGCGCGGGCAGGCGGTACTTGCTGGCCTGCCCAGCTTTTCCACAGTTCTGCTCCGGTCAGGCCCTGACGGGGCGGGATAGTCAGGGCGTCAGGGCGCTTCGGGCGGGGCGTGGACGGTGTCGAACATCTGTGTCCAGGCGTGCCGCCAGGGCCATCGCCGGAGTAGGTGCATCACCGGGACCAGCCCGGCCTGCGCGATCAGATTCGGGAAGCCTTGCGCGCGACGGCGCACCACATGGGCAGGGTGTCGTCCGGAGTGTCGGACGGTCCGGGACGCCAGCAGGTCAGGGTGACAACGCCCGGTTCCAGGATCTCCAGGCCATCGCAGAATCGTTGCACCTCGTCGTGGGTGCGCGGGGTGGCGGAGGCGTGGCTGGCGGCGCGCTCGTTGTAGATCCGCATGGATTCGGCGACCTCGGGGGCGGTGACGTCGACGGCCGGATGGGACAGGACGAGGTGACTGCCCGGGGCTAGGCGGTCCAGCAGCCGGCGGGTGATGTCCCACGGGTCCTCGGCGTCCTTGATGTACTGCAGGATCGCCACCAGCATGAGGCCGACCGGCTGGTCCAGATCCAGGGTGTGGGAGGCCGCGTCGAGAATCGTGTCCACGTCCCGCGCATCGGCCTGCACATAGTCGGTCTGTCCCTCGGGGCCGCTGACCAGGAGCGCCCGCGCGTGGGAGAGGACGATCGGATCGTTGTCGACGTAGACGACACGCGATTCGGGAGCGGCCCGCTGGGCCACCTCGTGGGTGTTCTCCGCGGCGGGAATGCCCGTACCGATGTCGAGGAACTGACGGACCCCGGTCGCCGCGAGGTGACGTACGGCGCGGCCGAGGAAGGCCCGGTTGGCCCGGACCGACGGCACGATCGTCGGGTTCGCCCGAGCAGCGAGCTCGGCTGCCTCCTGATCCACCGGATAGTGGTCCTTGCCGCCCAGCCAGACGTTGTAGACGCGGGCGGGGTGCGCGTTCGTGGGATGCGTCGCGGACAGCGCGTGGTCGTTCATCGTGTGTCACCTCGTGCGGCATGAAAGGCCAGGTCGGGCCCAGGTTTCGGCAACGGTACCCCGGTGATCCGCGCCGCACCGCCGATCGGCGGAAGTCGCTCGGCGGGTGTTCGGCCCACCATGCTCAGAGCCCGGTGACCTTGGCACTCGCCGACAGTTCGTAGACCAGGGTGACCGTGCGCCGGCTGCCGGGCGGGAGGGCGACGTCCCAGCGGGCGATGCCCTCGGCGTCGACCGCGTCGGGTGCCGGGAAACACGCATCGTTGCGCAGGCGGGTCTCCACCGCCGAGACCTCGGAGACCGGGATCCGCTCCCGAAGGACGACCACCTGCTCGCCGACTTCCCCAGGTGCGGAGAACCGGGACAGGTGCAGCCGGACCGTGCGGGTGACCACGGTCCGCTGGGTGAGGGCGGCGGAGTCGCGGGACTCCTCGGCCTGCCGGATCACCCTGTAGTCGTCGCAGCTGCCGAAGGCCAGCTCGACGGCGGCACCGGGGGCGGTGAAGTCCAGGGTGCCGCGGCCACTGAATCCGCTGCCGCGGACCAGGTCCACGGGCCCGGCGAGCAGCGCGTGGCCGGAGAGATTGTCGAACCGCACCACCTGGGTGACCAGCGGGGACAACTCCGGTGAGCAGGCGTACTCACTGGGCGCGGCCGTGGTGAATGCGGAGAGCGGCACCCGGTGGGCGCGGCCGTCACCGGGCACCGAGACCGGCGCGGGGGATCTCAACACCCGCGCCTCGCCGCCGTCGTCCACCCCCGGCAGGCCGAGCACCGGGGCCGGCCCGAGGGTCCCGATCTCCTCCTCGCGCAGCTCGACGTCGACGGCGCGGCGCTCCGCAGCGGAGCGGTCCATGAGCGTCAGCCGGTCCTCGCCCAGTCGTGGCGGATCGGTGGCCAGTGCCGAGCGGGCCGTCGACAGTGTCAGCCGTACGTCCGACCAGTCCTCACCGGTGCGCTGCCAGACCATCGCGTCGGTCTCCAGCGTCAGGGAGTCCCCGTCGAGCACGGCCCGGTAGGCGGGCCGCCACAGCGCACACGGGGTGAGGTGGCTCAGGCGCAGCCCGACCGGCCCGGCGGCCGAGGCCTCCACGGTCAATTCGATATGGCCGACCAGCTCGGCGGGCTCGTCCTCGGAGAGCTGCATGGCCCGCTCGGCTTCCCCGAGTTCGACAGCGAGGGCGGCCAACCTGGCCTCTACGGTGCGGAGTTGTTCACCGTGCGCGTCGCGCTCTTCGTCCACCCGGTCCAGTTCCCGGGCCCAGCGGGACCGTTCGGTCTCCCCGGAGCCGGCGCCCTCGCCGATCTCCCGCAGCAGATCGGCGACGAGGCGGCCGAGCAGGCCGAGGCGGGCATGCAGCCGGTCGCGGCTCCGGCCCAGGGCCAGTTGCTCCTCTTCGAGGATGTGTACGCGGTGGCGCAGGGCGGAGTCGCCGTCGGTGGGCGGCAGCGGCCCGCGCGGCGTCCAGCTGCGGACGATCCGCACGTCGAGCACGCTCGCGGGGTGATCGGCGGTCAGCTCGGCATGGAGGGTCCGGTCGACGGCCAGCGCACTGACCGGCCCGAGACGCAGTCGCTGGACCCCGGCCTCCAGGTCGAGCAGGACGGCTCGCTCGATGTGGGCGCGGTCCTCCAGGCACGTGACGGCGGTGACGGGGAGGGCGATCGGCTTCGGGGCCGTGGACATGGCGTGTCAGCTCCTGCGGTTGCCGCCGACCAGGGCCTTGCCGGTCGGGATGCGGATCTCGTAGCCGCCGTCCAGGGCGGCAGTGGCGCCTGCGGGCAGGTCCAGTCGCCAGAGGCGGGTGCCCGGCGCATGCCGATCGGGCCCCGTGCCCTCCTCGGGTGCCGTCCAGTCGGCCCGTTCCTCGATCCGGGCGTCCGGTTCGAAGGTGACGGGCACCCTCTCGCGGACTTCCACGGTGACGGGCCTCGCGAGCCCGTTGGCCAGCTCCACGTGGACGCGGTGGTCGAGCACGGTGGTGTTGTTGCGCAGGCCCGAGGTCGACTCGTGCAGGTTCGTACGGCGGGTGACCCGGATGCCCTCGGCCGGCCCGAGCCCCACCCGGCGGACGCCACCGGGGGCGAGCGTGGGCAGTGCGGCGGTCAGCAGGAAGTCGTCGTCGACGGTGACCTCCACCGGGGCTGCCAGCAGTGCCTGGTCGGTGGCGTTGGAGAGCACCAACGTCGCGTACACCGTCTGCTCCACGGACGGTACGCAGAGGTACTCGGTACGCAGGCCGACCGGGATCTCGCCGACGGTGACGGTGTGCCAGGCGCCGTCCGACGGAATGTCGGCGCGGGCGGTGGCATCGAAGCGGTGGTCGAAGGAACCCGCCGACTCGCGGGGCCGCACGGCCTGTCCGGGCAGCGGCAGCGCGGCCACCGCTTCGGCGCGGCGGCGGTACTCGACTGCCACCGGGTCGAAGGGGGAGCCGGGAAACAGCCGGCCTCGGCGACCGCCCTGCTCGTCGGGGCCGCACAGGACAAGGGCGGCATAGTCGAGCTCGGTGCCGCTCGGCTGCGGCGGACCGGCCACCGGTGCCGGCGGGGGTGGCGGCGCAGCCCGGCCGGGAGCCGCGGGCGCCATGGGGGCGGGGGCCCCCGCGTACGGCATGCCCCGGGTACGCGGACTCTCGCCCGGTCGCGGACCGCCCGGCTGTGCGAGGGCGGGCATTCCGCCGCCGAAGGCCTCCGGGGGAGCGCCGTATCCGCCGCCGGGCGCCGGGGCCGCGGCCGACGGGCCGCCGTAGCCCTGCGGTGCCGGTGGCGGGGGAGGCGGCGGTGGCGGAACGGGATCGGACGCGTAGCCGCCCGCGGCACCCATGGCCCCTGGCCCGGCCACGGCGGCCGCGGGCAGGGCGGTCGGGGCCGGGCCTGGGCCCGCGGCGTCGTACCCGGAGAACAGGTCGACGAGCCCGGCGGGGGGCTCGCGCCAGCCGGAAGGCGCGGGGGCGGGCTGACTGCGGCCGATCCGGATCGAGCGGAGCCTCGGCAGGTCGGTGCGGCGCCGAAGGTCGGCGGTGGCCAGGGCGATGCGTACGCCGGTCCAGTCCTCGCCGGTCCGCTGGGCGACCGAGGCGCGCAGCACCAGACGGCCGCCGCCGTCGCCCTGGCGGTGGGTCAGGCGATAGGCCGGCACCCAGACGGCGCCCGGAACCCCGTACTCAAGCTCCAGTTCCACCTCCGCGTCACCGGAGCCGTCGAGGGACAGGACGGCGCAGACCGTGGTCTCCAGGTGCGCTGACGGCGCGTCGGTGGAGGCGCGGGCGAGCCTGTCGGCGGCGACGGTGAACTCGTGCTCGACGTTGCGCAGTGCCTCCTCCAGCTCGACGAGGCGGTTGTGCAGTCCCGCCAGCCGCCCGTCGACGAAGTCGGCGAGCTCCAGCCACGCGTCGATCGGGGTGCGGCGGTGCGGGTCCTCGCGTCTGCGGGGAGGCGGGACCGGGTGGAGGGCCCTGATCTCCTCGATCAGGCCCAGCTGCCGGTCCCGGCGTCCTTGCGCCGCCGCGTGCTCGTCGCCCAGCCGCTCGACCTCGCGCCGCAACTCGTCGGGCGTGCCCGTGCCGAGCGGCTCGGCCTCGACTTCCACCCGGGCCTCGGTGACGCGCACCCCCGGGGCGCCCAGGACACGGGCCCTCAGCGAGCCCGGGTCCAGCGAGCGCGGCAGTCCCGTCACCCGCACCCGGCCGTCGGACGCCACGCTGCCCCGGGCCAGACGCCGGCAGACCGCGCCCTGCGCGTACACCACGACCGAATCGAGGGTCGACCCCCACCTCCGTGCCGACTCAGCCGTCATGTGCTCCGCCCCCCGTCGCGTACATGCTGGGCGAAGCTTACGCCCGGCCGGTCCGTGCGTCCGCGGCGAATCGGGCAGCCGGTATCTCCGTCACCGCGGAGGCGTCCTTCGTGTACCGCTGCTTCAGCGGATCGCGCCGCCGACAGCCCCGACGCCTTGACGGAACACGGCGTACGGCGTCTGTCGCGCCGATGGTGTGGTTGGCTACGCCGTATGGGTCTCACGCGAGTACTCCCCGGGTGCACGCCTGCGGGGGCGGCGAGCTGTTGCGGCGAGGGCGCCGGGCGGTGTCCCGCTGTTCGGCCGGAGGGTGGGGCATGAGTGTCCGTGGAGCGTCGTCGGAGTCCGGCGCTGTCCCGGCAGCGAAGGCGGTGCCCCCCTTGGACCCCGAGCTGAGCGTCGCGCTGGCCGCCTTGGGCAAGGAGGCCGGGGAGCCGCTGGCCCCGGGCAATCTGGAGGCCCGGCGGGAACGGGATGCCGCGGCCCGGCCCAGGCCGACGGCCGAGGAGCTTCGCGCCGACGGCCGTTTCGAGGTGGCGGAGCGCCGTGTGCCGGGGCCGCCGGGCGGGCCTGACGTCACGCTCGTGAGCGCACGGCCGGCCGGCCTCGTCGGGCCGCTGCCGCTGCTGTACTACATGCACGGGGGCGCGATGGTCATGGGCAACGCGTGGTCCGTGCTTCCGCGGATTCTTCGCGAGTGGGCCCTCCCGCTGGAACTGGCCGTCATCTCGGTCGAGTACCGGTTGGCGCCGCGGGCGCAGTATCCGGAACCGCTGGAGGACTGCTACGCCGGACTCGGCTGGGCGGCCGGGCACGCGGCCGAACTGGACATCGACGCGGACCGCATCGTCATCGGCGGGAAGAGCGCCGGCGGCGGGCTCGCCGCGGCCCTCGCCCTGCTGGCCCGTGACCGCGGCGGCCCCCGGGCACTGGGGCAACTGCTGCTGTGCCCGATGCTCGACGACCGCGGCAGTACCTTCTCCAGTCATCAGATGACGGGCATCGGCGGGTGGGACCTCACCTCCGGCGCGACCGTCTGGAAGGCGCTGCTGGGCGACCGCCACGGTGCCGCGGACCTGCCGCCCTACGCGGCTCCCTCCCGCGCCACGGACCTGTCCGGACTCCCTCCGGCCTATGTCGAGGTCGGGTCGGCCGAGATGTTCCGGGACGAGGACGTGGCCTACGCGAACGCGATCTGGCAGGCCGGCGGCCAGGCCGAACTGCATGTGTGGCCCGGTGCCTGCCACGGCTTCGACGGCCTGGCGCCCCGGGCGGCCCTCAGCCGGGACGCACGCGACGCCCGTACCCGCTGGCTCCGGCGCCTCCTCGCGCAGGCCGGCACGGGGAACCGGCCCGGCGCAGGGGCCGGCGGACGGCAGACGTAGAGGATCGCTCCCGCCCCGGCGCGACGATGCCCGATTCGTCCGTCGACCCTACGGTGGAGGCATGGCGGTGATCAACGGTTGGCGGCCGGGAACAGAGGCCCGGCTCCGCGCGGTGGACGCGGGGGGCGCGGCCGTGCTGTTCGTGCTGTCGGTCGTGGCCGCCTCGCTCGATCCGCACAAGCACCAGTTCCTGTTGCGCTGGCCCGCGGTGCTGGTGGCGGCCGTCGGCTGCTCCGCACTGTTGCGGCGGCGTCGCCACCCGTTCGGCGTACTGGCCGTCACCATTGGCTGCGGGGTGACCTTTCAGCTGCTCGGAGTCCGGGACAGCCCGTTGGTGGTGAGCCCGGTTCTGGTGGCCGTCTACACCGTGGCCGTGCGTACCGACCGGCGTACCGCCTGGACCTCGGCAACTGTCTCGGCCGGCGTCCTGGTGAGCACCGCCGCGATGTTCACCCCGCAGTCGTTGCTGGCACCGGACACGATCGCGATGCTGGCCTGGACGGCCCTGCCGGCCGCAGTCGGGGACGGGGTGCGCTCACGCCGCGCCTATGTCGTGGCCGTGGAGGAACGGGCGGAGCACGCGGAGCGCACCCGCGAGCAGGAGGCGCGGCAGCGAGTGGCGGCCGAACGGGTCCGGATCGCGCGCGAACTGCACGACATCGTCGCGCATCACATCGCCTTGATCAACGCGCAGGCGGGCGTTGCCGTCCATCTGGTGGACCAGCGGCCGGAGCAGATCCTCACCGCGCTGGAGGACATCCGGGACACCAGCCGCTCCGCGCTGGACGAACTTCGGGTGACCGTGGGCCTGCTCCGGCAGTCCGACGATCCGGTGGTGCCGCGCGATCCGATGCCGGGCCTGGCGCAGGTGCCGGCCCTGTTGGCGTCGTTCGAACGCGCCGGGCTGGCCGTGAGCCACACCCGGTGCGGCGACACCGAGCCACTGGATCCGGCGGTCGACCTGGCCGCGTACCGCATCGTGCAGGAGTCCCTGACCAATGTGCGCAAACACGCCGGAGCCGATCACGCCCGGCTGTGCCTCCACTACCACCGGGAGCGGCTTACGATCACCGTCGAGGACGACGGATCCGCCGGACCGCGCCGTCCTCACCCGGGGGCCGGTCACGGGCTGATCGGCATGCGTGAGCGGGCTGCCACGATCGGGGGCAGGCTGCACGCGGGACCACGCCCCGAGGGCGGATTCACCGTGACGGCAGAACTGCCGCTGCGCCCCGGCCCGGCACGGGATCGGAGAGACGGGCATGACGATTCGCGTACTGCTTGCCGATGACCAGGCCCTGCTGCGGGGCACCTTCAGAATGCTGTTCGACGCCACGGACGACATGGAGACCGTCGCCGAGGCCTCCAACGGGCGCGAGGCGGTCGAGCTGGCCGGCGCACAGCACCCGGATGTGGTCCTGATGGACATCCGCATGCCGGAGATGGACGGCCTGGAGGCGACCCGGCTCATCAGTGAGTCCGAGGACCTCGCAGGCGTGAAGGTGCTCATCCTGACCACCTTCGAGGACGACGAGCACGTCGCCGAGGCGCTGCGTGCGGGCGCGAGCGGCTTTCTCGGCAAGGGTGCGCGACCCGAGGAGCTTCTCGATGCCGTGCGCACGGTCTCGGGCGGCGAGGCGCTGCTGTCCCCGACGGCGACACGGGCGTTGATCACCCGGTTCCTGGCCCAGCCGGATCCCTGCCCGGTGGCCGTGCACGAGCGGCTGGAGTGCTTGACGCCGCGGGAGCGCGACGTCACGGCCCTCGCCGCCCTGGGCCTGTCCAATGATGAGATCGCCGATCGCCTGTTCGTCAGCCCGCTGACCGCCAAGACCCACGTCAACCGGGCGATGACCAAGCTGGCGGCGCGTGACCGTGCCCAGCTCGTGGTCGTCGCCTATCAGTGCGGGCTGGTCAGTCCGGCGGCCGAGCCGGATGGCCCGGAAGCGCCCGCGTAGACGTCGGCATGGCGTTCCGCGGTCGGCCCCGGCAGTAGTCCGGCGTACCGGATACCGCAGTCGTGGTAGGCGGGAATCACTGTGTGGGGACGATGTGCCGGGGGCCCTCCCTGGGCGATGGTGGGACCACGAACGGAGGTTTCGCCATGATCGAAGTCCAGTACCTGACCAAGACGTCCGGCGAGAAGCCGGTTCCCGCACACCTGACCCTGCTGCGCGACGCCCTCGCCTGCGGGCAGGGCCAGAGCATGAGGGCGGGCGTGGCCACCCGGGCCGAACGCAGCCACGCGTGCTCCCGTCGCAGCGGGCCGGACCGCGCCGCCCCGCCGATGCAGATCACACTGGCCCAATGGGTCAGCAGGACCACGTCGTCCAGCAGGTGAGCCGTGCATCGGTGAAGGGACCCGACGAGGCTCCCCGCGGGTCCGGGCCGCCCGCCCATGCCGGCCATGGGCGGGCCGCATCCGGATCAGCCGGCGTCGAGGACGCGCCAGTCGCGCGTACCGATGTCGGCGGGAGTGCCGTCGAGGATCCTGGCGGTGCGCGTCGCCGGTTCGAGAGCGACGGTCGCGAGGCTCGCCCAGCGCTGGCCGAGCGGCTTGTCCGGATCGGGCAGGCAGGTCACCGGCGGTTCGCCGTCCCCTGTCACGAGGTGGCCCGTGAGCTCGTCGAGCGTGGCCGGCGGCTCTGCGCGCGTGAGACGCGCGCGGACGAAGTCGTGGCGCTCGCCCGAGTCGGGCTGGTAGAGCCAGGTCTTCTCGTCCGCGGCGGGGGCCGGCGTCAGGAAGTGGTTGGTGCGCACGAGCGTGTCGTGTTCGGGCTGCACCGAGAACACACCGACCGGGCTCAGATCGAGGAGGACCGCGTCCGTCTCGTCGAAGAGGGCGAACGAACCGGACGACGCGAGGGGCGCGCCGCGGACGATCTCGACGGCCTCGGCGACGCTGCCCGCCTCTTCGAGGACGATCGCCGCGAGCACATGCACGGGGATGCCGCCGATGCCGTCGCGGACGTGCCCGAGGATGTTGAAGTGCAGGGCGAGTCCGGCACTGTTGACGCCGATCTTGCCGAGGATGCCGTCCTCGGTGATGCCGACGAAGTCGTGCCGGCCGCCACGAACCTCCGACGTGTGCCACCGGGCGCTGAGTTCGACGTGCCAGTCCCAGGTCTGGACGCCGAAGGTGCGTGGCGCCGAACCGCGGTCGCCGGTGATGCGGCGCACGATCGTGGTGCACTCGCCGGGCGGCACGGTGGCGCTGCGCGCCAGGATCTCGGTGCGCGCGTTGAGGGCGCCGATGCGCCACGGCTCGGTGCCGGACCCGTGGGCGATGCCCTCGATCTCGGCGCGTGTTCCCGGGCGGAACCGCCCGATGGCGTCGAGGGCGCGCTCGGCGTCCTCGCGTACCTGGGCGGGGGAGATGGAGCCGAGGGCGAAGAGCCGGTCGTACGCGTCGATCGTGGCGGGGATGCCGTCGCGCAGTTGCTCGCCGCGGGCGATGCCGCGGGCGTGCGGGTCGGTGCCGGCGGCCTTGACGTGGCGGCGGTGTTCGGGACGGGGGATCGACGTCGTGGTCACGAGCGTCCTTTCGCGGTGTTCGTGTGGAGCTGTACGGCGCCGCCGACGACGGTCGCGAGTACGGCGTTGCCGGGCTGTGCTTCGGGGGCGAGGTCGAGCGGGTTGGCCGCGAACACGGAGAGGTCGGCGAGGCAACCGGGCGCGATCCGTCCAAGTTCGGCGGACGCCCCGGCGGCGTACGCGGCGGCGGCGGTCATGCCGGTGTACGCCTCGCGCGCGGAGACCGCCTGACCGGGCTGCACGGGCGCCGCGTCGGACTCCTCGACCGGGCGGCGCAACTGGCAGTCGGCCAGGCCGATGCGCGGATCGCCGGGGCCGATGGGCCAGTCGGAGCCGAGCGCCACGACGGCGCCGTGGTCCAGGAGATCGCGGGTACGCCAGCCGTGGGCGACGCGGTCGGGCCCGATGCGCCGCGACCAGTTGTCGGTGCCGTCGGCGCGCGTGTGCCGGGTCGCGTGCACGGGTTGGAGGCTTGCCACGACGTCGAGTTCGGCGAACCTGCCCAGCAGGTCGTCCGGGATGGACTCGATGTGCTCGATGCGGTGCGGGGCACGGGCGGCCGGGCCGGCCTCCTCGATGACGTCGAGGGCGAACCGGACGGCCTGGTCGCCGATCGCGTGGGTGGCGGTCGGGATGCCGCGCTCGGCGAAGAAGCGCATCGCGGCGCGGTACGCCTCGACGTCACGCCACAGCGGCTCGCGGTTCTCGCCGTGGATGTCCGGGCGGTCGAACCACGCCGTGCCGTTGTCCGCCGTGCCGTCGAGCATGAACTTCGCACCCTCGACGTGCCAGCGCCGCCCGCGCCGACCCTGGAGATCGGCGACGTGCTGCCAGGTCTCCGGCGGGGAGTCGGCCGGCACCAGCGGCGAGCAGCGGATGCGCAGCGGCAGGTCCCCGTGTTCCTCGATGTGCCGGTACACCTCTTCGGAGGGGTCGGAGAAGTCGAGCGCGTGCAGGCCGGTGAGTCCGCTGCGCGCGAGCTGTTCGAGCTGGTGGCGTACGTACTCGGCGGCCGTGTCCACGGACACCTCGGGATAGTGGTCGAACACCAGGTCCATCGCCTGGAGTTCGGCCACGAAGCCGGTCGGTCGGCCGTCCGCGCCGACCTCGATCGACGAGGCGTCGGTGAACGTCTCCTGGCCGGTCAGGCCGACGAGTTCCACGACCCGGGGGCTCACGACGAGAGCGTGCGCGTCGCGGGTCATCAGCGAGATCGGCCTGCCGGGGAAGCGCTCGGCGAACACGGTGCCGGCCGGGTCGCCGTCGAAGACGTTCACATCGAGGTCGAATCCGGTGATCCACTCGTCCGACGCCCGTGCGTCCGCCACCTCGGCCAGGCAGGTGAACACCTGCTCCAGGGTCGACGCGCCGGACAGGTCGACGCCGCTGCCGATCGAGATCGACCCCCACACGGGGTGGGCGTGGACATCGGTGAGACCGGGCAGGACCGTGGCGCCCGGGAACTCGTGGACGGCCGTGCCGGGACCCCGCAGCGGTTCGAGGTCCGACGCATCGCCGACGGCGATGAGACGGCCGCCGGTGATCGCGACCGCGTTCGCACCGGGGGCGACGGCTTCCCCGGCCAGATGTTCGATGTGGTGGGCGAGCACCATGATGTCGGCTTGCACAGGATTTCCTTCTGGTCTTGCGGAGTTCGATGTCTTGCCGCGTTCGATGCGCGGATCGATGTACGGGGCGGTTCCTTCGCGCGCACGGCACGGGGCACGACGCCGTGCGCGCAGGATCGCCGGAAGGGCACGCGTCAGTCGCGCGGGATGCTCCGAAGGGCGCGGGTCATCGCCCAGTAGACGGCGGCGGCGGCGATCATGCCGGACGGAATCGCCATGTCGATGTCGTCCAGGGCCTCGGCGATCGGGCCGACCCAGAAGCTGGTGTTCACCCACAGCGCGGACGTGAGGCCGCCGACGACGATGGCGAGGAATCCGGCCCAGTGGACGCCGCGGTGGTACCAGAAGGGGCCGCCGCGCCGCTGTTCGAGGAGGTCGCGCCCGTCGTAGCGGTTGCGCCGCAGGACCAGGTCGGTCACGGCCACCGCCATGGCCGGGCCGGTCACGACGACCACGAGCTGGAGCATGGTGTTGACACTGGTCAGGAAGTCGAAGACGAGGATCGCGTACAGCGTCATGATCGTGCCCAGCACCCCGATGATCAGGACGGCCGGGATGCGCGCGAGACGGACGCCGACCGACTGGATGGACAGGCTGGCGCTGTAGGCCGTCATGCCGTTGTTCGTCATGGTGTTGACGACGACCGCGATGACGAAGACGGGGATGAACCAGCCCGGCAGGATGCTCTCCAGTGCGGCCTCCGGGTCGCTCATGTCGAGGCTGGTGGCCGCGAGCGCGCCGACCATGGTGAAGACGGTGCTCGGCAGGTACGCCCCGAGCGCCGTCCACCCCGCGATGGCGACCGGGCTGCTGTCGCGGGGCAGGTATCGGGCGAGGTCCGGGCTGTTGCTGTACGAGAGGGGAGTGGAGGCGATGATGGTGAATCCCGTGCCGAGCGCCACGGCGAGCGCGGTCCCCCTGAGCGGTTCGGCGGGGGCGTAGGACCAGTCGGTTCCGGCGAGCACGTACCCCGTGACGACGATGAACACCACGGTCAGGACAACGCTGAGGGCGGTGTAGAGGCGGACGATCGTCGCGTATCCGAAGATCGCGATCAGCAGCGTTCCCCCGGCGATGAGGCAGATGACGGCCGCGTCGACAGCTGAGTTGTCCGGCAGGCCGAACCGGCCCGCCAGGCCGATGCCGGCGACCGAGGCGGCCGACCAGTTCAGGGCGAGGTAGGCGGCGGCTATGAGCCAGCCGGTCAGGACGAGCACGATCTTGTTGCCCACGACGCCGTACATCGCGCGAGAGATGACCGACCCGCTCGTGCCGGCGACCGGACCGCTCGCGGCGACGACGCCCGTACAGATCCACAGCAGGTTCCCGGCGAGGATCACGCCGAGGGCCTGCGGGAGCGTGAGGCCCATGAGGATCAGGGTGGCGCCGACGACGAAGCTCAGATAGCTCACGTTCGGCGCCGCCCAGATCGCGAACAGCTGGCGCGGCCGCCCGCCGCGCTCGTCCGCCGGGACCAGGTCGATCCCCCTCGTCTCCATATGCCCCGTGCGCTCGGAGCCGTGTTCGTCGAGGGGGCTCGCGAAGGAGTTGGGGTTCGTCGTCGTCATCGGGGCCTCTCGGGTCCGCCGGCCGTCGGGCCCCTATTGGGCAAATGGCCAACTGCGTGTTGGGCACACATCCAATAGCGTGTCCCCCATGACGTCAAGACCTCAGCCGACACGGACCCGGAAGCTGCCCGGCGAGCGCAGGGCGGAAATCGTGCAGACCGCAGCGGGCATCGCCCTGGAGGAGGGGCTGGAACGCATCACGCTCCGACGTGTCGCCGACGAGCTGGGCGTCCGCCCCGGGCTCATCGGCCACTACTTCCCGGCCGCGGACAACCTCGTGAGCGAGGCGTTCTCCCACGCCGCGACGAGGGAACGCGAATCGCTCCTGCCCCGCGAGGAACAGGCGCTTCCCGCGGACGTGCGGCTCGGGCGCTTCCTCGTGCGCCTCACCGACGGCGAGTACCAGGACCTCAGCCGGCTGTGGCTCAACGCGCGGCACGTCAGCAGGTTCAAGCCGGGGCTGCGCGCGGCGGTGCGCACGCAGGAGTCCGTGACACGCACCGCCCTCGCGGATCTCATCGAGGAAGGGCGCTGCACCGGGGCCTTCACGACCGACGACTCACTCGGAGCGGCCCTGCACATCCTGGTCACCGTCGACGGCCTCGGTGCGTACGCCAACGACGACGCACAGGTGGACCACCCGGTGCTGGAGGACATGGCCATCGTCACGGCCGAACGTGTGCTCGGCCTCGCCCGAGGCACCCTCCGTGACCGGGCCTGACACACCCGGACCGGGCGGGCCCGACCACTGGGCCGGGAAGGGGCGGGCCCCTCCCCCGTGCGGGGACACAGCAACGTCCAGGGCAACCGCACGTCGGGCCACGCGCACCCGGGGCAGTCGAACCCGGTGTTCTCGTGGTTCATCCGCATGATGGCCCGCGGACCGTCGACCAGAGCGCCCTCGCGCACCAGGAAACGGCTCACACCCTTCGCCGCGCCCCAGCCCGCGGCGGGGTGGTGGTAGGGACGGAACTCCGGATCGCCCTCGGGGCCGGGACCGACCGCGGGTTCCAGGGGCTGCTGCTCGCCATGGTCGGTGCGCAAGGACTTCAACCCTTCCGCCATCAGGGCGCGAGGTGAAATCGATCCCGAGGTGAGAAATGATCCTTTTGGGCAGGCTATGCATGCGGATCCACCCGCGCCACCCGGCTTCCACCGGTGCGGTACGCGGAGCACGGCCGCCCGGGGAGTCCCGTGCTGGGCGCGTCCGTCGCCCGCACCGGGCTGCATCCCGGTGCGGGCGCGGATAGCGTGGGGCGTACTTTTTGTCCGCCCGGTGTCTCATGGGCGGCATCCCGGCCGGGCACGGTGATCCACCGAGCCATCGAGGTGGTCACCCTTGACGTCCATGAACCGTTGGCCGACGCTCTCCGCCGTGCCCCGACTCGTCGGAGCGGTGATCGCCGGCGTGGTGGTCGGCGTGGTCACCGCCGTGCCGGCCAACGGACCGTTGGGAATTCTCGCCGGAATCGCCGCTGCGGAGACGCTCTTCGTGCTGACGGGGTGGATCGTGCTGTGGCCCATGGACGCGGCGACCACCCATCGCAACGTCCGGCGCGAGGAGTTCCGGCCCGTCGTCGAAGAGCTGGTCGTCGTCGCGGCCTCCCTGTGCGGACTGGTCGGCATCGTGGTGATGCTCCTGGCCGGCCACTCGGACCTGAGCCACGCCGCCGCCGCGACGGCGCTCTGCGGCGTGTTCATGGCCTGGGCGTCGCTCCACCTGATGTATGCCACTCGCTACGCGTACCTCTACTACCTGCCGACCGAGGGCGGGATCGACTTCAATTCCCGGGACCGGCCGAGGTACGTCGACTTCCTCTACTTCAGTTACAACCTCGGGATGACCTATCAGGTCTCCGACACCGGCGTCTCCAGTTCCACGATCCGCGCGGTCGTCCTCCGGCACTGCCTGCTGTCCTACGTGTTCGGCGCCAGCATCCTGGCCACCACGATCAACCTCGTCGTCGGAATCGTCACCAGCTGATGCGGCGGCTGCCCCGTACGGTCACGCCGGCAAGGGCACCGGCCCCGGGCCGACGCGCGGGTGACGGGCGGCGGCACCCACGGCCGGGGCCGCCCGGGGTGCCGCGCCCGGACACCGTCAGCGCAGCGCCTCGGGCAGCTCCTCCCGGTGGACGATGCCCAGGCGTTGCGTGGCACGGGTCAGAGCCACGTACAGGTCACTGGCCCCGAACCCGGCGGGCTCCACGACCAGCACATGGTCGAATTCGAGCCCCTTGGCCTGCCGCGGGCCGAGCAGCACCACCGGCCGGGTCAGATCCGGCTCGGCACCGGCCGTGACTCCGTCCAGCGGAGCCGCGATCTCCTCGTGGAGCGCCCGCGGCGCGATCACCGCGAGGCGTCCCTCTCCGGGCATCAGCTCCGCGACCGCCTGTGCCACGGCACCCGCCAGGTCCTCCCCGGCGTCCCGCGTCCACGGCACCTCGCCGGTGGACCGTACCGAACCGGGCGGCTCGAAGGAAGGGTCCTCGGCCCGTACGACCCGGGCGGCCAGCTCCATGATCTCCGCGGGCGTGCGGTAGTTGACCTGGAGCCGGACGTGCTCGAAGCGGTCACCGACGTACGGCTCCAGGATCTTCTCCCACGAGCCGACACCGGCCTCCTCGGAGGTCTGTGCCGGGTCGCCGACCAGGGTCATCGAGCGGGTCGGCGAACGGCGCATCAGCAGCCGCCACGCCATCGGCGACAACTCCTGCGCCTCGTCGACGATGATGTGCCCGAACGTCCAGCACCGGTCCGCGGCGGCGCGCTCGGCGGCACTGCGGTGATCGGCCTCCTCCTGCCGCTCCGCCATCCGTTCGGCATCGACGATGTCGTGGGCGGCGAGGACCTCGGACTCCTCGTCCTCGAACTCGTACGTCTCCGAGCCCCTCGAAAGCTCCAGCACGCCCTGCGCGTACGCGATCCGCTCCTGGCGCTCGGCCTCGGCCGCCGCCCGCTCGGCACTGTCGTCGACCCCGAGGAGTTCCGCCGCCTCGTCGAGCAGGGGAACATCGGCGGGGGTCCATGTCCCGTTGCCGGGCGCGCGCCGGATGGCTTCGGCTTCCTCGTCCGTCATGTGCACGGGGTCGGCCAGATACTCGGTGAGGAACCTCTCCGGGGTGAGGGCCGGCCACAGCTCCTCGATGGCGGCGTGCACCTCCTGCTCGGCCGCGACGCTCTTGCCGAGCTGGGCGATGTCGTCGGGGCCGAGCAGGTTGGGACCGCCGTACGGGTCCGCGCCGAGCCGCTCGGTGAGCTGCGCGGTGAGGGCGTCGATGATCCGGAAGGCGAAGTACGGACGGGCGAGATTGTGCGGCAGGCGGGTGTCGCGGGCCGCCTCACGGGCCTCGTGGGCGATTTCCCGGTCGAGCACGAGGTTCCCGTCGTCGTGCGGGACGACCAGGGGCACGCCGGGTTCGGGCAGCCGCTGCCGGTCGCGGACGGCGAGGGCGAGCGCCTCCGCCATCCGCGCACCGCCCTTGACGGCGGCGGCACTGGGCGTGTCGGTGCCGTCGGCGTGGACCCCGGGGAAGAGTTCGGCCTGCGTGGCGAGCAGGACACCGGTCTCGCCGAGCGCGGGCAGTACCTCGCCGATGTAGTGCAGGAAGGCGGGGTTGGGGCCCACGATCAGGACGGCGCGCCTGGCGAGCAGCTCACGGTGCTCGTACAGGAGGAAGGCCGCCCGGTGCAGCGCCACCGCTGTCTTGCCGGTACCGGGGCCGCCCTCGACGACGAGGATCCCGCGGTGCGGGGCGCGGATGATGCGGTCCTGTTCCGCCTGGACGGTCCGCACGATGTCGCCCATGCGGCCGGTGCGGGCGGAGTTCAGGGCGGCGAGCAGTACGGCATCGCCGCTCGGGTCCTCGAAGCCGGTGCGCTCCCGGTCCCGGAGGTCGAGGATCTCGTCGTGCAGCTCGGTGACGGCGCGGCCCTCGGCGGTGATGTGCCTGCGCCGGCGCAGCCCCATGGGCGTGTGACCGGTGGCGAGGTAGAAGGGGCGGGCGACCGGCGCACGCCAGTCGATCAGCAGAGGTGTATGCGCGGTGTCGTCCTCGCGGATTCCGATACGGCCGATGTGGTGCGCGGTGCCCTCGGAGAGATCGATGCGGCCGAAACACAAGGAGCCGTCCACCGCGTTCAGGGCGGCCAGCAGACCCGAGCGTTCGGCGACGAGCACATCGCGTTCGAGACGGGCCTGCAGGCCGGTCCCGACCGGCGTCAGCGCGTCCTCGACGTCCTGCGCGGCGACTCCGCGCAGGACGTCGACACGGTCGTAGAGCCGGTCGACGAATTCCTGCTCCTTCTGCAATTCGGCGCTTTCCCGATTTGACAAAATGGCTCCCTGCCGGATACGGTGTTTATTAGTGGCTCGGTGGTAGGTCTTTTCTGTGTGAACACAGAACCACTCAATATACCTGGGAGAATCCCCGGCCCGCAATTGCGGGCCGGGGATTCTCTGTGCTGTCGGTACCGCCGGTCCCGTATTCCGGGCGGCTTCTGCCCGCAAGGGTTCTCACCCCGGCGTTGTTTCCGGTTCCGGTTTCTGTGGTCGTGGTTTCAGTTCCAGCGCCTGGCCGCCGCGCACGGCTACACCGGTTCCATCGACGGCGCGATGGGACCCAACTCCTGACGAGGCTTCAGCCGCTTCATCAACCAGGACCGCTGGAACTGAAACCGGAAACAACGCCACCACCCGTGCGGCCGGGCCCGGCACCGTGCGGCTCGGATCGCATGGTGCCCGCTGTCGTCGCCCCGGCCGCAGCCCTCGCCGACCGCCACACCGGCGGCGCGCGGACGGGCGATGCGGCCACACGCCCGCCGATGAGCGGTCCGGTCGACGGGCAGCCCGTAGACTCCGCGAATGGCGAAGTATTTCGACGTACACCCCGAGAATCCTCAGCGGCGCACCATCAGCAGCGTGGCCGACAGCATCCGATCCGGCGCGCTCGTCGCGTACCCGACGGACTCCTGCTACGCACTGGGGTGCAGGCTGGGCAGCCGTGACGGCATCGGCCGGATCCGGTCGATCCGGCACCTCGACGACCGTCACCACTTCACGCTCGTGTGCCAGAACTTTGCGCAGCTCGGGCAGTTCGTGCACGTCGACAACGACGTGTTCCGGGCGATCAAGGCGGCGACGCCCGGCAGTTACACCTTCATCCTCCCCGCGACCAAAGAGGTGCCGCGCCAACTGCTGCACCCGAAGAAGACGGTCGGAGTCCGGATCCCCGACCACGTGGTCGCTCAGGCGCTGCTCGCCGAACTCGGGGAACCGCTGCTCTCCAGCACCCTGCTCCTGCCCGACGAGGACGAGCCGCTGACGCAGGGCTGGGAGATCAAGGAACGGCTCGACCACGTGGTGGACGCCGTCGTCGACTCGGGCGACTGCGGCACCGAGCCGACCACGGTCATCGACTTCTCCGGCGGCGAACCCGAGATCGTCCGCCGGGGAGCCGGTGACATCACGCGGTTCGAGTAGCCGCGTCGGCTCGCTGCCTGCGCCGCTCCGCGCGCGCCGGCTGCCGGGGGTGTGATCGCGTCGCCGGGCGGGTGATCCTGCCGGATTCCTCCGGTGCGCGGCCGGGCGCATACTGGGGGGAACCGCACGATTGGAGGACGCCATGATCGTCCTCGGTGTCATTCTGCTGGTCATCGGCCTGGTGGCCGGAATCTCGATCCTGTGGACCATCGGCGTCGCGCTCGTCGTGATCGGTGCCATTCTGTGGATCCTGGGCGCCGTGGGGCACGCGGTGGGCGGCCGGCGCCACTACTGGTAGCGCCGTCGCACCGGCTGTCCGGGGTGCGGGTCACAGCCCCGGGAACCGCCGCATGCGGACGTCGCAGTAGGTACGCAGTCCGTCGACCGGGGCGTGGATGGCGGAGCGGGCGTAGTGGGAGGCGTCCCAACCCGCGTACAGGGGGACCGTGAGCGGGCCGTCGGGTGTGCGCACGATCAGTTCGGAGTGCTGCCCACCCATGCGCGGTGACCAGCGACGCGCAGGTGGCCCGGATCGCGGCGCTCGGCCTGATCCCGGTGCCGCAGGGCCGGTTCCTCTCCGAGACCGGTGACGGACTGCTGGCGGCGCTGGGCCCCGAACGCTCCCGACTGGCCTACCGGATGCGGTCGTTCCTGGACGCGGGCCTGGTCCTGCCCGGCTCCTCGGACGCCCCCGTGGTCGCCTCCGACCCGCTGCTGAGCATCCACGGCATGGTGAACCGGCGGACCGCCTCGGGTGCGCCGATCGGCCCGCACGAGGCGGTGACGGCACGGGAGGCGCTGACCGCCTACACGGTCGGCTCGGCCCACGCCGTCCACGAGGAGCACATCAAGGGGACCCTCGCCCGGGGCATGCTCGCCGATTTCGCGGTGCTCAGCGACGACCTGCTCGCAGTGGCCCCGGAACGCATCGGGGAGCTGCCGGTGGGGGCGACCGTCGTCGGCGGCCGGGTCGCCCATGACACCGGAGCGCTCACGGTCTCCTGAGCGCGCCGCCCGGCAGCGGCACCGGCGTCCGGCGGCACCGGCTGCCACGGAGGCGGAGTCACCGCTCCCTCCGCTGCGCCGCCCGCCGCAACAGGCCGAGGAACTGCTCCCGTTCCTCGGGGGAGAACGGCGCCGGCATCTCCTCGTTCACCGCGACGACCGCGGGCGCGAGGCGGACGGCCGGCTCCCGGCCGCTCCCGGTGATGCGTACCAGCTTCCGGCGCCGGTCCTTGTCGTCCTGCGGTGGAGGCGTCGTCGGGGTCCGTACCGCGGGAGCCGCGGGCGGCATCAGGGGTCGGGCAGGCGCTGGCCTCGCTGCGGAGCAGCCCCGGGTTCCGCTTCCTGTGGGTCTCCAACCTGTTCTTCTACGGCGGCGCGTGGACGCAGACGCTGGTCCTGGGCCGGCTCGTGTTCGACACGACCCGGTTCGGAGTTCCTGCTCGCCGTCATCGGCCCGGCGATCGGCGGGGCGATGATCAGCGCCTTCGGGGCGCCCGCGGCCCTCTGGATCTCGACCAGCTGGTACGCGGTGTCACTCGTGGCGCCCTGGCCCCTGCGCGGCGTGGGACAGACGGCACCGGGCCGGCCGGAACCGGAGCTGCGGATGCTCGCCTGCGGATTCCGTACGGTCCTGACCAGCAGGCTCACAGCGGCCGTACGGCGCGTCACCCTCGCCGCGAACGTCCTGCTGTGGCCGGTCTGTCAGGCGTTCATGCCCGTGTTCGCGAAGGAGACCCTCGGGCTCGACGCCGCGGGCCTGAGATGGCTCCTGACCTGCGGGGGCCTGGGCGGCCTCGCCGGTTCACTCGTCATCGCCATGCTCGACTTCAGGTTCAAGGGCGGGCTGTTCGTGCTCCGCACGGCGGCGTGGGGTGTCCTGTGGTCGCTGTTCGCACTGTCCCGGACGGTGCCGCTCTCGTTCGCCCTGATGGCGTGCATCGGGTTGATGAGCGCTTCGTTCGGCGCGCTGCAGACCACCTTGCTGCTGATGACGACCGCGCCGGAGGTGCGGGGGCGCGCCCTCGGCCTCCAGGAACTCGCCATCGGTGTGATGCATTTCGCCTCGCTGGGGGTCGGTACCACCGCCTTCCTCAGCGCGCTCCTGCTGGTCGTGGTTCCGCTGACCCCGCGGCCCGAGTGCCCCAACTGCTCAGGTACAGCGGCGTGCACGTCCCGTAGCGCGGGGGCGCCGGCCATCATCGGGTGTGGACCCGGACCAGGGCGACGTGGGCCCGGACCAGGAGCACGGCCGCGGCGGAACCTCTCCGCCGCGGCCGTACCCGTCGTCACCGACCGGGATCAGATCCGGAGCTCGCCGTCCCGGACCACCACTCGCCCACCGGCGATCACCAGCTGTCGGCGCGGCGTACGGACGAGGGCGTCCTGGACGTTCTCGGCGTCCAGCAGCACGATGTCCGCCCGCGCCCCCGCGACGATGTCGTGGGCGTCGCGGTGCACGAAGCCCGCCGCGCGCGTGGAGGCCAGCTCCACCGCGTAGGCCAGTTCCTCGTCGGTGCGCAGGCCGTGGAGCCGGGCGAAGCCGAGCGCGACGCGCAGGAGGTCGCCGTCACCGTACGGCGACCACAGGTCCCTGATCCCGTCGGTGCCCAGACCGATCGGGACGCCGCGGTCCCGCATTCCGCGCCAGGGCAGCGGCGCGGTGCGGACCGGGGCCACGGTCGCCCAGGAGATACCGGCTTCCTCGCAGGCTTCGAGCAGGCTCTGCTGCCGGTTCGCCGGCAGCTCGCCCAGGGCGAAGCCGTGCGAGACCGTCACCTTGCCGTGCAGGCCCGTACGCAGGGTGCGATCGATGATGAGCTCGATCTGGAAGGCGCCGAGATCCCCTCCGTCGTGCAGATGGATGTCGAGCCCGACGCCCTGCCGCTCCGCGATGCCGAAGAGGCCGTCGAGCTGCGCCACGGGGTCGCGGTCGATCGAAGCCGGGTCGAGGCCGCCGATGGCGGTCGCGCCCGCCGCGGCCGCCTGATCGAGGAGTTCCAGCACACCGGGGCGGCGCATCACGCCGTCCTGCGGGAACGCGACGATCTCCACCTCGATCGCGCCGCCGAACGCGGCCACCGCCTCGCGGACCACCTCGATCCCGTGCAGTCCGACACCGAGGTCGACGTCCACGTGACTGCGTACCGCCGTCGTGCCGTGCCGGAGGGACTCGCCCAGCACGGCACGAGTCGAGGACGGGCTGGGGATGCCGAGCCCGTCGCGCTCCGCGCGTTCGTGGGAGATGCGACCCTGCGTCGTGGCCTCCCCGCCGTAGGAGACCCATGGCTGCCCCCACCAGCTCTTGTCGAGATGGGCGTGCGCGTTGATGAAGCCGGGCAGGGCGAGAAGCCCGCCGCCGTCGAGGCGGTCACCGTCGCCGGCCGCCGTTCCGGCGGGCACCACGGAGAGGATCTCGGCGTCGGACATCACGATGTCCACGGGTGCCGCACCCCAGGGGCGGACGTTCGTCAGTATCACATGAGCCATGAAGCGATGGTATACCAAATGCTCTGGTGTCGGTCGGTCGGGTGGCGGAGTCCGGCACCGCGCCGACGTGCGAGGGCGAGTGGCAGTGTGGCGAGGGAGAGCGCGGCCGTGACCATGAGCGCCAGGGAGAATGAGGCCGCCGTGGCGAGGTAGCCGACGAGGAGGGCGCCCACTCCCGTTCCGGCGTCGAACCCGATGTTCCATACGGCGCTCGCGACGCCGCTGGACCGACGGTCGACGGCGGCGAAGGCGTCCACCAGGGTCAGGTTCTGGAGCCCGCCGTAGCTGACCCCGACCAGGGCCGTCCCGGCCAGCAGGGGAACCAGGCCCGTCGCCTCCGGCGAGGTCACCGCCCAGGCGGTCAGGGCGAGCCCAGCGGCCGTGACGATCACGAGCGGCCACAGGAACGGCCGGGTGCCGTACCGGTCGGCCAGTGCCCCGAACCGCCAGCGGGAGGCGGCCGCCGTCCCCGTCAGGAGCAGCAATCCGGCCAGGGTCGCGGTGGGGTCGCTGCTCATCTGCGGGGCGAAGGTGATCAGGGCGCCCCCGGCCGTCGTGACGCCGAGCAGGAGCAGCATCGGCCGGAGCAGCGGAAGGTACGCGGCGCGTCCGCCCGCCGTGCCGTCCCGGTGCGGTGGGTCCTCGGTCCCGGCCGGGTGCCCGCTCAGCCGGCGGGCGAGCCGCAGTGCGGGCAGCACGCCGAGCAGGGGCAGCGCACCGATCGCGAACACGACCCCGAAGCCGAGGTTCTCCGCGGCCCAGGGCGCGGTCGAGACCAGGATGAACTGAGGCCCCGCGATCGCCAGACCGTATGCCCCGACCGCCTTTCCGCGCCGGGCCGGCTCGACGAGTTCGGCGACGGCGCTCGCGCCGCAGACGGTGAGCACGCCGAACCCGAGTCCGCGCACCACGGCGAGGGCGAGCACCACGCCGAGGTCCGCCGTCAGCAGGTGCGGGAGCGCGGGAACACCGAGCAGGACCATCCCGCAGACCAGGGTGGTCCGCCAGCCGAGGCGGCGTATCGCCGTTGGGACGAGGGTCTGGGCGAGCACGGTGCAGAGCATCAGGATCGCGTTGACCGAACCGGCGCCGGCCGCGTCGGCGCCGCCGTGCACGGCCCAGAGCGGCGCGGTGGGCAGCAGCGCCGCGAATCCCGAGAATCCCATGGCCGTCAGGAGCAGCAGCGCGGGCATGCCCGGTGCGTTCCAGACCGTTTCCCGCGCGGCGGTGTCCGCCGGAGCGTTCCTCACTGGCTCGTGCCTCCGTGTCGCCGTCGACGGACCGGCTGTCGCGGCCGGTCGGCATGCGAGGGAGGGCCGCGCCGAGGCCGCCCACCGTGCACGAATGGTATACCGAATGCGGTGGAACTGTTAGCCTGGCGATATGGGCACAGAGAGTGATATGAGTGCGGTGAACGAGCCGCAGACGGTCACGGAGGAGGACCGGGCGTACCTCCGTCGTTGCGTCGACCTGGCGCGCGAGGCGCTCACGGCCGGTGACGAGCCGTTCGGCTCGCTCCTCGTGGACGAACGCGGCACGGTCAGGTTCCACGACCGCAACAGGGTCAAGGACGGCGACGCGACCCGCCATCCGGAGTTCGAGATCGCACGCTGGGCTGCCGAGAACCTGTCCCCGCAGGAGCGGCGGACGAGTGTCGTCTACACATCGGGCGAGCACTGCCCGATGTGCAGTGCGGCCCACGCCTGGGTCGGCCTGGGCCGCATCGTGTACGCGTCGAGCGCCGAGCAACTGGTGGCGTGGCACCGGAGTTGGGGCTTCGACGCGGGGCCGGTCGCGGCCCTCCCCATCCGTGCCGTCGCTCCGGGCATTCCGGTGTCAGGCCCCGACCCGTCGCTCGCCGACGAGGTCCGCGCCCTGCATGCCCGGATGCTGGGCGTGGCCGCCGACGGTTAGGCCTTTCGTCCGGATCAGGCCTGCTGGTCGTCGCGGGCGGCGTTCTTCTCCTTGATGCGCACCGTTTCCTTCCGGACCTCCGCCTGGGTGGCGCGTTCCTGCTGGAGCCAGTCGGGGGCTTCCTGCTTCAGCGCGTCGATCTGCTCCGTCGTGAGGGCTTCAGTGATTCCGCCACGGGCGAGGCCCGAGATCGAGACACCCAGCTTCGCGGCGACCACCGGCCGGGGGTGCGGGCCGTTGCGTCGCAGTTCCTGCAGCCACTTGGGCGGATCGGCCTGCAGTGCGTTGAGCTCGGTGCGCGAGACGACACCCTCCTGGAACTCGGCGGGGGTGGCCTCGAGGTACACACCCAGCTTCTTTGCCGCGGTTGCGGGCTTCATCGTCTGGGCGGTCTTGTGCGACGTCATGAGGACAAGGGTATCGAGCATGTGCGCCACCTCTGACCAGGGCCGGTAACCTGGCGGAGTGACAAGCTCGGAAGAAACCCCTTCGTTCCGGCTCGCGTACGTCCCGGGGGTGACACCCGGAAAGTGGGTGCGGATCTGGAACGAGCGGCTGCCCGACGTCCCGCTGACCCTCGTGGGGGTGTCGGCCGCCGAGGCGCCCGACGTGCTGCGGGGCCGTGACGCCGACGCCGGTCTGGTGCGCCTGCCGATCGACCGGACGGCTCTCAGCGCCATCCCCCTCTACGCCGAGACGACCGTGGTCGTGGTCCCGAAGGACCACATCATGGCGACGGTCGACGAGGTCTCCGCCGCGGACCTGGCCGATGACATCGTGCTGCACCCCCTCGACGACACCCTCGACTGGGAGCAGCGCCCGGGGCGGCCCGCCATCGAGCGCCCCGCCACCACCGCGGACGCCGTCGAGCTGGTGGCGGCGGGGGTGGGGCTGCTCGTCGTACCGCAGTCGCTCGCCCGCCTCCACCACCGCAAGGACCTCACGTACCGGCCGGTTTCGGACGCCCCCGAATCGCGCGTCGCGCTGTCCTGGCTGGAGGACGAGACCACCGATCTGGTGGAGGAGTTCATCGGGATCGTCCGAGGGAGGACCGTCAACAGCACAAGGGGTCGAGCGAGGCCCCAGGCGCAGCCGAAGGGCAAGCGCGCCGACTCGGACGGTGCGCGGCGCAAGCCCGCAGCGGGCAGGGCGACCGGCGGATCAACCGGCAAGTCGGCCGGCAGGTCGGGCGGGAAGAACCCGCGGAGCGGCTCCGGCCCCAAGGCCGCCAAACGCGGCAAACCCCGCCGCCGGTCGTAGGGCGTATCCGCGAAGGGCCTCGCCCGGCCCGGACCCGTCTCAGCGCCTGCGCCGCACCTTCGGTTCCGGTACGAGACGCACGACGCCGTTGAGCAGATGGTCGACCAGGTCGTGCGAGGGCTTGTCCGTGAGGTTGGTGAGAAGCCGGGCCAGGGTGTTGAGCAGGAACGGCGACCCCATGACGTAACGGTTGAGGACCGGCTGGAAACCGGAACGGCTGAAGACCAGATCGGCGGCCGTGTTGCCGAGGCGGTAGTAGCGCCCCCAGCGGCGGTTCATCTCGACGGGGTAGCCGTGCAGCACCTGCTCGCGCCGGGGGCCCCGGGGAAGGGCGAGGGCCAGCGTGGCGGTCTCGGCGGCGACCTCGCCGGCCTCCATGGCCTGGCCGATCCCCTCGCCGTTCCAGGGACTGATCATGCCCCCGGAGTCGCCGACGAGCAGGAGTCCGCGGGTGTAGAGGGGATGACGGTTGAAGCCCAGCGGAAGGGCCGCGCTGCGGACCGGGCCCTCCGCGTTCTCCTCGCGCAGTCCCCAGGCCTCCGGCGTACGGGCCAGCCACTCGTCCAGGGTGGCGCGCAGGTCCGCCTTTCCGTGCCGTCGGTGCGGCAGCGCACCGAGCCCGACGTTGACGCGGCCGTCGCCCATGGGGAAGATCCAGCCGTATCCGGGCAGGTAGTGATCGCTCCCGGGGAACCGGAGGTCGGCCCACAGCTCCAGATACTCCTCCGCGGAGCGCTCGGGGCTGCGGTAGTAGCGGCGGGCGGCCGTCGCGATCTGCCTGTTCCTGTCCCGCTGCAGACCCATGGCGAGAGCGAGGCGGGCGGAGGCGCCGTCGGCGGCGATCACGATCGGTGCGTGGAAGGTCAGGGGCTCCTTCTCCGTGGTCGTGGCGGTGACACCGGTGATGCGGCCGGGCCGGTCGGTCAGCGGCTCGGTCACCTTCACACCGCTGCGCAGCCGAGCTCCGGCGGCGACGGCGTGCCGGGCGAGGATGTCGTCGAAATCGTGCCGGCTGCGCGAGAGGCCGAAGTCCGGGTAACGGCCGAGCGCGGGCCAGTCGATGTGCACCTGGTGGTCCCCGGCCACCCACCGCATACCGCGTGAGCGCGTCCATCCCGGAGCCTTGATGTCGACGCCCATCCTGATGAGTTGGTGCACCGCACGCGGAGTCAGGCCGTCCCCGCACACCTTCTCCCGGGGGAAGTGGGACTTCTCCAGCAGCAGGACATCGACACCCGCCCTGGCGAGGTGGAAGGCCGCGGCCGATCCCGCGGGCCCCGCCCCCACCACGATCACCTGGGCCTCCTGGTCCGGGCCGTGGTCGGACCGGGCGTCCGACGGAGACCGGTCTGGCGTCGTTTCCCGCATCGGGAACCCCTTCCTGGAGCCGGTGCCGTACCGGGGACGGCAGCCATCCGCATCATCATCGATCAAGGACGGCCGGTGCGGAACCCGGTCCGGAAATCCGGCACCTTCCTGTACCCGAGGTCGATGTTCCTCGCCATGGGACTGGTGCTGCTGATCTTCATCCTTCCGGCGCTGGCCATCAGCTGGGTCGTCCCGGCCGAGCAACTGAGCCTCACCGCCGGTGTGATGCAGGCGTTCGACGCGTTCTTCTCGCACTTCCACGTCGGCTGGCTCACCCCGGTCGTGGCCGTCGCCCTCGTCGCGGCGGCGCTCGGCGGCATGCTGACCTGGCTGGCGGGGCCGTCCAAGGGCCTCCTGCTGATCTCCCGGGAGGAGGGCTATCTGCCACCGTTCCTCCAGAAGCTCAACAAGAACGGCATCCAGCAGAACATCCTCGTCACCCAGGGCGTCGTGACCACCGCCATCGCCCTCATGTACGCGCTGATCCCCAATGTCTCCAGTGCCTACTGGATCTTCTCCGTGATCACCACACAGGTGTATCTCATCGTCTACCTGCTGATGTTCGCCGCCGCGATCCGGCTCCGCAGGACCCAGCCCGACCACCCGCTCGGCTACCGCGCCCCCGCCCTCGTACCCCTGTGCGTCCTCGGCCTGCTCGCCTCGCTCGCCGCCCTGGCCATCGGCTTCGTACCGTCCTCGCAGTTCGGCGGCGGCAGCGTCTGGACGTACATCGCGCTGGTCGGCGGCGGGCTCGTCGTGCTCGGCCTGCTCCTGCCGTACCTCTTCCTCAGGCTCCGGAAGCCCAGCTGGCGCACTCCCGCCGCGGGCCCCCGGCCGGTCCGGAAGGCGCGACGGCGGACGGTGGCGCATGAGCCCGACGCGCATGGCCTCCGAGCACCGCTGGATCTACCTCGGCGCGATCGTGCTCCTGGTCGCCCTCGTCGTCATCGGCATCGTCCAGTACACGAGCGTCAGGGCCACCAACGAGTCCCGCAAGAAGGCCGACGTGCTCAGCGACCAGTTGGTGGAGGCCGGATATCCGGCACCCGACCCCGGCGCCGTCCAGAGGCTGCTGGGCACGGACGGCGGCATCGTGTGCGAGTCCCCCGACGACGCGCTCAGGACCGCCCTGTGGAAGATCCAGCTGTCCAACGGCTCGGACGGGCCCGGACAGCGGCCCGTCATCGCCGACACCAGGGCGGTCGGAGCCGAACGGATCGTCCTCCAGGTCTACTGCCCGGACCAGGTCGAAGCGTTCGACCGGACCGTGGACGAGCTCAGGACCGACAGCACGGTCCGGCGCTGAACCCGTACGCCCCGAAGGACCACGAGAACCGGACCACCCGAGTCCGGACCCGACGACCGGGAGACAACGATGAGCGAGCACGAACTGGCCGACCGGATCGCCGCCCTGATGCCGCGCGCCAAGGCGGATCTCACCGAGCTGGTCTCGATTCCGTCCATCGCCGACCCCCGCCAGTACCCGCCCGAGGAATGCCGGAGAGCGGCCCAGTGGGTCGCCGACGCCTTCACCGGGGCGGGCCTGCACGATGTGCATCTCGCCGAGACGCCCGACGGCAGCGCCGCGGTGCTCGGCCACCGCCCGCCACCGCCCGGAGCACCGACCGTGCTGCTCTACTGTCACTACGACGTCCAGCCGCCGCTCGACGACGCCGCCTGGACCTCGCCCCCTTCACGCTCACCGAGCGCGACGGCCGCTGGTACGGACGCGGCACCGCGGACTGCAAGGGCAACATCGTCATGCACCTCACCGCTCTGCGGGCCCTCGGGGACGACCTGCCCGTCGGGCTCCGGTTCGTCGCCGAGGGCTCGGAGGAACAGGGCACCGGCGGCATGGAGGCGTACGTCGAGCAGCACCGTGAGGAGTTCCTGGCCGACGCCCTGCTGATCTGCGACACGGGCAACGCCGCCGTGGGGCAGCCGACCGTGACCACCTCCCTGCGGGGCCTCGCCAGTCTCGTGGTGACCGTGTCCACGCTCCGGGGAGAAGTGCACTCCGGGATGTTCGGCGGGCCGGCCCCGGACGCCCTCGCCGCCCTCGTCCAGCTCCTGTCCACCCTGCGCGGCCAGGACGGCGGAACACGCATCGACGGCCTCGACGCCTCCGGGGCCTGGTCCGGGGCGCCGTACGACGAGGAGCAGTTCCGGCGCGACGCCGATGTGCTGGACGGGGTGTCGCTCACCGGTTCCGGTACGGTCTCCGACCGGCTCTGGGCCCGCCCCGCCGTCACCGTCCTGGGCATCGACTGCCCGCCGGTCGTCGGCTCCTCCGCCGCCCTCCAGGGCACCGCACGGGCCCGGGTGAGCCTGCGCGTACCCCCGGGAACGGACGCGGACGCCGCTCTGCTGGCACTGACCGCCCATCTGGAGAAGGCCGCCCCCTGGGGCGCGCACGTCTCGGTCGAACCGGAAGGGACCGGGGCGCCGTTCCGGGCCGCCACCGACGGACCGGCCTACGCGACCTTGGGCCGGGCCATGGCGGACGTCTACGGCAAGCCGATGGCCGCCCTCGGCCAGGGCGGCTCCATCCCGCTGTGCAACGTCCTCACCGGCGCGTACCCCCGCGCCGAGATCATCCTGATGGGCGTGGAGGAACCGCAGTGCCTCATCCACGCCCCCAACGAGAGCGTCGACCCCACCGAGATCCAGCACATGGCCCATGTCGAGGCCCTCTTCCTGAGCCGGTACGCCGCCGCCCGGCGGGGCTGAGCGCGCCGGGACCGGGAGAACCCGGTCACGACTCCAGATAGCGCAGGACCGCCAGCACTCGTCGGCTGTAGCCGGTGGCGCGCGGCAGATCGAGCTTCTCGAAGACCGCGTTGAGGTTCTTCTCGACCGAGCTGAGCGAGATGTGCAGCTGCTGTGCGATGGCCGCGTTGCTGCGGCCCTGCGCCAGCTCCTGCAGGACGCTGTGCTCCCGGGGAGTCAGCCGGGCCAACGGGTCGACGTGCGTGGTGCGGACCACCAACTGCCGTACGACCTCCGCGTCGATGGACGCGCCGCCCGCGTGGATCCGCTCCAGCGATTCCAGGAACTCGTCGACCTGCGCGACCCGGTCCTTGAGCAGATAGCCGACCCGCTCGGCGTTCTGGGACAGCAGCCGGACCGCGTAGTTGCGTTCCACGTGCTGGGAGAGCACCAGCACACCGACCAGGGGCCAGCGCTCGCGGATCTCCAGCGCGGCCCGCAGCCCCTCGTCGGTGTGGGTGGGAGGCATCCGGATGTCGACGACGACGAGGTCCGGCGGGTCGGCCTCGACCGCCCGGACGAGGGAGGTGCCGTCACCCACCGAGGCGAGGACCTCGTGCCCCTCCTCCGCGAGCAGCAGGGCGAGGCCCTCTCTGAGCAGGGTCGAGTCCTCGGCGAGCATTACGCGCACGGCAACTCCGCGGTGATCGTGGTGGGGCCCCCGCAGGGGCTGTCGATGTACAGCCGGCCGTCCAGCGCCTCCACCCGGCCGCGCAGCCCGGACAGTCCGCCGCCCAGCGGATCCGCGCCCCCGGTGCCGTTGTCCTGGACGGACACGGACACCCGGTTCCCGTCGCCCCTGACGCTCACCCGGATACGGGTCGCCCGGGAGTGCTTGGCCGCGTTGGTCACGGCCTCGCAGACCACGAAGTAGGCGGCGGTCTCCACCGGCCGGGGCAGGGGCAGCGGCAGCGCGAACTCCATGTGCAGCGGAATGCCGCAGCGTTGGGCCACTCCGCCGAGAGCCTCTTCGAGTCCCAGGTCGTCGAGCGGCGACGGGTAGACGCGCCAGGCCACCTCGCGCAGTTCGGTGAGAACTTCCTGGGAGGCCTGGTGGGCCTGCCGAAGCAGTAACTCGGCCTGCTCGGGCGTCCGGTTGCGGCGGGCCCGGCCCAGCAGCATGGCCAGTGCCACGAGCCGCTGCTGCACGCCGTCGTGCAGATCGCGTTCGATGCGCCTGCGTTCCGCGTCGACCGCCCGGAGCACCGAGGCCCGGCTGGCGGCGAGTTCGGCGATGCGCCGCTCCAGCAACTCCCGTTCGGATGGCCCGAAATGATCGCGTGCCAACCGGGTGTCGAGTGCGTTCAGCGAGAAGAGACCCTGGAGGTCGAGGAAGAGGAGGACACCGCCGAGTGCCGCCTGGGGCAGCAGGCCCTGCCAGTCGGTGGGGTCGCGGGCCACCCCCGCGGCGAGCAGTCCGGCCAGTACGGCCCCGTACCCCAGCAGCGCGAGCACCCCGGCGTACAGTGCCCCGGCGCCGGTGCGGGCGGCCAGATAGCGAAGGACATCCTGGTCGGACGCGCGGTGGGCGGGGAACACGTCGCCGAAGAAGACACTGCGGCGGAGCCGTTCCAGGCCGGTGAGCCCCCGCGCCCCGGCGCTCAGCAGGGCCAGAGCGCGCAGCCGGGTACGGGGACACAGGACGAACGGCAGCGACAGGCCGCCCGGTACGGCGAAGTACAGCAGTCCGGTCAGGGCGGTGCAGCAGCCGAGCAGTGCGCCCGCGGCTCTGCGGAGCCAGGGACGAGGGTGCGCCACAGGGGCGCCCGTCCCGTCGCGCCGCTGGTCGGGCAGCCCTGGAGGATGGCCGGTCGTACCGTCCGCGGAGTCCCCCTGCACGGTTGCCGACCCCCGGGTCTCTCGTTCGGGCCATGCCGGGCTCGCGTGCCCCGGCACCGCGCCTCGCCGCGTTGTCGTCGGTCGCCATGGCTCCGCCATGACGCCCTCCTCCGCCTTGCGATCCACAGCACCGGACCTCGCTCCCTGATCCGGCCTGATCCGAACGAGAGACCCTAGCCGCGCGGCATGCTCCCGGCAAGATCCTTCCGGCCGGGCAGGGGCGACCACGGGCGTGCGGGGCTTCGGCGTCGGGCTCACGGGACCCGGCGGTGTTGTGCCCGGCCACGGGGCCGCAGGCGCATGGCCACGTACCCGGCGAGGGCGACCAGGACCAGGACGAGAACGGCCTTGGACAGGACCCCGACGTAGGTCTCCACCAGATCCCACCGGTCGCCGAGCCAGTAACCGGCCATCACGAGCACCGAGTTCCACAGCAGGCTGCCCAGGGCGGTCAGCGTCACGAAGACCGGCAGCGACATGCGTTCCACTCCGGCCGGCACGGAGATGAGACTGCGGAAGATCGGCACCATGCGGCCGAGGAGCACGGCCTTGGTGCCGTGCCGGGCGAACCACCGTTCCGTACGTTCCAGATCGGAACCCTTCACCAGCGGAAGCCTCGCCCAGATCGCATGCATGCGGTCGCGGCCGAAGAGCATTCCGATCCAGTACAGAACCACCGCGCCGACCACCGAACCCAGAGTGGTCCAGAAGAGCGCGGAGGCCAGCCCGATGACACCCTGCCCCGCCGCGAACCCGGTCAGCGGGAGAATGACCTCGCTGGGCAGCGGCGGAAAGAGGTTCTCCAGGGCGATGGCGAGGCCGGCTCCCGGACCTCCCATGGTGTCGACGAGGCCGGCCGCCCAGCCCGCCACACCGCCCGCGGGTTCCTGGGGGAGACCCAGAATGACGAAATCCATGAACTGACTCCTGGCCGTTGTGGTGAGGCGCGAGAAGTCCGCCGCGCCTCACCGGCAACGCTAGGAATCGACGACCGGCGCCGGTAGGGGGGTTGCCGTCGAACCGGCTACGGTTCTCCGCACCAGCCACCCTGCGGTTTTCCGTAATCCGGGTGCCGCACCGACGAGATGGCCGGGTCCGCCGGTCGTCTCACTTCTGCGCGAGGACGAACCAGATCTGGCCCGGGGCGAAGGTCATCGGCTTGCCGTCCCGGGTGGTGAAGGAGGTCGTGGAGTCGACCGCGGGCCGTGACCAACGGACGTCGTACTCCTTGCCGTCGCGCAGCACCAGGGCGGAGCCGGAGCCCACGGTCTCGGTGTACGGGGACGTGCTGCCCCACCGGTCCCGGAACAGCGAGGGGCGCACGGTGACGTACTGCACCACCACATCGGCCGCGCCGAGCCGGGCGCTTTCGGCCGTACGGGCCGGTGTGCCGTCCATGGACACGAGCCACCGGTCCCGCTCGGCCGACCAGGTGAACGCGAAGCTCGCCGCCGGATAGCGGACGGTGCGACCGGCGACGCTCCTGCCGCCCGGCACGGCGGCGGCGAAACGCAGCCCGATGTCCGAGGCCGCGTTCGCGCCGGTGGTGGCGTGCGGTGTCCTGCCGGTGCGCAGATAGAGGTTGTGCGGTGCCGGGCGGCCGGTGTCGCGGAAGTAGGCGTTCGGATCCTTCTCGGGGGACACCGGGTCCAACGGGGCCGCCGCGATGGCCGGGAGGAGCTTGGACTGGGCCCCGGAGAAGGCGAGCGTCGGCCGGTCGAACTGGCGGAGCAGCTCCAGGTCCGACTCCCGGGCGCTGCGCACCGGGCCGACCACGGCCGGCAGCCTGGACGAATAGGCGGCCAGTATGCGGCTGAGACCGGCCTCGACCTGCTCCACGTAGATGATGTCCGCCTCGTCGAGCCCGGTCTGCGGGCGGGCGGGGCCGACGTTGTCGATCTTCACGGCGAGCACGTGGGCGCGCGATCCGGCGGACGTGGGCGTGACGGGGCCGTTCGGCGAGGAGGCCGTTCCCCCACCGCCGCCCCGGCAGCCGGCCGGCGTGGCGACGAGCAGCGCCAGCGCGACCGCTGACACCGCGGCCGGTCTCTTCGTCCGGGATGCGTGCATGGCGGCCGTCCCTTCCGCATCGGCCGACGCGATGCCTCCGGCTACTGCCGCTCGCCGCGACGGCTCCCCGCCCATCATCACGCAGAAGGAGATTTCGCGGGTTCCCACGGACAGGGCGCGGCGCGGTCCCGCCCCGGACGGTGACGCGCCGGGGCCCCGCGCTCAGTACGGCAGCGGGCGGCCGGACGGGGTCCTCAGATCGAGGGGCGGCGGCCGGGACGGCAGCTGCGGTCGTCGGACGATCCTGATGCGGCCCACTGCCACCACCCCCTGTCGGTCACCCGTCATATGCCCGGCGGGCGACCCGTTCATGCGGCTCCTCCGCGAATCGTCCGGGCCACCGGGCGTAATCGGCCACTGCGCCCCATCCCGCAGGCGACCCACGGGATATGACGGATCGTCGGATCGGGCGGTGCCACCGCGTAACGGGAGGGAACGGGAAGGCGCCATCTTCCCGGCACACAGGGGACAGCGCGCACACGCGCTCGCTATCCTCCCGGCTATGAGCCATGAGCGTGGCACGGGTGGGGCATCCGGCGGGGTTCCGCGGAGTTCCGGGTGACCGAGGGCATGGGCCCCGCGCCGGATGCCCGCACCGCAGAGGCGTGGCGTGCCTTCGGCACCTGTTTGCGTCAGTGGCGCAGGCGCGCCGGGCTCACCCAGGCCCAGGTGGGTGCCCGCGTCGGATACGACCACACCGCGATCAGCAAACTGGAGCACGGCACCCGCCGGACACCGCTGCCGCTGGCCCGCAGGCTGGACGAGCTGATGTCGGCGGGCGGCGCGCTCCTCGCCGCCTGCGAGGCGGCGGAGGCCGCGGGCGCGGGCGGCACCGGCGAGGAGGGTGCGGGTGCGCGCCCCGCACCGGCCCCCGCACGGCAGGGCCCCCTGCCCGGGGAGCCCGCGGGAGGCACCCTGCTCGCGATGCTGCCGCCGGACACCGTCCTGCCCAGCCGCCTGCCCAGCTACGGGCTGATGTGTCCGGTGCACGGCCGTGACGGCTGCACCGTCCCCGTACTCGCCGATGTCGTCGCCCTGCACTCGGCCTTCTGCTCGCTCGGCCCGGCCACCGTGGCGTGCCCGGCGCTGGACATCGACACGGTGCATGCCCTGACGGCGCTGCTCGCCGTCTGCCTGCGGGCCGACGAGGAGCGCGCCTGGCCCGGAGCGACCGTCGTGGTCGAGCGCACCCTGCACGCGATGCTCCGCTGGATGGCCCTGCCCGCGGCCCCGTACCAACGCCAACTCGCGCCGCTGGCGGCCGAGTACGCGCAGTCCGCCGGCTGCCTGCGACTGCTGTGGGGCCGCAACGCGACGGCGATGGCCTGGCTCGACCGGTCGCTGATCTGGGCCGGACTGGCCGGTCATGTCGGAACGGAGGTGGCCGCGCTCAGCGACATGAGCACGCTGGCGCGGCTGGAGGGCGACGGCCCGTCCGCCCTCGCCTACGGAGGCGCGATCCGGCAGGCCGCCGCCGGCCGGCACTGGGCGGGTGCGATGAGCGATCTGTACCTGGCGCGCGGACACGCGGTACGGGGCGACGCGCGGCAGACCCTGGGCCACATCGACCGTGCCTGGTCGCAGCTGGACCGGGTCGGCGAGCAGGACGAGACGGAGGCGCCCTGGCTGTCCGTCGCCTCCGTGCGCCTGCGGGTGGAGTCGGGTGCCGCCGGGGCGCTGCGCGACCTCGCCGCGGCGACCGGGGACCGGCGACTGGCGCTGCGCGCGGTCGGGGCGGCCCGCACCGCGCTGGGTCTGCTCCCGCCCGGGATGCATTCGGCGCGGATGCTGTTCCTGGTACGGATGGCGGACGCCCATGCCTGCGCCCAGGACCCGCAGGCGGCGATCGCCATCGCGGGACCGGTCCTGGACACCACCGAGGTCACCGCGTCCACGCTGCTCGGCCAGGAACTGCGCGGCCTGCACAGCCGGTTGGCGGCCCGGCACGACAACCTGCCGGAGACCGACGACTTCACCCGCCGGCTGGCGGCCGTGGTCCGCTGAGACACCGGAGGCGGGACGTGTGTGCACACGCCCCGCCCCGGAGGGCACACCGACGGAGGATCAGCCGGCGTTCAGCGTCACGTCGTCCACGACGAAGCTGGTCTGCAGATAGGCGTCCTCACTGCTGGTGAATCCGAGGGTGACCGTCTGGCCGGCGAAGGCGCCGACGTCGAAGGTCTTCTGGGCGTAGGAACCGGCGGCGTCCGCGTTGGAGTACGTCGCGAGCGTCTTGGTGCCCAGCTTCACGGTGAATGTGTCGTACGCGGTCGGGTCGCCCGCCGACTCGTCCGTGTCGGTGCGCAGATAGAACGACAGCTTGTACGTCGAGCAGCCCGCCGGAATCGTCAGGGACTGCGAGGCCGTGTCCGAGTGCGTGGATCCCCAGCCCCCGAACCAGGCCGTGTACGCGCCCGTGTGGGCCGGCTTCTCCGACGTCCGGTTGTTGATCACGCCGTCCGTCTGGGTCCACGGTGCGACACCGTTCTCGAAGCCGCCGTTGACGACGACCTGCCGGGCCTGGCAGGTGCTGCCGCCACCGACGACGAGCGAGTACGTGGTGGTGTGGGTGGCCGTGCCGGTCCCGGTCACCGTGATGGTGTACGTGCCCGCCGCGGCCTGGGCCCCGGCGGAGACGGTCATCGTCGAGGAGGAGCCCGACTGCACGGACGCCGGGGCGAACGAGACGGTGACCCCGCTCGGCGCGCCGGAGGCCGTCAGCTTCACGGTCTGCGCGGAGCCGCCGGTGGTCGCGGTGGACACGCTCGCGGTGACCGAGCCGCCCGGCTGGACGTTGCCGGTGACCGGCTTCACCGAGAGGGAGAAGTCGTCGGCGGGCGCGGTGGTGCCGACCGAGGTCTTCCACACGGTGTACGCGACGCCGTCGGCGCTGCGGTCGAGCGCGGTCGCGTTGATGTTGGCCGTGGTGTCACAGGACGAGTGGTAGCAGGAGTCGTAGGAACGGCCCGCCGTGCCGCCCCACTTGGCGGCCTGCGCCGAGGTCTTGGTGTCGCTGGCGCCGGTCGCGTAGCCCGAGGTGGGGATGCCGCCCTGCTGGAAGGAGTAGTCGTCCGACCGGCCCTGGCCCTCGACGTTCTCCTCCGGTGCGAGGTTCAGCGAGTCCCAGTACTCCTTCATCGGCGCCGAGGCGGCCGAGTTCACGTTGTTGATGAAGTAGCCGGCGTTGGTCGAGGCCACCATGTCGAAGTTGTAGTACGCCTTGATGGCGCTGCGCTGGGCCGCGCTGAGCTGGCCGACGTAGTGCTCGGAGCCCTGGAGGCCCTGCTCCTCGCCGTTCCACCAGGCGAAGCGGACGTGCTTCGTCATGGTGGGGTTCCGCTGGGCCAGCGCGAGGGCGTTTTCCAGCAGGGTGGCCGAGCCCGAGCCGTTGTCGTTGATGCCGGGGCCGGCCGAGACGCCGTCCAGGTGGGCGCCGAACATGATCGTCTGGTCGGTCGGGCCGCCCGGCCAGTCGGCGATGAGGTTGTTGCCCTGGTAGGTGCAGCTGGTGCAGGTCTGCTCGCTGACGGTGTAGCCGGCGGCCTGCAGCTTGCTCTTCACATAGCCGACGGAGGCCGTGTAACCGGCGCTGCCGGCCCGGCGGTTGCCGCCGTTCTGGGTGGCGATGGTGTTCAGCTGGGTGAGGTGCGCCTGCACGTTGGCGATGCTGATGTCCGGTGCGCCGCCGCCGGGGTTGTCGCCGCCGTTGTCGACGGTCAGGGTGTACTGCGCGGTGTGGCTCTGGGTGCCGTCACCCTTCACCGTGAAGGTGTACGCGCCGGGCGCGGCGTTCGAGGACGCCGACACGGTCATCGTCGAGGAGGCTCCGGCCTGCACCGACGACGGGCTGAAGGTCGCGGTGACACCGCTGGGCAGACCGCTCGCCGTGAGGCCGACCGCCTGCGCGCTCCCGGAGGTGACCGAGGTCCGCACCGTGGCCGTCACCGAACTGCCCGGCTTCACGGAGCCCGACGCCGGGTCCAGGGACATCGTGAAGTCGTTGTTGCCGCTGGGCGTACAGGCGGGGTCGCCGCTCTGCGCGGGAACGCTGATGGCGTCCCAGGCGGCCTTGGTCCGGTCGAAGAGCACACAGCCCGGGTCGAGGTTCTTCGCGGCGGTCAGCGTGGCCGTGCGGTAGCGCTTGTAGGTCATCCCGCTCGTCTTCAGCAGCATGCCGCCGTAGAAGACCTTGCCCGCGCTCTGGATGCCGACACCGGTGACCGAGGAGCTGTTGCAGGTGGGGCTGGACGGCTTGCCGCCGCCGGGGTTCGAGCCCTCGGCCAGCAGATAGAACCAGTGGTTGAGCGGACCGGCCGCGGCGTGCTCCTCGGTGTTGGGTATCGAGGAGCTGTAGCAGTTCGGGTCGCCGATCTGCCCCGGGTTGTACATGATCCGGATCGGCCCGTTGCCGACCAGGTTGATCTTCTCGCCGACGGTGTAGTCGGGGTCGTCGTACGGCGTCGGCTCATTGGTGTACGCCTCGGTCAGGGCGCCCATGATGTCGCCCGTGGCCTCACCGAGACCGGACTCGTTGTTGGCGCCGCCGGGCGTGTACTGGTCGATGCCGTGGCCGAACTCGTGGCCCACCACGTCGATCGCGCCGATCCACTGGTTGGCGTTGTTGTGGCCGATGGAGACCGAGGAGCCGTCCCAGTAGGCGTTGACGTCGTTCAGCCCGACCTCGACCGGCCAGCTGCCGCCGTTGCCGTTGTGTCCGTTGCGGCCGAGCCAGTCCTTGAGCATGTTCCACTCGTGCTGCGCCGCCCACATGACGTCGACGCAGCCGGTCTCCTTGCTGGAGGCGTTGCCGGTGCCCCAGGAGTCACTGGACTTGCTGAAGACACTGCCCGTGCCGTAGTCGGCGCAGCTCAGGCCGGGCCGGTTCGGGTCACGCAGCGAATAGCTGCTGCCGGACGCGGTGGTGTCGATGGCCAGCGGTGACGGGCCGTTCCACTGGCTGTTCCCGGTGCCCGCCTTGACGTCGTCGTAGCTGTCGAGCACCTTGCCGGTGCCCGCGTCGACGAAGACATGCAGCCGGCTGGGGGACTTGGCGGTGCGCCCGGTGAGTACCGTCTCCCAGGCCAGCCGGGAGGACTTGTCCGTGGCACGGACCACGAGCCGGTGCGATTCCACCCGCTGCACCGTGCGGAGCTTCTTGCGGGCGGTGGTCTCGGCCGCCCCGGCGGAAATGGTCGGTGTAGTCGGCACGTTGATCCGACGGGACACCGCGGACTGGGTGCCGCGGACCCGGCCCTCGGAGTCGGCCACCACGACGGCGTCCCCGCCGACGACCGGCAGCCCGCGGTAGGTGCGCTGGTACGCGACGGAGTACAGACCCTTGACCCAAGGGGTCACCATCTGTCTCTCGTACCGCTCTTCGGGCCCCTTCGCCAGGGTGTCGAGACCACTGGCGGCGGCCCGGTCGGCCGCCGACACGGCGGCCGAGAGCGCGCTCGGGGCGGGCGGGGACGGTTCGGCGGATGCAGACTGCCCGCCGGTGACGACCAGCATTCCGGCGAGGACGGCCAGGGTCGTCCCGGCCGTCATCGGTCTGAGTTTCATCGAGGCTCCTTGATTCGGGGGGCCTCGATCACGGGCAGCCGCGTACCATGACGCACTTGCCCCGGCCGTGGCCGGCCGCCCGCGCCCCCCGGTGCCCGTGATCGAGCGACCGAACACTCACACGTCGTCATGGACTCGTCAACGAACTGCGGGGGGTGCCGGGGGACTTGGCAAGTTTGGTCAAGCCGCGGTGGTGGGATCGCACAACGTCGGTGGTGCGCGCGGTGGTCACTCCAGTCCGGAGATCGTGAACACCGTGCGCGCGTGCCTGCGGTCGATGCGGTCGGACAGCTGTCGCAGTGCCGTCACTCCGCATCGCAGCGTCCCGCGTTCCACGCAGCCGCGGGCGTCCTCGTCCAGTCGGTGCCACAGCGCCGGATTCGCGAGGAACACCTCCGGGTCGACCTCGACCCGGCAGTCGTCGGTGTCACGGAGCACCAGGCGCTGGGCCACGCCGTCCGACCAGCGCACCGACACGAGCCGGTCGGTGCGCACGGTCCGCTCGCGCAACAGGCCCCGGCAGGAGAGGCGGCCGACGCCCGCCCGGACCCGCGGTGGCACCAGGACCGCGCACAACAGGGCGGCCAGCCCGGTCCACAACAAGGCGCGCGGCCAGGTGAGACGACCGGCCGCCGCGTCGACGGTCAGCAGCAGCCCGAAGAGCGCCACGGAGCAGTGGATCGCGAAACGAAGGTCGGCGGCCCAGCCGTGGTCATGGGCGGTCATGCCGGAGGGGGGCGGTCGCAAGCCGTGAGGGCCGGGAGCGCTCCGGGTGATGTGGCGTCGCATGGCAGTGACGCTAAGCGCGACCGCCGGTCCCGACGGCGTCCGTTGACGAAGCGCTGACGTCGGGGCGGAGGGTCCTGACGGTTGCTTGACGCATGGGTCGCAGGCCGGGAACGGGGCTGTACGGAACAGGCGCCCGCCATTATCCTGCACACATGACAGAATCTGACGAGGAGACAGTTCTCGCAATCAACGTACCAGTGACGACGATTGATTGCAAGTCTGCCTGGTGGGTGGAGCTCCACCGCCCCGATGCAGCCGACTGCGGGATACGGACGGAAAGGCTCGGATCATGACCACGGAGACCCTTGCGGCAGCAGCGGCGGGCACCTGGCGGCTCGGCGACCTCACGGTCAACCGCATCGGATTCGGCGCCATGCGCCTGACGCAGAGGGGCGCGGCGTTCGACGACGACGCGGCCCCGAGCGACCGCGACCGGGCCATCGCCGTGCTGCGCCGCGCGGTGGAGCTCGGCGTCGACCACATCGACACGGCGGCCTTCTACTTCTCGTCGCTGCGCTCCGCGAACGAGCTGATCAACCGGGCACTGGGGCCCTACCCGGACGACCTGGTCATCACCACCAAGGTCGGGCCGGGCCGTGACCCCTCCGGTGGCTGGCTGCCCTGGGCCCGGCCCGAACAGCTGCGGGGGCAGGTCGAGGAGAATCTCCGTCAGCTCGGCCGTGACCACCTGGACGTGGTGAACCTGCGCACCTACGGGCCCGCCCCGATCGCCGAGCACTTCGGCGTGCTGGCCGAGCTGCGCGGGAAGGGGCTCATCCGCCACCTCGGTCTCTCCAACGTCCGGCCGGCACAGCTGGCCGAGGCGCGGGCGATCGCACCCGTCGTCTGCGTGCAGAACCGGTTCGCGGTCGACTCGTCCCTTCCCGGCTCGTCGGAGCTGCTCCGGATCTGCGGCGAAGAGGGAATCGCCTTCGTGCCCTTCTACTCCATCGCGGGGGAGGGGCGCGAGGCGGGGCCCGTCGGGTCGGAACGACCGGAGATCCTCGCGGTGGCCCGCGCCCACGGGGTCTCGTCCGTTCAGGTCCGGCTGGCGTGGACGCTGCATCAGGGCTCCCATGTGCTGGCCATCCCGGGCACGGGGAATCCGGCCCATCTGGAGGCCAACGTGGCCGCCGGTGCGCTGCGGCTCACGCCGGAGGAACTGACCCTGCTGCAACAGGGCCTGTCCGCCGCCGTAGCCCCGCAGGCGCGGTGACGGAGTCAGTCCTCCTCGTCACCCTCCTCGTCCTGTGCCGGCTGCTCCGGTGCGGACGAGGGGGCGTTCGACTGCGGCCCGGTGGTCGCGGTCGGGCCGGAGTCGGGGGTGCCGGGTGAGCCGGAGTCCGGGGAGAACAGGGTCATCCCCAGGTACACGGCCGCGATGAAGGCGACCGTGCCGGCGATGGCGCTCGCCACTCTGGGCCGGCGCCTGATCGCGTCCCGGGCGCCGGAACCCCGCCGGGCGGGTGCGGCCCGTTCCGCCGGGCGGCGTCTGCGGCCGCCGGACTGCGGCAGCCGATACGTCGCCATGCCGGCGCCCTGCTCGGCGGAGCCGGCCGTCGGGGCGCGGCCGTACGCGGGCGCGGCTGCCGGGGGGCGCGGAATGCCCGTCCCCGCGGGTGCGGAAACGTGCGGAGCGCCGGTCGCCGCGGGCGGGGCCGGGGCGTACATCGGCAGGGGCTCCGGCTGCCCACGCCAGGCATCGCCCTGGAACCACTCGGCGACCTGCTGGGCGCCGGGCCGGTCCTCGGGCTGCTTCGCGAGCAGCCCCAGCAGGTAGGAGTCGAAGGCCGGGGACAGGTCGACGCCCCGCTGCCTGAGCGGTACGGGCGGCGTATCGACATGTTGATAGAGCGTGGCGGTCGCCGTGTCCGAGCGGAACGGCGGATCTCCCAACAGGAGCTGGTAGATCACACAGCCGAGGGAGTACATGTCGGACGCCGCACCGGCCGTACGGCCCAGGGCACGCTCCGGGGCGAGATAGAGACTGGTGCCGACGATCTGTCCCGTCGTGGTCAGCGCGGCGGACGGGTCGTCGACGAACTGGGCGATGCCGAAGTCGCCGATCTTGACGGACCCCTCGGCGTCCAGCATCAGGTTCCCGGGCTTGATGTCACGGTGCACGATGCCCTGGCGATGGGCGGCGGCGAGACCCGCGGCCGCCTGGCCCGCGATCCGGGCGACCTGCTCGGCGCCGAGCCGCTCCTCGGCCGCGAGGAGATCGCCCAGACTCCGGCCCTCGACGAGCTCCATCACGAGGAAGAAGCGGTCCTCCCAGGCCCCGAAGTCGAACACGGCCACCAGATGAGGGTGACTCAGGCGGGCCGCGGTCTGTGCCTCCAGCCGGAACCGGGCGGTGGCCGACTCGTCCGCGTGGCCGCCCAGCAGCAGCTTCACGGCGACCGCTCTGCCGAGCACTTCGTCCGCGGCACGCCACACCTCGCCCATGCCGCCGCGGCCGATGGGGGAAATCAACCGGTACCGACCAGCTACCAGCACCTGTGCACCAATCTCGAATTGTGGGCCGCTTCTGCTGCCACGGCGGCGACCCGACCGGGATCGGGGCGAGGTGGGGGGCGCGCGGCAAGATCAGGATATCGGGCCGCCGGACCTCGTGGTCCCGTCGAGTGCCCCGCCGTCCTTGCCGGGCTCCGGCGGGCGGGGACGAACCGTGTGTTTTCCCGTCGGCCGCGCTCCTCTCACCAGGTGTCGACGAACGGACGGTGACCGCCGGGCGGGGCGGCCGCGGCGGTGCTCTCCGGTTCGCGGCCGTCCAGCGCGGAGAGGATCCAGGAACGCGAGTCCGCCGGGTCGATCACCGAGTCGATCTCCAGCGCCGCCTCGATCTCCGCTCGCGACGAACCCGACGCGACCGCCATGGCGACGCCGTCCAGGTGCAGCCGCTCCACGAACTTCCACATCTGGGGGAAGACTTCGGTCGACGTCCTGGCCAGTTCCAGATACAGGGCGTTCTGGCCCGCGACCAGTTCGCCGACGGGCGCCTCGATCCCGTACCTGTCCCGCAGGGCCGCCAGCGTCTCGTGGACGCCGATGCCGAAGAACCCGAGGTGCTCGGCCCAGGTGAAGCCGGGCACGCGGTGCTCCGCCAGCAGGCGGCGCGCCGCCTCGTAGTAGTTCGGCTCGCTGTCCACCAGCGTGGCGTCGAGATCGAAGACGACGGCCGGTTCGGGGAGGTGCGGAGAACTCATGGCGTCCAGCACGCCAAGCCGGTGATCACTTCCGCCCGCCCGCCGCTGTACGGCCCACCGATTCGACCAGCGGAAGCAGCCGGTGCGGCACCCGTTCCCGCAGCGCCACCTCGGTACGTGTCCTGACCACTCCGGGCAACTGGATCAGCCGCTGGATCACATCCTCCAGGTGTCCGTTGTCGCGGGCCACCACCCGTGCCAGCAGATCCCCGCCGCCTGTGGTCGAGAAGGCCTCGATGATCTCCGGCACCTCGGCGAGCGCCTCGCCGACCTCGTCGAGATGCCCCTGGGTGACCTCCAGATGAGCGAAGGCCAGCACCGGGTGGCCCAGCGCCGCGGGGGACAGGACCGGCCCGGTACCGGTGATCACACCGTCCCGCTCCAGCCGGTCGATCCGGGCCTGGAGGGTGCCCCGGGCGATGGAGAGGATGCGCGCGTACTCGCGGACGCTGGTACGCGGCTGCTCGATGAGCAGCCGGAGGATACGGGTGTCTAGGGCGTCCACCGCCATGGTCCGCTGGCCTCTTCCTGGTACGACGATCCGGGCTGCGACTGTACCAACGGCACAGCGGAGGCCCTGCCGGAGCGGTCCGGCCCGGAACTGACCGCGTGTCATACCCGTAGTCCTTGAGAGCTACGGAAAAGGTTCACACCCCGGTGGGACGCCGACTACAGGGCCCCGTCCATAGCTTCTGTACCGACGCACCGAAGCGCCGAAGCGCCGAAGCCACCAGGTACGGAAGGAACAACCCGTCATGCCGTCCCATCCGCGCAGGTCCCGCCTGCGCCGCGGCCTGCTCGCCGCGCTGGTGGCCGCCTCGGTGGCGGTGCCGGTCTCGGGCGCGGCGGGCCCCGCGGCCGTACCGGCGCCCGCTCCGGCCGTCCGGGGCCCGCTGCGTACGGCCGCGCCCGAGGCCCTCGCCGGGCGGTACGCCGCGACGCGGGCCGACATCGGCGCGGCCGAGCGGGCGGCGGCCCGTCACGGTGACCGCAGGCGCGCTGCCGCGCTGCACACCATGGCCGCCCCCGACCGCCGTTTCCTCGCCTTCGACGGCCGCGACGGCGGCCGCGGCGTCGAGGTCGTCGGCGATCTGTCACACGCGGAACGGATCGCCGTACTGGTCCCCGGCGCGGGCATCGACATCGACCACTACTGGCGCCTGCGCAACGGCTCGCTCGCGCTGCGCAAGGAACTGGGCGAGCGGTCGGCGGTGGTCGCCTGGCTCGGATACCGGACGCCGGCGACGGTGAGCCCCACCTCGCTCACTTCGGGGCGGGCCGTCGAGGCCGCCCCCGAACTTGTGCGATTCATAGGAGAGTTGATGCGGCTCAAGCCCGCGGCCCGTACCACCGTCCTCTGCCACTCCTACGGCTCCGTCGTCTGCGCACGGGCCGCGCACGGACTGCGGGTCGCCGACATCGTCCTGTACGGCAGTCCGGGCACCGGCTACCGGAACGCCGCCGCCCTGCACACCCCGGCCACCGTCTGGGCGGGCCGCGCCGGCCACGACTGGATCGCGGACGTACCGCACGTGGAGCTCCGACTGCCCTTCGCGGACATCGGGTTCGGAGCGGACCCGGTCTCGCCCGGGTTCGGTGCCGAGATCTTCGCGGCGGGCTCCGGCGGTCACAGCGACTACCTGAAGACCGGTTCCGAACCACTGAGGAACATCGCCCGGATCGTGGCCGGCGCGGCCGGATCCGCCAGGACCCCGGGAGGGCACCATGCGTGATTTCACCCGCCGGATCGAATCCGCCACCCCCGCCGACCGCGACCGCGCCGTCGACGCACTGCGCGCCATCGCCATCCTCGGCGTCGTCCTCGGCCACTGGCTGGTGACCGCACTGGTCGTCGACAGCGGCACGGTGCACGGAGCGAGTCCGCTCCAGTACATGCCCGGCCTCACCCCGGTCTCCTGGATGCTCCAGACCCTCGCGGTCTTCTTCCTGGTCGGCGGGCTGGTCGGCGCGAGGAGTCATGCCGCCGCCCGCGCCCGGGGCGAGAGCTACGGCCGGTGGCTGCGCACGCGGATGGGCCGGCTGCTGCGTCCGATGGCCGTGGTGCCGGTCGTGTGGACCGTGGCGGCGTGCACGATGCTCGCCTCCGGGGTGGACCAGGACACCGTGCGCGCCCTGTGCAAGCTGGTGTGGTCCCCGCTCTGGTTCATCGTGGTCTTCGTGGCGTTGACGGCGGCGACCCCGCTGGTGGCGAAACTGCATCCGCTGTGGCCGTTCGCCGTCGTGCTGGTCGTCGACCTCTACCGGTTCGGCCTGGACGCTCCCGGCGGATTCGCCTCGGTCAACGTGGCGGCTGGCTGGCTGGTGCCGTACTGCCTGGGCGCGGCCTGGTCCCGCGGCGAGCTGCTCAGCCGCCGGACCGGCTGGACGCTGCTGCTCGGCGGGGCCGCGGCCACCGCCGGACTGGTCCTGTGGGCAGGCTACCCCGCGGCCATGGTCGGGGTGCCCGGTGTGGAGATCTCCAACCTCGACCCGCCGACCCTCGTCGTGGTCACCTTCGGCCTCGCGCAGTGCGGGGCGGCGTTGCTGCTGCTCGGCCCGCTGCGCCGGTTGCTGCGACGCCCCGCACTGTGGGCGGTGGTGGCGACGGTGAATCTCTCGGCGATGACGGTGTTCCTGTGGCACCAGACCGCGATGATCGCGGTCACCGCGACCGGCCTGTTGGCGGGCGGGGCGCTGCCGGGCCTGCACACCGTGCCCGACGGACCCGGCTGGGTACTCGTCCGGCTGGCCTGGCTGCCGGTGTTCGCCGGGGCGCTGCTGATCTGCTGGCTGGCGTTCCGCGGTTACGAGCAGCGGCGGTCACGGCGAACGAAGAACCTGGTCGTCCGCGAGGGGCGACCCGCCGGATCGATGGCGACACGACGTGTCTAAGGTGCGAGCTGTGAACCGGGGGGACATGGTGAAGCGATCGGCGCGGGTACTGCGGGCATTGCCCCGTACCCTGCGCGAGGACCTCGCGACCTCGGCGGTCGACCCGAACGGGCAGTCGGGGCAGCCGCGTTGGCTGGAGTGGCGGCCGGTGATCATGGTGCCACTGCTGATGTTCGCGGTGGGGGTGCTCATCGCGGGCAGCAACCAGTACGCCTTCGACTTCGGGATGGGCATTCAGCTCGGCATCCTCTTCGCCGGGGTCCAGTCGGCGGCGATCGTCGTCGCTCTGTACCGCCCGGTCCAGGCCTGGTGGGCGTCGATGCTCATCATGGTGCTGGTCACCCCGTTCGCCGCGAACTCCGGCTTCGGGTCGCGGGTGCCGTGGAACGGAGCGTTCCCCTGGAGCGGGGCCGGGATCGCGATGCAGGCCGGGGTGCTGTTCCTGGTCGCGCTGCGGATGCGCCCCCGGATCGCCGCCGAGACCCTGACGATCACCGTGCTCGCGGGGCTCCTCTGTGGAGCGGGCACCCCCTGGCGCAGCGCCAACGACATCCGCCTCGCCGTCGCCGTCCTCGTCATCACGGTGGTGATGGGTGTCGCGCTGCACGGCCTCGCGGTGGCCCGTACACAGCTGGTCGAGCAGGAGGAGCTCACCGCCGAGGAGCGTGCCAGACGCACCCTGCTGGAGGAGCGCAACCGCATCGCACGCGAGCTGCACGACGTGGTCGCCCACCACATGTCGGTCATCTCCATCCAGGCGCAGGTCGTCCCGCACCTGGTCGAGAACCCGTCCGACGAGCTGAGGGAGAATGTCGAGGGCATCCGCAGGAACGCGGTCGACGCGCTCACCGAACTGCGCAGGGTGCTCGGCGTACTGCGCTCCGAGGACCCCCTGCCGCAGGCCGTGCGGCACGCCCCGCAGCCCACCCTCGAACGGCTCGACGAACTGATCGGCAACGCGCGCGGTGCCGGGCTCACGGTCACCGTCGCGACCACCGGGGAACCGCGTCCACTGTCGCCGGGCGTCGAGTTGTCGGCGTTCCGCATCGTGCAGGAGGCGCTCAGCAACGCGATGCGGCACGCGCCGGGTGCGCGGGTGCGGGTGGAGATCTGCCACCGGGCGGCCGGGGTCACGGTCAGGATCACCAACACCGCGCCGGACCGCCCCGCCCCGCCCACCCCGGGCGCCGGTCACGGCCTGCTCGGCATGCGCGAGCGCACCGCGATGCTGGGAGGCGAACTCGCCACCGGAGCAACCCCCGACGGCGGGTACGAAGTCACTGCGATACTGCCCGCACCGCCCCCTGCGGAGCCCGCCGGTCCCGCCGCGCCCGCCGACCTTGCCGAGGACACCCGATGACGGCCATCCGCGTTCTGATCGCCGACGACCAGATGATGGTCCGGCAGGGCCTCACGGTGCTGCTGAACGCCGAACCCGGCATCGAGGTCGTCGGCCAGGCGGTGGACGGTGCCGACGCCGTGGAGAAGGTGGCCGAACTCACCCCGGACGTCGTCCTGATGGACATCCGCATGCCCCGGCTCGGCGGCATAGAGGCGACACGCGTCGTCACCGGGGCCGACGGCGCCACCGTCAAGGTTCTCGTCCTGACCACCTTCGATCTCGACGAGTACGTCTACGAGGCGCTGCGCGCGGGTGCGTCCGGGTTCCTCCTGAAGGACGCCTCGGCCGAGGAACTCGCCCATGCGGTACGGGTGGTGGCGGAGGGCGAGGCCCTGCTCGCCCCGAACATCACCAAGCGGCTGATCGCCGAGTTCGCCCGGGTGAGTGCCGGTCCGCGTGCCCAGCTCAAGTCCCGCACCGGTGAACTGACGGAACGTGAGACCGAGGTGCTGGCCCTGATCGCGCAGGGTCTGTCCAACACCGAGATCGCCGAGCGTCTCGTGGTGGCCGAACAGACCGTGAAGTCCCACGTGGGCCGGATCCTGTCCAAGCTGGGACTGCGCGACCGGACCCAGGCCGCGGTCCACGCCTACGAGACGGGTCTGGTGCGCCCGGCCGGCTACTGAGCCCGTTCCGTCACCCACGTAACACCGCGTCCGCGTCCGCCACTTGCCCCCGCACGACCGGGAACGGCAGGAGCGGTACGGCTCCGGCGCGCACAGAACCGAACCGACACCGACCGATCGGGCCGAGGCCCGCCCGGCGAGCCGCCGTGTCCCGAGACCGGGCAGCAAGCTGCCTCCTCCTCGCGGTCCGACCGATGCCGACCAACCGAAGGAACCGAAAAGTCCATGGGCTCCACCCTTGTCATCACCAATGACTTCCCGCCGCGCCAGGGCGGCATCGAGACCTTCGTGCACGCGATGGCCACCCGCGTCCCGGACGACGACGTGGTCGTCTACACCTCGCACGAGCCCGGTGACGCCGCCTACGACGCGAGCCTGCCGTTCCCCGTCGTACGGGATCCGAGCCGCATGCTGCTGCCGACCGGCCGGGTGACCCGCAGGGCCGTCGAGATCGCCGGGGCCCACGGCTGCGACCGGGTCTGGTTCGGCGCCGCCGCCCCGCTGGCCCTGATGGCGCCGGCCCTGCGGCGCAGCGGCGTACGGCGCATCGTGGCGACCACCCACGGCCACGAGATCTGGTGGGCGAGAACACCCGGCGCGCGCGGGCTCATGCGCCGGATAGGCGGCGGCGTCGACGTGGTCACCTACCTGGGCCAGTACACGCGCGCCCGGATCGAGCCCGCGCTCGGCCCGCGTGCGCGCATGAGCCGACTGGTTCCCGGGGTCGACGCCGAGGTGTACCGGCCCCGGGCCGGCGCCGGGCCCGACCCGCTTTCCGAACTCGCGCTGCACGGCAAGCGCGTCATCCTGTGCGTGGCCAGGCTCGTCCCCCGCAAGGGCCAGGACACCCTCATCCGGGCCCTGCCGCTGATCCGGAGCAGGGTGCCCGACGCCGTGCTGGTGGTGGTCGGCCAAGGGCCCGACGAGGCCCGGCTGCGCAAACTGGCGGCGCGGCACGCCGAGGGGGCCGTGCACTTCGCGGGCGGCGTCTCGCACACCGATACGCCGCCCTACTACGCCGCGGCGGACGTCTTCGCGATGCCTTGCCGCACCCGGCGCGCGGGTCTGGAGGCGGAGGGGCTCGGGATCGTGTTCCTGGAGGCGGCGGCGAGCGGTCTGCCGGTGGTCGTCGGCGATTCGGGCGGTGCTCCGGACACCGTCCTCGACGGCAGGACCGGCCGGGTCGTGGACGGCACCGACCCTGCGGCCGTCGCCGAGGCACTGACCGGGATACTCCTCGACCCCGACCGGGCCGCGATGGGCGCCGCGGGCCGTGAGTGGGTCCGGGAGTCCTGGTCCTGGGACGCCTCGGCCCGCCATCTGACACACCTTCTGACCCCCGTCGAGCAGGCGCGGGTGCCCCTGCCGGGCGAGGAGTAGAGAGCCGCCGCGGGGTGGTGCGGCGCACCGGACGTGGTTCGGTGCGCCGCCGGTCCGGTGGCTTACTCATGGCGCAGCAGACCCGGCAGTCACTGTGTCAATGGCTCAGTGATGTCGGCCCGGGCTGAGCCATGAGCCGCAAGGATGTTGTGATGTCAGCCTGCGCCGCTCTCGGTCGACGTCCATGACGAGGACCGTCACCTCGTCGCCGGCCTCAACGACGTCCTGTGGAGTTGCCGCGGGCGTCGAGGTGAGCTCTTGAAGATGGACCAGCCCCTCGATGCCGTCGGCGACCTGGACGAAGACACCGAACGGGACCAGTTTGGTGATCTGTCCCTGCAGCATTTGGCCAACCGCGATGCTGTCGGCGAATGCCTGGAAGGGGTCCGGCTGTGTCGCTCTCAGGGACAGCCTGACCGGACCGTCACCGTTCTGTGCAGCGAATGACGGGCTGACTGGGTGCTCCTGCACGGCCACGGCGGCGGCTCTGCCGGACTCGCTCAGGGCGGCGGCCTGCCTGCCGACCACCTCGCCGACGACACACTCGCGGAGCCGTCACGCCTCGTCAGCAGGTACGTGCGGACACGTGGGGGGACATGGAGCCAACGCCATGTCCCCTACACGGTGCCGCAAGGCTACGACCCGGGCTGGCGGTCGGTCCGACGAGGTCCGCGCCGCTGTTGTCGGTCATCCGGTGAGGCGGGGCCTCGGACAGGAGAGCGTCAGAACGAGGTCCACGTGAACGCGACCTGGTCGCCGTTCTCTATCTCGAACTGGCAGCCGCCGACCGGCGTCGGGGTGCCGTTCACGGAAATGCTCCAGTAGGCGGAGCCGCCGCCGTTCACGCCCTTGATGGTGTCGACCGAGTAGTCGTCGAACGACGCGTACCAGGCTCCGTCCCAGGAGAAGTTGTTCCACTTCGCCGCGTGGTCCAGGGCGGCCGTCGGAGTCGGGACCTTCGACGTGTTGGCGCCGCCGTTGGTGCCGTCGCACTTGTGGGTGCCGCCCGCGGCCGTGGTGACGTCGTGACCCCAGGTCGTGACCTTCTTCTGGAAGAGCAGGCCGTCGGGGCTCTGGACCGTGACGGTGACTCTCACCGGTGCGTTGGTGAATCGCACGGTGGAGTTGTCGGCCTGCGCGGCCGAGGGCGCTGTGGCGAGGGTGATGCCGAGAATCGCGGTGGTCACGGCGGCACGGCGGATCAGGTTCTGGTGCATGAGGTTCCTCTCGATCGTGGGTGCGGTCTGGTGCGATGTGCGACCGGCGGCAGGGTGCAGTCGGCCGGGGTTCAGCCGGTCGCGGCGCCCGGGTCCGCATCGCGACGCGCGAAGCGGATCGGTGCCTGGAAGCGGGCCTTGCGGGCGGCGCGGCGGAAGACGGTGAGGACGGCGGGGCCGGCCAGGGTGATGCAGATGAGGTTGGTGACGGCGCGGCCGGTGTCCCAGCCGAGGGAGGTGGCCAGGTCGAAGGCGATGTAGCGCTGGAACTGCTCGGTGAACGGGAGCCCCGGCAGGTAGGCGATCGAGCTGTTCGGGTCCAGGGAGAAGGGCCAGAAGGAGAGGTTCAGGAGAAAGCCGAACAAGTAGCCGGAGAGCGAGCCGTAGACGGCAAGCATGAGGACTTCTTTGCGACCGGCCGCCCTGGGGAGGAATCCGGCGAGCATGCCGACGAAGGCGCAGCCGAACATCTGGTAGGGCATCCACGGGCCCACGCCACCGGTGATCAGTGCGGAGGCGAAGAGGGAGGTGCACCCGAGGGTGAAGCCGAAACCGGGGCCGTACACCCGGCCCGCGAGGACGAGGATGAAGAACACCGTCTCGATGCCGGCCGTGCCCGCGCCGAGAGGACGGATGGCCGCGTTGACGGCGGACAACACGCCCAGCATGGCGAGCGCCTTGGAGTTGATGCCGCCCTCGGCGATCTCGGAGATCACCACGCAGAGCACGATCACCAGCAGCACGCCGAAAATCAGGGGCGGGGCGTAGTTCGAGCCGAACGTGCCAGGTGCTACGAGGAAGGGCCAGAAGAACGCGACGGCGCCCAGAAAAGCAGCCATGGCGATGACGACGCCGGCCCGGGCACGGATGCGAATGGCCGCGGTGTTCGTGCTCACGAGTCGGGGTCCGTTCCGTCGGCGGGGAGTGCGGCAGCCAGCTGGTCCACGGTGAGGAAGGGCAGTGGGGCAAGGATCTTCGCGGTCTGCGGAGCGAAGACGGGGGACGCGACGATGACCTCGCCGGTGGGGCCGTCGGCCACGACGTCACCCTCGGCCATGACCACGACGCGGTCGGCCGCCCGGGCGACGAACTCCACGTCGTGCGTGGAGATCACGACGGCCCGCCCCTCGGCCGCCAGCCCGTCCACGATGCCGATCAGCTCGCCCTTGGCCCGGTAGTCGAGACCGCGCGTGGGCTCGTCCAGCAGCAGCACTCGCGGGGCTGCGGCGAGCTGGATCGCCAGGACGAGGGCCAGCTTCTGGCCCTCGGACAGGTCGCGTGGGTGGGTGGTGTCGGGGATGCCGGGTGCCAGCCGGTCCAGGATGGCGCGGGCCGGTGTCCCGTCCGCCGCGACCCCGGACTCGGAATCGGCCTGGTCGAGCTCCTGCTTGACGCTTTCCAGGTAGATCAGGTCGGTGGGAGTCTGCGGGACCAGACCGACGAGCCGCCGGGCCGCTGCCGCCGAGACCTTCTGTGGGTCCTGGGCCTTCGGGCCGCCGGGCTCACCCACGGCCACCGAGCCGGCCCTGCGAGGCCCGGAGCCCTGGAGAGCCCAGAGCAGGGAGGACTTGCCGGAGCCGTTGCGGCCCATGAGGGCGGTGATCTCCCCGCCGCGCAGGTCGACGTCGACCTCACGGACGGCCGGAATGCCCTGGTACGTCACGGTGATCCCGCGCGCGGTGAGCAGCTTGGCGCGGCCCCCGTCGGGAGCGGGCCGCACCGCTGGGGGAGCGACGTGGGCCAGCCGGGTGCGCAGCGGTGCGGCGGCACGGCGGGCGTCGCGGATGGAGAGGGGAAGCGGGGACCAGCCGACGGTGCGGCCGAGTTCGACGATGGGCGGTGCGATGGACGACGTACGGAAGATCTCGGCGGGCGGGCCTGAGACGACGTGGCCGTCGCCGGGGAGGTGGATCACGCGGTCGGCGTACTGGACGACGCGCTCCAGGCGGTGTTCGGCGAGGAGGACGGTGACGCCGAGGTCGTGGACGAGCCGGGTGACGGCGGCCAGGACCTCTTCCGCTGCGGTCGGGTCGAGCGCGGAGGTGGGTTCGTCCAGGACCAAAACCCGCGGGTGGGCGGTGAGGACGGAGCCGATGGCGACGCGCTGCTGCTGGCCTCCGGAGAGTTCGTGCAGGGCGCGATGGCGCAGATCGGCGAGGCCGAGCAGGTCGAGGGTCTCCTCCACGCGCTTGCGCATGGTTGCCGGGGGTACGGCCAACTGCTCCATGGCATAGGCGAGTTCCTCCTCGACGGTGTCGGTGACGAAGCCGTCGAGGGGGTCCTGGCCGACGACGCCCACGACGTCGGCGAGTTCGCGGGGCGGATGGTCCGCGGTGTCGCGGCCGTCCACGGTGACGCGCCCGAAGAGGGTGCCTCCGGTGAAGTGGGGGACGAGGCCGTTGACGGCGCCCAGCAGGGTGGACTTGCCGACGCCGGTGTGGCCCACGACGAGGCAGAGTTCGCCTTCCTCCACGGTGAGGTTCACGTCCCGCAGGACGGGCTCGGCCGTGTCCTCGTACTGGACGGTGACCTGGTCGAAGGTGATCACTTGGGTTCCTCGGTGCGCTGCGCGGGGACGGCCGGACGGATGGGAGTGCTCGGTGGTGGTGCCAGGAATCCGGCGGCTCCCGCGAGGAGGATCGCGGCGGCCGGGACGAGTGGCAGGGGCGGCCAGCTGAGCGGGTAGATGGAGGGATTCAACTCGGCCGCGTCGAAGCCGGCGTTGGTGAAGAGGAGCACGGCGGACAGGACCCCGCAGCCCGCGACGGCCCACTCGGCGGCCCGCCAGGGGTCGGGCCGGTAGGTCGTGCGCGTGACCCTGCGCCCGCCGAGGCGCAGTCCGGCCACGCACAGCAGCCCGCCGGCCGCGAGTGCGGGAAAGCCGAGCACGGCCGGTGCGGTGGCGTCGAGGAGCCCGTAGGCGCCGGCGCACAGGCCGCACATGCCGAGCAGCATGAGAGCGCCGGTCGCACGGCGGGAGCGGCGAGTGGCGGTCCCGGCGCGTCCGTAGCCGCGGGAGTCCATGGCGGCGGCAAGCCGGAGGGAGCGTTCCAGGGCGTCTTCGAGGACGGGGACGACGATGCCGCGCAGGGCCCGCAGGCCCTTGGAGCGTCCGGCCCGCAGCCGCCGGGCCCGGTGCACGCGCTGGACGCTCTGCACCAGTTGGGGCGCCACGCTGATGGAGACGGTGACGGCGACGCCCAGCTCGTACAGGGCGCCCGGCAGCACGCGGAGGGCACGCTTGGGGTTGGCGAGGGTATTGGCGGCACCGATGCAGCAGAGCATGCAGGCAAGGCGCAACCCGTCGGTCGCGGCCGACAGCAACGCCTCCAGGGACACCGGGCCGCCGAGTTGGATGCCCGCGTACCAGTCGGGGGTCGGGATGTGGGGGAGCGAGAAGAGGAAGTGGTCGTGGGGCGTGATGCCGGTGGCGAAGACGGCACGGAAGACCACGCGGATCGCCACGACCGTCAGGGCCAGGTAGAGGTAGTACTTGAAGCCTCTGGCCCAGGGTGCTTCCGTCCGCCGCATGGTGATGACGTATCCGAGGACCGCGAGGACCAGGAGCAGCAGCAGTGGATTGTTCGTGCGGCTGACGGCGGTGGCGAGGGCCAGGGCCCAGATCCACCAGGCGACGGGGTGCAGGGTGCGGGGCAGACGGCGGCCGCCCGGGTCCGGCGCGAGGCCGGACGCGGGCGGCCTCGCCGCGTCCGTGCTGGTGTGGGGCACCCGGCTACTCCGTGCGGCGGCGCTTCGCCGCGTACCAGGCGGCGCCGCCGATGAGCAGGACGAGCACACCGGTCGCCACGGCGGGCAGGTACGAGCCCACGTCGTACTTCGCTTCGGCCGCGGGCGCCGCGTCGACGACTCTGGGCCCGGAAGCGGGCGCGCTGGACGACGGCGATGCGGAGGGGGTCGGCGAGACGCTCCCGGAGGGGCTCGGTGGTGGCGTCGTCGCGGGAGGCGTCGGGTCCGCCGGAGGCGGGTTCTCCGGCGCGGGGCCGGTGTTGACGTTCGGCGGAAGGGGTGCCGCGGTGTGGGTGTCCTCGGGGACGGGCTTGCCGCCGCCGGTGGGCTTCGTGTTCTTGGCGCGCAGTTGATCGGGGGTGACGGTGGGCCGGCCCTGGGTGCCCTCGATGTTCGTCCCGCCGAAGATCCACAGGTCCACGCTGCCGGGCTTCGGCTTGTAGAGCATGGCGCCGAGCTGGCTGTACTCCCAGGTGCTCCGTCCCGGATCGGCGTGCCAGTACGACCAGTAGGCGGAGGCCGGCGGCGTCAGGACGCAGTCGTCCTGCTGCGGTGTCGGGTACTGCTTGCCGCCCTGGTGTCCGCTGTATCCGATGCGGCAGATGAATGCGGGGCCGTCGTGGCCGGTTCCGGTGGTCCGCCAGCCGCCCTGGTTGAGGAGCTCGTACCCGGTGGTGGGAGTGGTCCCGCAGGAGCGGTAGACGGGCCCGCCCCAATGGCTGAAGTCCACGGCGAGCACGGCACCCGAGGAGGTGGTGCACTGACCCATCGGCTGAGGGGCGGCCCCGGCGGGGGCCGCGGTGGCGGTGAACGCCGCCACCGTCAGCCCCAGGGCGGCTGCGGTACGGGCCAGGGCGCGCAGGACACGACTGCTCCTCATGCCTCGCTCCCGGTGGTCTCGCGGCGGCGCCGGGCGGCGCGGGTCGCGCCCCAGCCACCGAGGACCAGCACCACGGCTGCTGCGGCGAGGCCGCCGATCTGTGCCCCGGTGGAGGCGAGGCCGCCGCCCGAGCCCGAGTTGCCGTCCGCACCGGCTCCGCCCGTCTCCTCGCCCGGGGTCACGATGTCGGGCGCCGAAGGAGAGCCGGATGGCCGGCCCGAGCCGCTGGGCGCGGGCTCCGGAGTGGTCCCGTCGAGGCTGCGCTCAAGGGTGCCGAAGGAGATGCCGGTGGCGCCGCCGACGGCCTGGGTCGAGGCGCGGACGTCGGATCCGGGCTGGCCGCCCTTGACGACATTGAACCCGCCGTCGGCGTTCTGCTGAGAGGCCAGGAACTTGCGGGCCTTGGCGATGCCGCCCGCGTACTTCGTGGCGTCCAGCGACAGGCCCTGTACGGCCAGAGCGGCGGAGTTCACGGAGTTGCCGGAGGCGCCGGGGAAGCCGCCGTCCGCCAGCTGCTGGGTGGCCAGCCATGCGAGGGCCTTGTCCACGGCCGCCTGTGAGGCGGCGTCGGGCAGCAGGTCCAGGGTCATGGCGGCCATCGCGGTGGAGTCGACCTCGGCGTCGCTCTTCTCGCCGATCAGGCTCGGCCAAGCACCCGAGGGCTCCTGAAGGCTCTTGAGATAGGCGATCGGTTCGGCCGCGGCGGCCGTCTCGCCCGCGCGGACCTGGGCCATGACGCCGAGGGACTGGGAGAAGACGGACGTGGCATAGGTGTAGTTGCCCTTGGCCGCGCAGGGGCGCGGCGTCGGCGTCTTCGCCGGGCAGATCGCCTTGGCCAGCGCGCCGATCAGGTCCTGCCCGCTGAAGTCTCTGGGGTCGCGGCCCACGACCTCGGCCAGGACGGCCGCCTTGCCGATGAAGCCGCCGCCCGCGTACTTGGTGCCGATCAGTGTCCAGTCGTGGATACCGCGGCCCTTGCCGTCCTTGCCGCCCTTGTCGAGGAAGTCGACGATGTTGCGCAGAGCGGCATTGTCGTGGCCGGTTGCGGCGAGCGCGTAGGCGCCGTCGATGGTCATGCCGAAATCGGCGAACCCGGATCCCTCGGCGTTCTCGTAGTAGTGGCCCTGTATGAGTCGTTTGTGATCGGTGAGGTAGGCCGTGCCCTTCTTCAGGTCGGGCCCGTCACCAGCCGGAGGGTTGGTCGTCGGCTCCGTGGTCGGCGGGTCGACCTTCTTGGTGGTCAGCGCGACCAGGTCGCTCTTGGCACCCGCGATGACAACCGGGGCGGTGGCGAACAACCGGGGCTCGGTCTCACCCTCCTCGAAGCCGAAGCCGCCCCCGGGGAGCTGCTGCCTGGAGAGCCAGGAGACACCCGCGTCGGCTCGGGCAGTGTCGCCCAGGGCACGCAGGGCCTGCGCCGCCCAGCCGGTGGGGCCCGCGCTGCCGGTCGTCAGGTACGAGGCGGAGGGCCAGGCACCGGTCGGGAGCTGGGACTTCTTGAGGTAGGCCCGCGCCTTGTCGACCACCGCGTCGTGGCCGCCGGCCCGCTTGAGGGCCAGGGCGATCAGTCCGGTGGAGCTCGCGTCGCTGTCGCACCACTCGCCGGCCCGGATGAGGATGCCGGTGAAGCCGCCGTCCTCGCACTGGAGTCCGGTCAGCCGGGTCACGGTGTCGGCCGGGGGCGTCACATCGCCGTTCAGCAGGGCGATGACGGCCATGGCCTGGGCGTCGGCCTGCCCGGTGGTGCGGAAGTCGCCCTTGGTGAGGCAACCGGGGATCGTCTCGCCGTCGCCGATGTCTCTCGGGCAGACGTACGTGACGAGGTCCCCGAGAAGATCGTGCCCGCCGAAGTCGCGCGGGTCCTTGCCGGTGGCCTCGGCCACGAGCGCCAGACGTGCGGCGGCCGAGGCGTCGGGAATCCCGTCCTTGCCGGCCGGGTACGCGTACGCGTCCGTCTGCGCGGGTGCGGCGAGGAACGCGGCGGCTTTCCGCGCCGCCGGGCTCTTGGGGTCGGCGGCGGCCAGGGCGTAGACGACCTCGGTGGTGAGAAGGTGGTTCGCAGTGGTGGCGCCCTCGTCGACGACACGCTCCTCGTCCGTCAGGTTCCCGGTGAGCCAGCGGGTGGCGGCGGCCACGTCGACCGAGCCGGGAGGCACGGTCGGCGGGTCCGTGGGACCGGTCGGGTCCGTGGTGGGAACTCCGCCCTTGGCCCGTACGTCGTCGGGAGAGAAGGTGGGCTTGCCGGTGGTGCCGCCGACGTCGGTGCCGCCGAACACCCAGGCGTCCACGTCGCCGTCCTTGGGGGTGCGGGACATGGCGCCGAGGGGGCTGTAGGTCCAGTTCTTCTGCCCGGGCGAGGCGATCCAGTACGACCAGTACGCGGTGGCCTGCGGGGTGAGGACGCAGTCCTCCTTGTCCGGAGTGGGGTACTCCGTACCGGTGTTGAAGGAGCCGTTGCCTATCCGGCAGATGAATCCGTCGCCGTCGTGGACGGTGCCGGTGGTGCTGAACCCGCCCTCGTGCAGCAACTCGTAGCCGGTCGTGGGGGTGGTGTCGCAGCCGCGTACCACCGGGCCGCCGAAGGGGCCGAAGTCCACTGCGACGATGGCGCCGGTCGTGGCGGTGCACTGCTCGACGGGGTCGGCGCTCGCCGGCGAGGCAGTGGAGAACGCCACTCCCGCACCGAGCATCAGAAGGGAAGCGGTCAAGAGGGACAGCAGCCGCTGTCTCCTGCTAGTTTGCCGTTTCGACTGCTGTTCGGTCCCCACGCGGCCCCTCGTCTCTGCCGGGCGGCTGCGTACGTGGCGATGCGCCCCGCCCGGCTGCTGTGCCATGGGGAGGCTGCGACGACCACGCCGTAGTCCGCGACGGCGTTCCTCGTGTCTCTGTCCCTGCTCCAGGCATTCCGGCTCACCCGGGACGAACCGGGCCTACGGTTGCGGGTCAGCGCCGGAATTCGACCGGCTTCCCCTGGTGCTGAGTGCTTATCAGCCGGAGTGCAACACGGATCCGGTCGGGCCGTCAAGATGGTGTGTGCCCCACCGGACGAATCCCGGACACCCGGGGTCCGTCCCCGTCCGAATGGCTGGCGGACCCTTGACCACTCGGGTAGCGTCCTGGGCTGCCAGATGGGGGAATCCGGTGCGAAGCCGGAGCTGACGCGCAGCGGTGTGGGACGGCGGGGGCCGTTTCCGAGCCCGAATGCCCATACGGCGCAGCAGTACATGAAGCCGTACCACGCGTTCCGGACGGCGGCTCCCGACCATGCCCGGCCGTGCCCTTGCGCGGAGAAAGCCCGGCATGCACTGGAGGCCGGCGTCCGCCGATTCCAGGAGCAGGCCATGCCCCGTCTTCGTGCTTCCCGCCGCCTCGCACTCGCGGTGCCCGCAGCGTTCGGCGCTCTCGCCCTCACCGCACTGCCAGCCCTCGCGACCTCCAGTCCCGCGCAGATAGCCACGTCCAAGACCAACGGCGTCGCCTATCTCAAGTCGCTGCAGGCGGCGGACGGTTCGTACGCCGGCTCCGGCTTGTCCAACGAGTGGGCGTTCAGCGTCTTCGCGGCCTCCGGCACAGCCGTCGTCGATGTCGCTCCGGGCGGCGACACCACGAAGAACGCCCGCACCGTCTACCGCAACCTGTTGTCCACGTCCGGCTGGCCCTCCGCCGCCCCCGTGGTCACCGATTACGAGCGGGGCGCGCTGAACGCGTACGCCGCCGGCATCGACCCGGCCCGCGTCTCCGCCTCCCGCAACCTCGTCGCCGACATCTACTCGTACTGGCAGACCGCCGAGCCCGGCTACTTCGGCCCGTCCGGAAACTTCAACGGCACCGTCTTCGCGGCTCTCGCCCTCGGCGGCGCCAAGACCCAGGTCGGCGGCGCCCGCATCCCGCAGTCGCTGACCGACTCGATGGTCACTCGTATCCGGGCCAACCAGCACGTCGACGGCGGCTGGACCTACAGCAAGGCCGAAGGCGACTCCACCGCTCTCAACTCCGCGAGCGACGTCGACATGACCGGCGCCGCGATGGCCGCCCTCTGTGTCTCGGGCGTTCCCAACACCGCCGCGGATGTCGTCCAGGCTAAGAACTTCCTCAAGGGCAAACTGGTCGCCACCACCGGGGCGTTCAACTCCCTCTACGGGGTCAACACCAGTTCCAACGGCTGGGGCGTGGCGGGCCTGAACGCCTGCGGAATCAACCCCCAGACCGGCGACTTCGTCACCGTCAACGGCAAGACGCCGATCGACTTCCTGATCGCGAACCAGTTCAACCCGGCAGGCGGCTTCAAGTACAAGCCGTCCGACACCGCGCCCTCTCCCTACTCCTCGATCGACGCGCTTCGCGCGGTCGTCGGCGGCGGCTTCACGGCTGCCCCGCCGGTCCCGGTCACTCCGGGCGCCCCGCAGTGGGTCGCCCAGCCCACCTTCACCGCGGGCACCTCCACCAAGCTCGCGCTGACCGTCGACGACGGCACCGGCAACCTCAAGGTGTGCTCGGTGTCCTTCACCCCGACCGGGACGACCACGACCCTCGGTGACGTACTGGCCGCCGCGACGAGCGGAGCCTCTCCGGCGGGCTGCGTCACGAGCGTGACCCCCTCGTCGGGCACCGGCACCATCACCGCGGTCAACGGCAAGGCCAACAGCGGCTCCAACACCTGGAAGGCCAGCGTCGACGGCTCCGCCTTCGCCGGCGTCCCCCGAGAGAAGGTGATCAACGTGGGCGACACCATCGCCCTGCGCTGGGGAGCCTGATTCCCACGGGTGAGGGCCCCGCCGTAGGGCCCTCACCCACGTTTCATGGTGAGGTACCCGCACGTCACGGTCTGCGAGGTTGTCAGGGAGACCGGTACCGCGACTGTCGCGTCAGCGTGATGTGCTGGGTCCTCAGCTCGTGTGACGTCCAGGGTCCTTCAGCGAGAACACCGGGGGAACGATGACCGCCAGACACGAACCGAAGATCGTGAGGGTCGACGGAGATTCCAGGATCGCGCTCACTGAGCAGGAGTACGAGGGCTTGATCGCCTCCAGGCGTCAACTGGGCGCACACGTTGCACGGGTGAGGACCACCCGGGACGCACTGCTGGACCTGATCGATCTGACCGAGTCCCTCGGCGCAGCGCTCGCTGAACAACACTTCCGGACGGGCGACAGTGAATCCGCGCGGGATGTCGAGACGCGGTCCGCCGTGGAATCCCTTCTCGGTGAAGCACAACGGCGAGTGGAAAAGGCTCGTCGGTTAGCCGGTGGCCGTACTGTGCCGACACCTCGTTCCCGCGAAGGCCGGTAGGCCGGTGCCGCGGGCGACGTACCCAGGACACCGGACTCCTCGCGCATGTGTGCCGACGCATTCGGCCCTTCGCCGTCGAGCGGTCCGGCGATCAGGATTTCGTCCGGAGTTCCGAGGTAGGCACCCCAATAGATCCATATGCCGCCGCCTGCGAAGTGCTGGAACGACTCGTGGGCGTCGAGCATGACGACGACATCGCCGTCGTCCTTCTGGAGGCCCTCGGGGAGCCGTCGCCCGGGAGCGATGTGGATGGGCCGGCCGACCCGGCTGAGGTTGATGCGGTGACGCGCGGCCAGAGCGGAGACGCTGCTGATCCCGGGGATCACCTCGTGCTCGAACGTCACCTCACCGCGGGCCTTGATGTCTTCCAGGATGGCGAGAGTGCTGTCGTACAAGGACGGGTCGCCCCACACCAGGAAGGCTCCACGCTCGCCCGGCGCCAGTTCGTCACGGATCAGTTGCTCGCAGACGTCGGCACGCCGACGCCGCCAGTCGTGTACCGCTTCGGCGTATCGCGAGGATTCGTCCTGGGAGCGGTCACGCCACGGATCCTCGGCTTCGACGACGCGGTACGGGCCGGGCACGTGCTCGGCGAGCATGTCCCGCCGCAGCTGTGTGAGGGGGTCCTTCTCCCGGCCCTTGCCGAGCACGAAGAAGACGTCGGTTCTGGGCATGGCCTTGATGGCGGCCAGCGTCAGCTGGTCCGGGTCACCCACCGCGCCCGGACCTTGCCGGACCGCGCGCGGTGGCCGTCCACCGGGTCGCTCCGGACGACTGGCCGGTTGTGCCGGGCGGCTGCGTTCGACCCTCGCGGCGGTCGGTCTCGTCCTGGCTGCCTGGTTCACCCAACGGCCCAATGTCGAGGTCGTCCGCCGGGACTGCGCGCCGTATTCGCTGGAACCGGCGCCTGGACCTCGGAGCCACCGGTGCTACTTCGGCCTCGTGTACGCCCGTAGCCGCTCTTCGCGGCCTGTCAGACAACAGCTCGCACAGCGCACCGCCTCCGCGCTCGTGTAGTACAGACAGCAGGTGTTGCGCAGATAGACCAGCCGCTCCGGGCCGTCCGGCGCTCGCCGGACCCTTGCGACCTCGCCCAGCGCCGCGAGTCCGCCGGGGGCGGTGTCCGCGAACTGCCGCCAGCGGGCGGCCAGCAGGTCCACCTCGGCGCCGTACGCGCACAGCGCCGTGGCGCAGCCATGGGCGATGCCGCCGAGCAACTGCCTGACCCCGGCGCGGGTGCGGCGGTGCAGCGCATCGGCGACCGGTAGCAGATGTCCGTCGAGTACGGTGCGGTGCAGCAGCCGTACGGAGTCCTCCCCGGCCCGGGGCACCAACAGCCGGGCTCTGCGCACCCGGACTCCGTCGATCCCGTGCGTGGCGGGGAGCACCAGGACATTGCCGGACCGCATGTCCGGGATCTCGTCGTACAGCGCCCAATGGAGCACGGCGGCGGCAGTGACCCAGCCCGCGTATACCGCCATCAGGGTCAGCGCGGTCGCATGGCCGGTGCGGTGGCCGCTGCCTGTGCGCTCGCGCTCCAGCAGCGTGGACAGCTCCTCGCCCGCCGGATCGGCCAGTCGGTCGGCTGCCAGCCACTGCCCTGCTTCGCTCGCGGGCGGTTCGCCTTCAGTGACCTGCCAGCGTGGCCCGTGCGGCAAGGGCGTCCAGACGGGGGAGTCGTCGTCACTCACGACAGCGGGAGGTAGACGACGTTGGGGGAGCCGGTGACCGGGTGGACGCCGATCCGGGATCGTATCCCGTAGACCTCGGCCAGCAGTTCTTCCGTCAGTACCGCGTGCGGGGAGCCGGACGCCACCAGTCGTCCGGCGCTCAGGACGAACAGCCGGTCGCAGTAGGAAGCGGCCAGGTTGAGGTCGTGCAGCACCAGCAGATTGGTGGTGCCGAGCGTCCTCACCAGGCTGAGGATCTCCAGCTGGTAGCGGATGTCCAGATGGTTGGTGGGTTCGTCGAGCGCCAGCAGCCCCGGTTCCTGGACCAGTGCGCGGGCGATCAGGGCCCGTTGCCGTTCCCCGCCGGACAGTTCCTCGAACCGCCGGTCGGCCAGGGGCGCCGCGCCGACGCGCTGGAGCGACTGGTCGATGCGGTGGACGTCGTCGGCGTCGTCCTGCTCCCAGAACCGTTTGTGTGGGCTTCGCCCCATCGCCACCACCTGGCGTACGGTCAGGCCGAAGGTGCCGGGGCTGTCCTGCGGAACGACGGCGACGCGGCGCGCCCGTTCCTTCGTGCTGAGGGCAGCGGCGTCCGCTCCGTCCAGCAGGACCCGACCCGCTGCGGGGCGCAGGGCGCCGTACACACAGCGCAGGAAGGTGGTCTTGCCGCTGCCGTTCGGCCCGACCAGGCCGACCGTCTCGCCGGGGGCGGCGTCCAGCGTGACCGCGTCGAGCAGGGTACGGCCGGCCACCTCGTAGCTGATCCCGTCGGCGGCGAGTGCCGTCGGGGACGGTGCGGGGCTCATCCGGTGATCCCTTCGGTACGGCTGGAGCGGCGCAGCAGCCAGAGGAAGAACGGGCCGCCCACCAGGGCGGTGATCACCCCGGCGGGAATCTCTTCGGGGGCAGCCACGGTCCGCGCCAGCAGATCGGCCAGCAGCAGGAAGACGGCCCCGCCGAGCGCCGTCACCGGCAGCAGTCTGCGGTGGGACGCGCCGACGATCAGCCGGGCGGCGTGCGGAACCATCAGGCCGACGAAGCCGATCGCCCCGCTGTAGGCGACCAGCACGCCGATGATCAGTGACACCAGCACGAAGACCCCGCCCCGGAAGCGTCCGGGGTCCAGGCCGAGGCTGCGGGCCCCTTCCTCCCCGGTCAGCAGCAGATCCAGCGGACGGGCCAGGCTGATCAGGAGGACGGCCCCGACGCCCAATACCACGGCGGGCAGCGCCAGTTGGTCCCAGCGGGCGCCGCCCAGGCCGCCCAGGGTCCAGAACAGGATCGCCCGCACATGCTCGGCCCGGGAGGACAACACCAGGATCAGGCTGGTGAACGCGGACAGCACGTACTGGATCGCCACCCCGGCCAGAATCAGCCGGCCCGTTGTCATGGTGCCGCCGCGCCGGGCCATCGCGTAGACGGCGACCAGCGCGGCCATGGACCCGGCGAACGCTGCGACGGGCAGCGCCACGTCGGTGGCCACCCCGGCTCCGACCCCCAGCACGACGACCACGGCGGCGCCCGCCGACGCCCCGGACGAGGCACCCAGCAGAAACGGATCGGCCAACGGGTTGCGCACCAACGCCTGGAGCACCGCGCCCGACAGGGCCAGCCCGGCGCCGACGACGGCCCCGAGCAGCACCCTGGGCAGCCGTACCTCCCACATGATCGTCGGGTACGCACCGGTGCGTTCACCGCCCAGGACCGTACTCAATACCTCGCCCGGTGGAATCCTTACCGGGCCGAGCGCCAGACCGGCCACCACCGCCGCGAGCAGCAGCACCGTGAGGACGCCGATCACGACGGAGGTCGAGCGGAGGACGGACTTCGGGCCGGAGCGGGCGGACTCCGCGCTCACGGAGTGCCGGGATGCAACTGCCCGGCCAGGTCCTGTACGGCGTCGGCGACCCGGACACCGAGCACGGCCGAGGACAGCGGGAGCACCGCGAACTTCACGTTCTTGATCGCCGGCACGTCCGCGAGTGCCGGATCGTTCAGCAGCCGCTTCTTCTTGGCCGCCACCGTTGTGCCTCCGTAGTCGTAGATCACGACCACCTCGGGCTTGCGCTTGATGACCTGCTCCCAGGACACGTCGCCGAAGGTGGCGTCGAGGTCCGCGAAGACGTTCCGGCCCCCGGCGAGCCGGACGATCTCGTTGCCGATGCCCTTACCGCCCGCCGTGAACGCGGAGCTGTCGCCGGAGTCGTACACGAACACCGAGGGATGTGCGGAGCCCTTGAGCTCCGCCTCGACCGTCGTGATCTTCTGTCGTTCCTCGGCGATCAGCTTCTCGCCGCGCTCCGGTACGCCGAAGACCCTGGCGACTTGGGTGATCTCGGTGGCGAGCTGATCGATACCGACTTTGCCCTTGGTGCAGTTCTCGATGTTCAGCCGGGTGTTGATGCCGTCCTTCTGGAGCCCCGCCCGGTCCTCGCCCTTGGCCTTGTCGAAGGCGCTGCTGTACCCGCCGTAGACGAAGTCGGGGTTGGCGCCGAGCAGCACTTCCTTGGAGGGGTACTCCTTCGCGAGCACCTTGGTCTTGGCATACGCGGACCGGTACTCCGGCAGGATGCTGTCGTCCAGGTAGGCGGTCCCGGCCAGCCGGTCCTGGAGTCCGAGGGCCAGCATGATCTCGGTGGCGTGCTGGTTCATGGTGACGGCCCGCTTCGGCGGGGCGTCGAAGGTCGTCTTCGTACCGCAGTTGGTGACGGTGTAGGGGAAACCGTCGGCGGCCGGTGCGGCCTCTGCCTCGCCCTCGCCGCCGGTGCCGCAGCCGGTGAGCGGCAGCAGAAGCAGCGGGATGAGCGCGAGGGGTACACGGCGTATCGGGGGCATGGCCGAGCCTTTCCGGGGGATGTCCTCGTCCCCTGGTCGTACGAGAAGGCGGCGCGGTCAGTATCTGGCTTCCGGGCTGCTGCAGCCCGGTCACAGTGGCGGGACCGTACCGGATTCACACCGGTTTCCTGACGCGCGTCGCCTGAGTTTTCGGAGCCCATTCTGTCAGACCGCGTATTCCGCAGGTCATGCCCCTTGCGCTGTCGGCTCTGGTCGGCCCCGGACGCCGATGTCCGCCGTCTCCGGGTCGAACGCCTCGCCCTCAGCGGCCCGTTCCTGGATCCACAACTCGCCGACCCCGGCAAGGCGATCCGCCGAAGCACCGGCCGGCGCCCCTTGAAGCGCAGCCGAGATGACGAACACAAGCGGGCCGCCCTCGTCTCCCGGGTCAGCAATCGTATGCGGCTCGTCGGATGCGACGAGCGCCTCGAAGCTCTGTCCGGCGAGCAGGCTCTCCCACTCGATCACCGCCTCGGAGGCATCGAAGTTACCGCAGCTCAATGAGCCGAGGACTCCGTCCGGCCCGCTACCCACGATGTTTGCCGCCGAGGTGTCGTCAGGGGCGATGAAGTACGTGATGACGATGCTCACCCATGCATGGTGTCTGTTCGGACTGCCCCGGGACAGCCCCCGCACGAGCCCAGGGAACCCAGCCGTAAGCCATCAAGATCACGATCTACAGCTGGAGTGCCGGCGGCAGAGAAGCTGTGGGCACCGTGGACGCGATGACGGATCGGGTGGCTATGCCTGCGGAATTTATGGACGCCAAGCAGACGGCGGAGTACCTGAACATGTCGATCTCCTGGGTGTACCGCGACGCCCCGGCCTCGGGCTCGTTCCGTACAAGTTTGGGCGCGGCCGCAACGCCAAGATCCAGTTCAAGGTTTCCGAGGTGACGGCCTGGGTTCGGCAGCAGAAGCTGCAGTGATGAGGTGGAGGTTCTGGGGCGGTGGCTGCCGTTCGCGCGCCGATGTCGCGTGAGGTTGGTCCGTTGGCTCTGATGCGGCCGGGCAAGGTGAAGATATTCTGGACCATTGGCCCAGGGGAGTGGGCTTCATTTGAACCACTAGCCCCCCAGGTGTTGAGATAGTGCTATCAATGGCGCTGCGGGTCCCCCAGGGATCTCTGTGGCGCCTTTCTCATGTCTGCGCTGGTCTATGTGCGAAAGGGGCAGGGCAACTTGCTGAAGAGGGCGTTCGTCGCACACGATCCGGGGCAGATGCGGCTGCGGTTCGCGTCCCGGGCTGTGCTCGGCATTGGGCTCGCCGTGGCGTTGTGCGGGGCGGCCGGGCACTCACTGACGGCGGCCATCACTGGTGGCCTGGCCGCGCTGCTCGCACTGTTCACGGTGACCGACCCGACGGTGCGTGGACAGGCGATCACGACCGCGTTTCTCCCCGTCGTCGGTCTCCCGGTGCTCACGCTCGCCGCCGTGCTGCACGATGTGCCCGTCGCGCGCGACCTGGCGTTCCTCGCCGTCGTGGGTGCGGGGGTGTACGCGCGGCGGTGGGGACCTCGCGGGCACTCGCTGGGCGTGTTCGGCTTTATGGCCTATTTCTCTGCCCAGTTCTTGCACACCGTGCCCGGCCAGTTGCCCGAGCTGTACGCGGCCGTGCTGCTGTCGCTCATCGCGTCGTCGGTGGTGCGGTTCGGGGTGTGGTGCTATGAGCGGCGGCTCGCGGTACCCGTGGCAGTCGCCCTTCCTGCCGGGGCAGCGGGGCTCGGTCGAATCACGACGCGGCAGGCCGTGCAAGCGACACTGGGGGCGGGGTTCGCGCTCGCGGTGGGGCAGCTGCTCTCCGATCAGCGTTGGTACTGGGCGGTCGGCGCCACCTGGTGGGTGTTCGTGGCCACGACCTCGCGAGGCGAGGCCGTCGTGCGCGGGTTCAGGCGATTCTTGGGGACGGTGCTCGGGATCGGGTTGGGCTTCGCCGTGGCTGTGCCGCTGCACCATGAGCCGGTCGTGGCCGCCGTGGTGGTGGCGATGGGCGTGTTCGGAATCTTCTATACCGCCGCTGTCTCCTATACCTGGATGATGCTGGCCGTGACCGTGATGGCCAGCATGCTGTACGGGCTGCTCGGCGTGCTCGACGCGGGTCTGCTCATGCTGCGGGTGGCTGAGACGGCGGTCGGGGCGCTCGGTGCCGTACTTGCGGTGCTGTTCGTGCTGCCGGTCACCACGCACGCGGTGACTGAGGCGTGGGTGGAGCGGGCGCTGCGGTGCGTGCGCACGTGCACGGCGGAGGCCGCCGCCCGGCTCGCCGGGAGCGAGGACGCCGACCCACCCCGGCGCGTTGTCGAACTGGAGGCGATCCTCGGCCGGGTGCGCTTGTCGCTTGCGCCGCTGGAGCATCCGCTCAACCCGATGAAGGCCCGCAAGCGACGGGCGCGGCAGGTGCTCGCGCTGCTCGACGACTGCGCACGCGAGGTGCGCGGCCTGGCCTCCGTTGCTGCCGATCCGGAGGCCTCGCACGACGTCCGGCTCGCCGCAGCCTGCTGGCGTGTGGAGGCTGCCGTCGAGGCCCTCACTGATGCGCCGACCCTCGGGCGGGACCTCCGACTCGACAACGCGCCGGCTACGGAGCCTGCGGGCGTCGAGCCGGTGCTCGCCCACCTCCATGCGTTGGAACGGGCCCTGCTCGAACTTGCCGTTCCTCTGCGGAGGTCCAGCCAAATTCCGGCCGGTGCCTGAGCCGTCGCGCGCGGCGAGAGTACGGGCTGCCGCCGACACCAGCCCCGCCATCCGCACGGCCTGGAGCGGGCACTGGCCGAACTCGCCGCACCACTGCACAGTGATCCGCGCGCCCCGCTGATCACTGCGTGAGGCGCCCGCGCGGGCGGGCCCGGCAGCCGAGGCACTGGTCTGGACCTGGCGGGTGACTGCTACCGTCGCCCCGGAAGATCACGACGGTACCGACCGTCGTGGTCAGTCGGCGGAGAGGGGCAATGCGGTGACTGGCAGTGCGGTGGGCAGCGACGACGGCGTGGTGCGGGCAATCATCGGGTCGTTCACCTCGGCGGGCGGACGGGGAATCACCGTCGCCGCCGTGGACCAGGAGACCGGGGCGCTGACCGTCCTCGGCGCCACGGACACGGTCCCCGACCCCTCGTATCTCGCCCTGGGCCATGGACCGGGGCCGGGCGGCGGCGCGCTCTACGCGGTCAGCGAGACCGAGCACGGTGCGGCGGCCGCCCTGGACATCACCGGTGACGTGCCGCAGCCGGTCGGCGGGACCCGGCCGGTGGACGGCAGCGGCCCGACCCATCTCGCACTCGCGGGCGGTCATCTGCTCACCGCCAACTACGACTCGGGCAGCGTCAGCGTCCTGCCCGTGCGGGCGGACGGTTCCCTCGGCCCGGTCGCCTCCGTGCTCCGGCACGAGGGCCGCGGTCCGAATGCCGAACGGCAGCGGGCCCCGCACGCCCACCAGGTGCTGCCGGACCCCTCGGGGAACTGGGTGCTCGGCGTGGACCTCGGGACGGACTCCGTACGGATCTGCGCGCTCGACACGACGACCGGAACACTGAAGCTGCACGGCGAGACGGCCCTGCGGCCTGGTACGGGCCCGCGCCATCTGGCGTTCCACCCCGCAGGCGGCCACGCCTACGTCCTGAACGAACTCGAACCGACCGTCACCACATGCAGGTGGAATGCCGCCGCAGGCGTCCTGGAACCGGTCGGGGAGACGTCCGTCCTGCCCGCGGAACGGGCGGAGGGCAGTGACGCGGCGACCTACCCCTCCGAGGTCGTCGTCTCGCACGACGGACGGTTCCTCTGGACCGCCAACCGGGGGCACGACAGCATCTCGGTTCTCGCCCTCGACGCGACCGGCGAGAAGGCGACCCTGGTCACGACCGTGGACTGCGGCGGGCACTGGCCGCGCGATCTCGCACTCGACCCCACCGGCCGCCGGCTGTACGCGGCCAACGAGCGGTCCGGCGACGTCACCTGGTTCGACATCGACCCGGCGACCGGCATCCCGCGTCGCGCGGGCTCGCTGGACGCCCCTGCCGCGTCCTGCGTGATCTTCGCCTGACCTCGCACCGCGCACAGCACGATCGCCGTACGGGCCGGGAGAACCGGGCCCGTACGGCGATGGCGGACTGCCGGGCGCATCCGGCCCGGCACCGGGTCAGTGCGCCTGGGCACCCTGCGGCGCGACCGGTGTGATCCCGAGCGTCGTCATGTACATCGACAGCACGAGCTTGCCGATCGCCGGGTACGCGCCGAGCGGCTCGGCCGTCGAGCAGCCCGCCTCCTTCGCGGCGGCGTCCAGCAGCCCCTCGGCCACCTCCGGGCCGACGAGGTACGGAGCCAACGCGAGCTGCGCCGAGCCGGAGCTCGTGAGCTGCTCGGCGATCGACGCGACGGAACCCTCGACGTCGAGCGCCGCGGCCATCACCGGTACCGCGAGCCGGGCGGCCAGCAGCATGCCGGTGATCCCGGCGGCCTGCACGGCCTCGTCGCCCCCCACCGTGGCCAGCACGATGCCGTCGGCGGCCGTGGCCACCGTGAAGAGCCTGGCCCGGTCGGCGCGGGCCAGACCGGCCTCGGAGAGCCGTACGTGCAGCGCCTCGGCGAGCAGCGGGTGCGGGCCGAGCACATCGGTCAGCTCGACCTGCGTACCGCTGTCCATCACGGCCTGTCGTATCCGCCGGATCAGGGCACTGTCCGGCCCCGCGAGCAGCGGCACGACGACGGCGGACGGCCCCTCGGGCTCGGCGACCTCACGGCCCGCGGCCCGTGCCTGCTCGAAGCGCGCGACGCGCTCGGCGGCGCAGTGGGTGAGCACGGCGGAGAGCGTGGGGTACTCGGTATCGTCGCCGTCGAGGTAGCCGATCCGGGCGTTGAGGCCGGGCAGCTCGGAACGGGCGATGCTGATCACCTCTTCGGCCAGGCTGCGCGTGGCCGAGGAGGGGGTACCGGGAAGGGCGAGAACGAGCGCGGCGGCGCCCTCGGGTGCGACCACGGGCTCCGGGCGGCGGTGCCGTCCGGACTGGCGAGGTCGCGGCATTCGTACAGGCAGGCCGGAAGCGGGCCCAGTGGGGGTGCTCATGGCGCCGCATGCTACTGGTTTTGGGTGCGGCTCTGTTCGGGGAGGGCCCAGGCAGGCGTTATCTGTCCGCTTTTATCCGATGAGCGGCTTACCGGTCGACTGTCCCGCTCTGTCGCCGGCTACTCGGGCTCCTGCTCAGGCCCTTCACCAGGCACCCGGAGCAGCGTCGGGTGGCGGGGCAGCCGCAGATCCCCGGCCGCCAGCGCCTGGGCGATGGACAGTGCACCGGTCAACGGATCACCCGAACCGGGGACCGTCCGTGCGTGCGGAAGCAGTCGGGACAGCTCCTCGCGCAGCGGCACGAGCAGCGGATCGCCCATCCGGAACAGGCCACCCGTCAGCGCCACTTCGCACGGCTCGCCGTCGGCCCCCGCCTTCGGGCACACCGCGGCGGCCGCCTCCGCGACATGTACCGCGGCCTCGCGCAGAATCCCCGCGGCGACCGGATCGTGCGCCGCGCACGTGGCGACCTCGGGTGCGAACGAGGCCAGTACGGCGGGCCGGTCGGTACGCGGATAGAGCAGGCCGGGCAGCTCCGGCGCCGGCCCGAACACCGCCTCCAGCCGGGACAGCAGAGCGGCGGATCCGCCGCGCCGCCCGTCATGGGCGCGCATGGCCGCATCGAGCCCGGCCCGGCCGATCCAGGCTCCGCCACCGCTGTCACCCAGCAGATGTCCCCAGCCGTCGGCCCGGCGCCAGCTGGTCAGATCCGTACCCAGCGCGATCATGCCCGTGCCGGCCGCGACGACCGCCCCCGGGCGCTGACCGACCGCCCCCGCGTACGCGGTCACCGCGTCGGCGGCCAGAGCCAGCCGCCGCACCCCGAGCGCGCCCTCCAGGGCCGACGGGAGTTCCGCGCGCAGCTGCCCGCCGAGGGTCGCCATTCCGGCGGCGCCGATCGCCACGGCGTCGATTCCCGAGCCGTCCTCGCCGCCGTACTGCTCCAGCAGCGTACGGGCGGCGGGCAGCAGTTGTTCCAGCAGATGGCCCGCGTCGATGCCGGCCGGTCCGGTGCGCACCGGACCGCCGCAGACCGCCGTCGCCACCGGGGCGGACCCGCCGACGGTGCCCAGCGCCACCCGCAGCCCCGAACCCCCCGAGTCCACGCCGAGCACATACGGCCCCGGTGCGGCGGTGCTTTCCGGTGATCGCCGCGGTGCGCTCATGGGCCGGCTCCAGGGAGGAAGAGGAATGACGGCGGCAGCCTATCCCCAGTACCGCGGGCCGGGTTCGGGGGAGTGCGGGTTCGGGGTCGGGGCGGACCGTGTACGCCGGTAGAGTGACGTTCCGTGGCACCACGACCGTTGAATGAAGTAGTCGAGCCCGGCTGGGCCGAGGCACTCGCCCCCGTGGCCGGACGCATCGCAGCGATGGGCGATTTCCTGCGCGCGGAGGTGGCGGCCGGACGCACCTACCTGCCGGCCGGAGCGAACGTTCTGCGCGCGTTCCAGCAGCCCTTCGACGACGTACGCGTCCTGATCGTCGGTCAGGACCCCTACCCGACGCCCGGAATGGCGATGGGGCTGAGCTTCTCCGTGGCCCCCGAAGTGCCTCAGGTACCCGGCAGCCTGGAGAACATCTTCCGGGAACTGCACACGGACCTGGGGCTTCCGCGTCCGTCGAACGGCGATCTGACGCCCTGGACGCGACAGGGCGTACTGCTGCTGAACAGGGCTCTCACCACGGCGCCCCGCAAACCGGGCGCGCACCGCGGCAAGGGCTGGGAGGAAGTCACCGAACAGGCCATCCGCGCCCTGGCCGCCCGTGGTAAGCCGCTGGTGTCCGTGCTGTGGGGGCGTGACGCCCGCAACCTGCGGCCCTTCCTCGACGGCTTCCCGGCGATCGAGTCCGCGCACCCCTCGCCCATGTCGGCGGACCGCGGCTTCTTCGGCTCGCGCCCGTTCAGCCGCACCAACGAACTCCTGCTGCGCCAGGGGGCCCAGGAAGTCGACTGGCGGCTGCCGTAGCGCCCCTGCCCGGCATCGCGCCGGACCGGGGCGCACGCCTCGCCGACCCCGGAGTGGCACCGGCTCCTTCGCGGGGCCGGTGCCACGTCCTCAGGTCACGCGCGGCACGTCACGCGTCATGACGCGTCGCGCACCGTGCCGGTGAACACCGGTCCCTCGTGCGGTTCCCAGGATTCGTCGTAGGTGATCATCCGCATCCGCAGAGATTCCTCCGGCTCCTCGATCCCGTCACCGACCGTGGGCACGGTCACCTCGGCACTCAGTTTGCCGGCGGGCACGGTGGTCGGCAGATACGGCGTCTCCACCACCTTGGACAGCGGTCGGGCCGGCCTCGGCGACTCACCGAACGTGTCCTGCAGCCACTGCCCGTCGACGTCCAGGGTGGACAGCTCCGCCCCGTGGTCGACCGGCAGGATGTCGAAACCGACGGAGTCCATGTCGACATCGGCGACCGCGGAGAGCGAGACCCGCCAGCGCAGGCTCTGCCCCTCGGTGACATGGTCCGCGACCGGCTTCACCTCGACCGTGGGCATCGGGTCGTCGTTCCGCACGGTCAGACCGCCGAGGTGGGAGCCGACGACCGCGCCGCGAACCGCCTTGACGAACACGCTGTGCGTGACGTCGTAGCCGAAGCGGGTGTTGCCCCGCACCTCGACCGGCACATCGATGGCATGGCTGCCCGGACGCACCGTCACCGTCCGGTAGTCGGCCTCGTCCTTGTCCGGCTCGGCGACGAACAGCCGGACCCGGCCGCTACCGTGCCCGGAGACCCGCACCGGGATGCGATAGGTCCGGACCCCGGAGTCGCCTTCCTCGACGGTCAGATGGCCGATGTCCACTCGCGGCAGCGAGGCCGCCCGAACCGGCGGCGTGCCGGGGCGCCAGCCCCACGCGTCGACCAGCCAGGCCTGCCCCGACCCGCTGCGCGGAGTCAGTTCCAGGGACTTCACCCGCTTCAGGTCCACCTTGCTCCGTACGGCGGCGGAGAGCGGCACACGGATCTCGCGCCCCCAGTAGGACGCGGTCCGGTTGCTGCCCGGCAGCCCGTCGATCCGGGCCGTGCCGAGTGTCGCCCGTCGGCCCTCGGTATCGGTGAGGGCGATGTCCAGCCGGGTGCCGGTGGTGTTGGGCGGCACGATCAGCCGGAGTGCCAGCGATTCGGAACCCGCCACGGAGACCGGACGGGCGGGCCGGATCCTCACCGCGCTCCCCGGCTTCGACCAGCGCATCGCGACCGCGTAGCGGCCGGGCTCCCGCGGCGTGTCCCACATGGCGAAGTGCGGGGAGACGGCGGTCCCTTCGGGCGGCAGACAGGCGCGGCCCGGATCGGGATCCACCTGCGCGCACACCCGGCCGCCGCTCACGGCCACCGAGGTGTCCGGCAGGAACGCGGGCGTCCGCTTCCCGCCGACCGCGTGGGTGAGCACGCGTGCCGGGCCGGCCGAGGACGCGCGCCGGTCCGAGCCGTCCAGCAGCGGCCGTACGCGGTCGTCACCCGCGACGAACAGCCGGGCCGCCGCGGCGATGTACGTGGCCCCGGCGGCCTGTTGCCGGGTGGCGCCGAGCCGGGCCTTCTTGCCCGGAGTGCACACCGGGTCCGGGGTGCCGTCGTCCCAGAAGTCGTCCTCGGCGGGTGCCTCGGCCTGTCCCGGCGTCCACTCACTGTTGAAGAAGTTGTGGTTGGCGCCGACCATGTAGACCGCGCTGTGCAGTGCGGCGCCGCTGCTGACGCCGCGGGTGCCGTCGACATAGATCTGGCCCTGGAGATCGGACACGTCGCCGTCGCAGCCCGGCAGGATGGTCATGGACGGCACATCGGGAACGGGGTTCTGTCCGAAGACGGTGGGACCGATCAGGACGGTGCCGCGAATGCGCCAGCGCACCGGGCCCCGGTAGCCGTCCTGGTCCGCCGGCGGCCGGTAGAGGCTGTCGAGCGCGGCCCGGTTGACGCCTTCCCCGCCTCGGGAGTGGCCGACGAGCAGCACCTTGGACATGTCGGCAGGCGGTGCGGCGCGCACGGCCGCGGGTGCCCCGGCCCGGTCGGCGGCCCAGCCCGCCCAACGGGCCAGATGCAGCCGCACCAGGGACGAGCGAGCCTGGGCGCCGCCGTCGTCGGCACTGTCGTCCTGCCCGTTTATCCCGTTGGCCGAGATGGAGACGGTGACGTAGCCCTGGGAGGCCAGGAGCTTCTGGTCACGCAGATAGCCTCGATGGCTCGGCACCGGCCGTGTGCCCGCCTCGCAGGGCCAGGACATGCCCTGGTCGCCCTTGGCGTTGAAGCACGTGTAGTGACGGCCGTGCAGGAACAGCGCGAGTGGCCGGCGTCCCGGTGCGCCGACCGGTGACACCACCGCGGCGCGCATCTCCACCGGAGCGGTGAAGCCGGGCAACCGCACCGACTTCAGGGCGTACTCGCCGCTGACGGCCCGGTACTTGCCCGGTACGCCGGGGTCGACGGGATTCGCGGGCAGAGGAGCTGTCGGCTGCGCCGCCTCGGCGGCCCGCCGGGCGTCCGGGGCCCGCCGGGCTCCGGAGGCGTCGAGACGGCGTCCGCCCGCCAGTGCCTTGAGGCCCGTCACGCGTCCGATGTCCGCGCCGTCGAGCCTCAGTCGGAAGGCCCGCCGGTCCCGCGTGGCCACCGGCCGGCCCAGGAGCTTGTCCCCGGCGTAGAACTCGACACGGGCATCGCCCATGGGTACCGGGTCGGGCGAGGTCCAGACGAGCTGCTTCCCGGCTCCCGTACCGGTGACCCGCCAGCCCGCCGGGAGCCGGTCGTCCGATCCTCCCCGGGATATGGAGGACGACGTGGGGGATATGGAATCGGTGGAACGCTGCGTGTGTGCCGGTTGCGGCGACGCGCGCGCCAATTCCGGCCATCCAACGGTCAGGGTGAGTACCGCCAGTGCGGCGGTAACCGTGCGCGAGACACGGATCAAGGTGGTCCTCCTGGTCATCGGCCTTCTCGAACACCCCAGAGATCCCTGGGGCCCCCGTTCCCGAAGGACGGAGAGTGAAGCCCAGGGGTTGCCTCATCCCGCGTCGCAGTGCGCGGAACTGATGCTTCGGGGAGATGAGTTGGGCCGATGACCGATCGGAACGAGCCATGGGCCGGCACACGGCCGGCCGTTGTTCAGGCGCCGATCACCGCCGCCCGCACGCACAGGACATCCGGAAGATGCGAGGCGAGCTGCTGCCAGCTGTCCCCGTCGTCCGCGCTGGCGTACACCTCGCCGTTGCGATTGCCGAAGTAGACACCCGCCGGGTCGGCGTCGTCCGTACAGAGCGCGTCGCGCAGCACCGTGCCGTAGTGCGACTCCTCGGGCAGGCCCGTCGACAGCGGCTCCCAGGTGCTGCCCGCGTCACCGGTACGGAACACCCGGCAGCGGTGCTCGGCGGGCACCCGGTCGGCATCGGCGTTGATCGGGAAGATGTACGCGGTGTCCGCGCGGTGCGGGTGCGCGGCCGCGGCGAAACCGAAGTCGGACGGCAGTCCCTGCCCGATGTCGGTCCAGTTGTCCCCGGAGTCGTCGCTCCGGAACACTCCCCAGTGGTTCTGGAGATAGAGCCGGTCGGGATCGACCGCGTCCCTCGCCACCTTGTGGACGCACTGACCGAACTCCGGATCCGGGTCGGGGAGGAAGACCGCGGACACCCCTCTGTTCGACGGAGCCCAGCTCGCACCGCCGTCCTTGGTGCGGAACACCCCGGCCGTGGAGACCGCGACGGTCACGGCGCGGGCATCCCTCGGGTCCGTCAGGATGGTGTGCAGCCCCTCACCGCCCCCGCCGGGCACCCATTTCGAACGCGTCGGGTGCTCCCACAGCGGGCGGACCAGCTCGAAGGACTCCCCGCCGTCCTCGGAACGGAACAGCGCGGCGGGCTCGGTGCCCGCGTACACGACATCGGGCGCCTCGGGGCCGGCCGGATGCAGCTGCCAGACCCGCTCCAGCGATGTCTCGGTGAACCGGGGGAACTTCACGGCTGGTTGCTCTGGTTCGACCCAGGTCCGGCCCAGGTCGTCCGAGTGGAAGACCGACGGGCCCCAGTGCGCGCTGTCACCGCCGACCAGGAGTCGTGGGACCTGCCTGCGGGTGTCGATGGCGATCGAATAGATCGCCTGCGCCTTGAAATACGGGCCGTCGAACTCCCACGCGCCACCGCGTCCGCGGCCGATGAAGAGTCCCTTGCGGGTGCCCACGGTGAGTAGTACGTCGGTCATGACCGAACCTCCCGAAACGCCGTTGTGTCGGATAAGGGCCAGTCTGCACCCGACCACTGACAGTGGCCCGCAGGGCAGCCTCCTGACACCCGGGCCCTGTTGCGTACGCGGTCTTCGCGGGTACGGTGCAGCAGACACAGAAAGCGCTTGCCGAACTTCATGACGTCCTCGGGCGAACCCCGCGCGGGCCTCATGGCAGAGAGACCGAGGAGCAGCTGTGCCGACCTTCGAAGGGCTGCCCGGCGCCGTCGCCGTGTCCCACCTGCGGGTATACGACTGGCCCGCCGCGGACGGCCTGCGCGGCGGGACACCCCATCTCCACCTCACCTGTTCCGAGGGGTACGTGGTGGTCGGGGGCACGGGCTCGGTGCAGACCCTCACCGCGTCGGGATTCCGGCAGACGCCACTGGCGCCGGGTGCTCTGGTGTGGTTCACGCCGGGCACGATCCACCGGCTCGTCAACGAGGACGGGCTGCGCATCGTCGTCCTCATGGAGAACAGCGGGCTGCCGGAGGCGGGCGACGCCGTGCTCACCCTGCCACCGGACCACCTGGCCGACCCCGAGGTCTATCGGGCGGCGGTCGCCCTGCCCGCCGACGGCTCGGAGGCGGACCAGGGACGGGCCGCCCGCGCCCGCCGCGATCTCGCCGTCGAGGGCTTTCTCGCCCTGCGCCGGGCCACCGAAGCGGGCGACCCAGAGCCGCTCGCCGCATTCCACCGGGCCGCGGCCGCACTCGTGCGCCCGAGAGCCGAGGAGTGGCGTGGGCGCTGGCGGCGGGGGGCCGCTGCTGCCTCCGAGGTGACCGGCGCCCAGCTCGACGCCGTGGCACGCGGCGACGGCGACTACCTCGCCGACGCCTGCGTGCACGCCGAACAGCCCTCCGCACACGGGAAGTTCGGCATGTGCGGCCGACTGGACGTCTACCGGGGCTGACCGGCTCCGGCGGCGTCACGGGCGGTGTCGGCGATGGTGTCGTCGGCGGCGTCGAACGCGGCGGAACGGGTCAGGACCCGGGTGGTGCTGCCGTCCTCCTCCACCATGTCCCGGACGTGCCGGAAACCGATCCGGCCCAGCAGTGCCAGTGACGCGGCGTTCCCGGGGGCCACCGTGGCATGCACCTCGGTGAGCCCGAGCGTGTCGAAGCCGTACCCGGTCAGTGCCCGCGCGATCTCCGTACCGAACCCCTGCCCCCACGCGGCGGCGGCCAGTGCGTAGACGATCTCGTGGCCGCCGACGTCCGGCGACGGCTTGATCTCCGCGTGGCCGACGAACCGGCCTTCGTGCCGAACCGCCCAGACATCGAAGAGGTCCTGTGCGTACACCTTGCTGAAGATCCGTCCGAACAGGGCGCGGTCCTCGGCCTCCGTCATGGGCCCTGCCCCCATCCAACGGGAGACCCGGGTGTCCTGGAACAGCGCGACGAATTCCTCCTCGTCGTCGGGCGTGTACGGCTCCAGGCGCAGTCGTGCGGTGTGCAGGGCAAGGGCTGTCATGGCGGACGACGCTACGCAGGGCCCGGACGGTCCGCAACGCAATACCCATGGCCCCCGAGGCCGCCTTCCCCGGGTCGCGGCGCCCGTGTCGTCAGTGGCGGCCAGCACCCTCGGCGCCCTGATCGAACGCCCATCGCCGCGAACTCCGCCGACCGGCACGGTCGTTCGCGCTCCGGCCCGGCTCCCGCACGACGTGGGCCGGCCCGAGCCGAAGCGCCTGTCCGCATGTGTCCGGCACAAGGTGACGCACCGGCAGACAGGCGAGGCGCTGGCCCCGGAGCAGCGCATCTCGTGATGAGGCGAGGGGGTGAGGTCGCCGTGGTGCCGGACCGTGTCGGTCCGACCGATCGGGTTGCGAAATCGCCGTGTTTGCCCGACTGTTCGCGGGATTTGGTTGACTGGAGCCCATGACCTCCTTCGTGTTCGAGACTGTCACTCCCGATGAGTTCGCCTACCTCGACCGGGTCGCCGCGTCCGATCTGGGCCGGTCCTACAAGAGGCACGTGCTCGACGAACTCGGCATCCGTCCGGGCGAGACGGTGCTCGACCTCGGTTGCGGCCCCGGCACCGACCTCGGTGCGCTCGCCGAGGCTGTCACCGTGACAGGCACGGTGATCGGTATCGACCACGACCAGGTCACGGTCGATGCCGCAAAGGATCGCGCCGCGGAGCGGAGCAACGTGACCGTACGGCTCGGCGACCTCCACGATCTGCCGCTGCCGGACCACACCGCCGACCGGGCCCGCACCGACCGGGTTCTCCAGCACGTCGCCGATCCTGTCCGAGCGCTCCGCGAGGCCCGGCGTGTGCTCCGGCCGGGTGGGCGGCTCGTCATGGCCGAACCGGACTGGGGAACCTTGACGGTCGACCACCCGGACAGCGGCCTGACGCGCGCCTATACCCAGTACGTCACGGACGAAGCCGTCCGCAACGCCCGCATCGGCAGCCAGCTCGCCCGACTGGCGGCGGACGCGGGATTCACCGTTCCCATGGTCGTCCCGGTCAGCCCCGTTTTCCGGGATGTCCGGGCCGCCGACGGGATTCTCGGTCTGGAGCGCACCGCGCGTCGAGCCGTCGGCGCCGGATACTTCACCGAGGAAGCGGCACGACGCTGGCTGGACCACCTGACCGACGGTCCCTTCCTGGCAGTCGTGACCTTCTACATTGTCGTGGCCGAGTCGTAGGGCGCGTTCTGGAAGTGGGGCCGTCCGCCCGGAAGGCCCCAGGCTGTACGAGGCCGATGAACTGCGCGGGGCCGATGAAACCGAGCGGGGGCCGACGAGCTGTACTGGACCGATGAATCGGCCGGCGAAGGGAAGAGTGGAGCGATGACCAGCGGGATCGAGGACGCCGAGGGGTGCGGAGCGGCCTTGGAGGTGAACCCCGTCGGAGCGCGGGTCGGGATCAGGGCCGTGGCGCCGTCGGGTGAGCTGTCGCTGATCTGTACCCCCGCCCGCGCCCGGGAGCTGGCGGCGGCGCTCACCTTCGCGGCGGACGAGGCCGACAGTGCGCGATCGGCGCAGCCCGTCACCGTCAAGGCGGGCGAGCTGCGCCGAGGGGACGTACGGGACGGCGACCGCGCCATGACGGTGGACGACATCAGGGTCGACGGGGCCACTGTCCACGTCACCTGGAAGTCGGGCGCCGGGCGCTGCTGGACCCAGGGCTATGACGCGGACGTCGATATCACGCTCCGGCGGCGCGCCGGAAGTCACTGACCCCGTCGGCGCTGTCGGCCCCGTCCCGCCGGTCCCAGGGGCGTGAGTCCGGCCGGGCGGCCCGATTCCGGCGACGGGCCGAATCCGACCCGGCCCGAGTTCTTGTACGAGAGGCATCGTAATTTGACGGGTGTCGTAGTACGAGATGTATCGTACTAGCGATTCTTCCGTACCCGTCGAAACGGAGTCCGACGTGAGTGCCCTCTTCGAGCCCTACACCCTGCGGTCGCTCGTCATTCCCAACCGGGTCTGGATGGCGCCCATGTGCCAGTACAGCGCCGCGCCGGAGGGCCCGGACGCGGGCGTCGCTACCGACTGGCACTTCGCCCACCTCGCGGCGCGCGCCATAGGGGGAACCGGGCTCATCCTCACCGAGGCGACGGCCGTCAGCCCCGAGGGCCGGATCAGCCCCGCCGACCTCGGCATCTGGAACGACACTCAGGTCGCCGCGCTCCGTAGGATCACGGACTTCATCAAGGGGCAGGGGTCCGTCCCCGGCATCCAGCTCGCACATGCCGGGCGCAAGGCCTCCACGGCGGCTCCCTGGCTGGGCGGCCATCCGGTCGGGCCGGAGGCGTACGGCTGGACGCCTGTCGCCCCCAGTCCGCTGCCGTTCGACGACGGTCACCCCGTGCCGCACGAGCTGACGACGGATGAGATCCAGGGTGTCGTCGAGCAGTTCCGCGAGGCCGCGCGCCGCGCTCTCGAAGCGGGGTTCGAGGTGGCCGAGGTGCACGGCGCCCACGGTTACCTCATCGGGCAGTTCCTCTCTCCGCACAGCAACCGGCGCACCGACGAGTACGGCGGCAGTTTCGAGAACCGTGTCCGCCTTGCTCTGCGGGTCGTCGATGCGGTGCGTGAGGTCTGGCCGGAAGGGCTGCCCGTTTTCTTCCGGATCTCCGCGACGGACTGGCTCACGGAGAACGACGAGGACGAGCGGGAGGGCTGGACCGTCGAGGAGACCGTGCGGCTGGCCGTCCGGCTCCAGGCCCACGGGGTCGACCTGCTGGATGTCTCCAGTGGCGGAAACGCCCCGCGTGTCCGTATCGGGACCGGGCCGGGGTACCAGGTTCCCTTCGCCGAGCGGGTCAGGGCCGAGACCTCGCTGCCCGTCGCGGCGGTGGGGCTGATCACCGAGCCGCAGCAGGCCGAGAAGATCATCACCGAGGGGCGGGCGGACGCTGTTCTCCTCGGGCGCGAGCTGCTGCGCAGCCCGTCGTGGGCCCAGGAGGCGGCCCGCGAACTCGGCGGTGAACTCCGTAAGCCGGAGCAGTATCTCCGTGCGGTCTGACGACTCGGACCACCACCTGTGCCGCACCGGCCCGGCCGGTCCTCATGGCGCGCAGCGGTCATGGGGCTCCGGGCCGGTGCGGCCCGTCCGTGCCGTGTTTCACCCGGTGGCGGGGGTGAGGCGGCTGCGGACGAAGGGTCCCGTCGCAAGAGCGAGGACGGTGAAAGCAGCGAGGCGCTGCAACCCCGGCCGGGCCGACACGTCGACGTGCTGGATGCCGTACGCCGCGTACCAGTTGGCTGCCAGATCGGTCGCCATGATCGCGCACATGAGGTCTACGCCGGCCCGCCTCCCGCGGAGCAGGAGCAGGGCGGCCAGCGAGTCGAGGACGGCCAGCGAGGACCAGTACAGGTTCAGCCAGCCGGGGGCCCAGTCGTAGGGACGCAGGCCGTGGCGGAGAAGGCCAGCGAAGTGGGAGGCGGCGCCCACGAGGACCAGGACCACGACGTACAGCGCGACGAGTGCCACCACCCACCAGGGCGCGCGTCCCGTCCATCCCCTCATGCGCCCGATCGTCTCAGACCTGGGAGGCCGGGGTGTCGGCGCACCGCTCCTCACGAGCGCCGCCGACCGCCCGCAGGGCGGGGGCAGCACGATCGGTGCTCCGGCCGTCGGCGCCACCCGTCCGCACAACGATCCCGGCAGCAGGAGCGAGGCGGAAGGTGCCTGCAGCCTTGCTCCATAAGGGAGTTCGACATTCCGCAAGGTGGGTTCGGCGCCTCGCAGAAACAACTCGACGACGTCTTGCCGCTCGTGTCACACCGCTTATATAACGTTGTAAACTGAGCCGCCATGCCCCCACCGCGCGTCGGCGAGCGTGCCGTCCTCCCGCCAAGAAGCATCCCGCGCATGCTGATCCAGCGCCGAACCCGTACCCTCGCCCTGGCCTGCCTCCTCGCCGCTACCGCCACGCCGGCCGCCTCCGGCTGCTCCAAGTCGGAGACCCCGGACGACGCGGGCGGGGACAGCAGGCTGCCTCCATGCCCATGCCCATGCCCGGCACGGCGGTCCACGATCCGCCCGCCGACTGGTAGTGGATATTGACGGTGGACCAGCCGACGGTGGTCGTCGAGTAGTAGACCGAGGCGGTGCCGGTGTCCGTGGGAGAGGGCGAGGGATCCGGGCCGGTGCCGGCGCACGGGTCGCTGTGGGCCACGACCCCGTCCTTGACGGTGATATTGCCGGTGCCCAACGCGTAGTTCTTTCCGACGTTGTTGTCCCAGGTGCCCGAGCCGTTGTTGAACGTTGCGGCCAGTCCGGACGCGTTGCCCAGGCTGACGGTCTCACCAAGTCGGAGCAGGCGGCCTCCATCCGCACTGCGGGCGCGGTCGTCCACGAACCGCCGTTGGGCGCGTAATGCAGGTCGTACGCCGACCAGTTCCTGGTCTTCGTGTAGTAGAAGACCGTCGCGTGGGGAGGGCCACAGCCGGGGCCGCGGCAGCCGGAGAACCCTGACGCGCCTCGGGGTTCGGGCGAGCAGCCCATTCCGATGGGTAAGAGCTGCCGGAACTTTGCTGCGATCTCTTGAGGCGGGCGAAGCTACATGGACATGACAGGTGCGTACGAGGCGCGGCGCGGGTAGTGCTGTGGATACTGGGAATGGCGGACTGTGCAACGGGGTTGGGACGTTCATGACCTACTTTGTTGACGTGACCGTCCGGGGCTACGAGCTCGACACGCAGGGACATCTGAACCAGGCCGTCTATCTGCAGTACGCGGAGCACGCACGCTGGGAACTTCTGCGCGCCGCCGGCCTGCCGCAGGACAAGCTGCTGGCCAGCGGCGTCGGGCCGGTCGCGCTGGAGACGACGGTGAAGTTCCTGCGCGAACTCCGCGGCGGCGACCGGGTGCGGGTGACCTGCCGGTTCGTGTACGGCGAGGGGAAGACGTTCACGGTCTCGCAGCAGATCCTCAAGGAGGACGGCACCGTCGCCGCCGAGGTCACGGGCGTGGCGGGGATGCTCGACCTGACGGCCCGCAAGCTGATCGCCGATCCGGCCGGCCATCTCGCCTCGCTCGCCGACAACCCGGAGCTGCTGAGCCAGTGACGGACGGCCGCCGGTCGGTCCGGTCGGATCTCCGCGAGCCCGATGCGCGTGTGGTGGTGGCGAGGGGCATCGGCCTCGTCGGGTCGAGCAGGGCCACGGCGAAGTCGCCGTAGGAGATCCGGGCGGCCGGGCCGACCGCGGCCGTGGTGCACCGGCCGGAGCGTGCCCCCTCGTGACCGAAGTCTCCGACCGGGCTGATGACCCGGCAGTCCAGCGCGCCGGCCGCGGTACGCGACACCGTGGTACGGGCCGACCCCGCTCGGCCGGAGCCTGCTCGGCCTGCTGGACATGGCGCGCGGTTGGGCGGAGGCCGCATGGATGAGCTCATCGAAGCCCGTGAGGCGGCATCGCGTACGGACCGCACGGGCCGAGACGGGACAGTCCCACTGCCCGATGCATGTCGAAGTACCAGTCGACCTGCGAGTGCGAGTCGAACTACGATGGGTCTCGTATTATGGGAGGCCGGAACGATCCGGTCGCGGAACCGGAACAAGCCCAGGAAGTGGAGCCGTCGTGACCCCCGCCAGCGCCCCCGCCGAAAGCGCCGCCGAGGCCGGTGGCCGCGTGCTCGACCACCCCGTGCGGGACGAGATCCGCATCGAAGCGGTACTCCACGCGCTCTCCGACCCGATGCGACTGCGCATCGTCCGCGAGCTGGCCGCGGCCGAGTCCGAACTCACCTGCTCCCGTTTCGATCTGCCGGTGTCCAAATCCACGTCCACGCACCACTTCCGGGTGCTGCGCGAGAGCGGGATCGTCCAGCAGATCTACCGTGGCACCGCCAAGATGAACGGCTTGCGACGGGACGACCTGGAGGCGCTGTTCCCCGGGCTGCTCGACCGTGTCCTCGACGCGGCGAACCGCCAGGTCCAGCGCATCGGCGAGGACCGATAGCCTCACGATCCGTCCCGGCCGCCACCTCGCGCGGCGCTCAGCAGCCCCGCCCAGTCCGGGATCTTCACCCGCTCCCGGCCCAGCGACCGGCCCAGCTCCGCCTCAGCCCGCTCGATGGACAGCCAGCCCTCCCACTCCACCGGCCGCAGCCCCCACGCCCGCAGCGCCGCCACCGGATCGGGTGCCGACGGGCGCCGCGCGAGCAGCGGGGCGTCGTCGAGCAGCGAAGCCACGGTCTCCTTCGCGCACGACCGGTTCGAGCCGATCACCCCGGTCGGCCCCCGCTTGATCCACCCGGCGACGTACTCCCCGGGCGACGGCACCCCGTCCCGCAGCACCCGCCCCGCCAGATGCGGCACCGTCCCGCGTACCGGGTCGAAGGGCAGGCCGGGCAGCGGAATCCCGCGGTAGCCGACCGCCCGCAGCACGAGCTGGGCGGCGATGTCCTCGTGCGTACCGGCGTCGCGCACGCCCCCGCTGCCGTCCGGCACGGTACGGGCGAACCGCACCCCGGCCACCCGGCCGTCCCGCTCCAGCAGCTCGACGGGACGCAGAAAGAACCGCAGGTGGATGGTGCGCACCGGATACCCGCCGGTGCCCGCCCCTCCGGGGTCGGCCGCGGCCCAGCCGCGCAGGACCTCCACATTGCGCCGTGCCGCCGCCGTCGGGGACGGCGCGTTCGGAGGCGAGGACAGGGCAGGGGTCCGGGGGGACGGATCGGCGTACGCCGGATCTCGGGCGAGCTCGGCTTCGTCCACCACGACCCGGACCCGGGGCAGAGCGCCCAGCTCGCGCAGCTCCTTGGTGGTGAACCTGGCCTGTGACGGCCCGCGTCTGCCCGCCATGTGGACCTCGCGCACCCGGCTGCCGGCCAGCGCCCCGAGCGCACCGTGCGGCACATCGGTGGGGCGCAGCTCCCGCGCGCCCCGCGAGAGGATCCGCGCCACGTCCACCGCCACGTTGCCGACCCCGATCACCACGACCGAACGGGCCCGGAGCGCGAAGCCGTCGGCGGCCGCGTCGGGGTGCGCGCTGTACCAGGAGACGAACTCGGTGGCGGAGCAGCTGCCGGGCAGATCCTCGCCGGGGACGGCGAGAGCGCGGTCGGTCGCGGCCCCGACGCAGTAGACCACCGCGTCGTAGAGCTCGCCGAGCCGCTCGGGCGGAATCCCGTCGCCGCCCACCTCGACATTCCCGAGGAAGGTGATCCGCTCGTGTTCCAGAACGGTCCGCAGGCTGTTCTGCAGCGACTTGATCTTCTCGTGGTCCGGGGCGACGCCGTACCGCACCAGGCCGTACGGGCAGGGAAGCCGGTCCAGCACATGGACCCGGACGTCGGGGACCCGGTCCTGCGCGATCAGGGCCTGGGCGGTGTAGACCCCGCTGGGACCGGAGCCGACAACGGCGACACGGAGCACGGCGCACCTCTTCCCGGAGGATCTCTCCAGCATGGCACCAGTGGGCGGAACGGGGGAGAGGCGCGCCCGGAGCCTCGTCAGGACGACATCGTGCGCATTCTGTTGATCTCCACCGTCTGCTGGGCGACGACGTCCCCGGCCATCTCCTCGATCTGCACGTTGTTTCCCTCCGCGAGCACCTCGGTCGCCATCGTGATCGCACCCTGGTGGTGGGTGATCATCAACTTCAGGAAGAGCTTGTCGAAGGCCGCGCCGTCCGCCTCGCGCAACCGCTTCAGCTGTGCGGGGGTCGCCATCCCGGGCATCGCCGAGTGATCGTGGGCGGATGTGCGCCCCTCACCGTCGTTGTGCACGAGCCACCCTTCCATGGCGCCGATCTCCGGCTTCTGGCTTGCGGTGATGCGCTCGGCGAGCCGCTTGACCGAGGAGGATCCGGAGCGGGACGGGACGAGCGCGGTCAACTCAAGGGCCTGGGCGTGGTGTTGGATCATCATCTGCGCATAGCGGTAGTCGGCCGAGTTGGGGGTGCCGTCCCCGGCGGCCTTCGCGGCCTCCTCGGCGGAAAGAGTCCGTGCGGGCTCGCCAGGCTTTCCGGGCGCCACCACCGAAGGGCCCCCGCCGGTCTGCGCCTTCGTACGGCTTCCGCCGTCTCCCGCATCGCACGCGGAGAGGGTGAGGGCGGCGCACACGGCTGCCGCGACGAGAACGGATTTGCGTACACACATGGTCTGACGGCGGATCAACAAGTGGACCTCCATGGCCATATGGGTGGCTGCCGACCGTGCTAAGGGCTGTCCCGCAATCCCTGGTGGATCACGGGACAGCCCTTAGCACACTTCCGCACGGCAGTGGTCGGACACTTTCATTACGTCTCTGTTGCCATCTGTTGGGATCACCATGGGAAGGACGATACTGCCGAGGACCGTGAACCGTTCAACTACGTTCGGATACATGGGAGGACGCAGTGATTTCGTTGCACACGAGCCCGGTGCGGCGCAGACACCTGGGTGTGGCGGCGGCCGCCGCCGGCCTGCTGGCCACTCTGCTGATGGCCGGACCCGCGACCGCGACGCCCGACCCCGGTGACACGGGCGCGGCCCGAACCGATGTCTCCGCCGCCCAGCAGGCCGAAGCCACGGCCGCCATCAACAGCGGCGAAGTACCCGGGGTGGACGAGATCGTCCACAGCGGCAACATCACCCACCTGGCCAACGTTCCGAAGGACGCGCTCAAGGGCACCAACACGGACCTGGCCTTCCAGGGGAAGTACGCCTTCGCCGGAAACTACGACGGCTTCCGGATCTTCGACATCAGCAACCCCAGGTCCCCGAAGACGGTCGCACAGGTCCTCTGCCCCGGCTCGCAGAACGACATCTCGGTCTCGGGCAACCTGCTCTTCCTGTCCACCGACTCCTCGCGCAGCGACAACTCCTGCACCAGCACCACCCAGCCCGCCACGGAGAAGTCCTCCTGGGAGGGCATGAAGGTCTTCGACATCAGCGACAAGCGCAACCCGAAGTACGTCGCCGCCGTCGAGACCGCGTGCGGATCGCACACCCACACACTGGTCCCCGAGCGCAAGAACGTGTACGTGTACGTCTCCTCGTACTCGCCGAGCGCGACGTTCCCCGACTGCCAGCCGCCGCACGACGGCATCTCCGTCATCAAGGTGCCGCGCAACGCGCCCGAGAAGGCCGCTGTCGTGAACTTCCCGGTGCTCTTCCCGGACGGCGGCAACCCGGGTGCTCCGGACAACCCCGGCGTCTCCAAGACCACCGGGTGCCACGACATCACCGTGCTGCCCTCGAAGGACCTGGCCGCCGGTGCCTGCATGGGTGACGGCCTGCTGTTCTCCATCAAGGACCCGGAGAACCCGAAGATCATCGACCGGGTGCAGGACAATGTGAACTTCGCGTTCTGGCACTCGGCGACGTTCAACCAGACGACGGACAAGGTCGTCTTCACCGATGAGCTCGGTGGCGGTGGCGCGGCCACCTGCAACGAGGAGATCGGCCCGAAGCGCGGTGCCAACGGCATCTACGACATCGTCGGCCGGGGCGACCACCGCAAGCTGGTCTTCCGCAGCTACTTCAAGATCGACCGCCCGCAGGCCGACACCGAGGTCTGCGTCGCCCACAACGGTTCGATCATCCCGGTCAAGGGCCGCGACCTGATGGTCCAGGCCTGGTACCAGGGCGGGGTGTCGGTGTGGGACTTCACCGACTCGTCGAAGCCGAAGGAGATCGGATACTTCGAGCGCGGCCCGGTCAGCACCGACGCCGTCACCACGGCCGGCCCCTGGTCGGCGTACTACTACAACGGCTACATCTACTCCAACGACATCGCCAAGGGCTTCGACGTCCTGAAGCTCGACGACCGGCGGACCGACCCGGCGAAGCGGGTGCGGCTGGACGAGCTCAATGTGCAGACGCAGCCGGATTACTTCGACCGCTGACCGGCCGGATCCTCCACCCGGCCGGCAACGGCCGGCGCCACCGAGCGCCGCAGGTGTCCCGCAGGGCGGTTCCCCCGCCCTGCGGGACACCTGCGGCGCGTCTCACCCGGCGTGCTCGGGCCGTCGCAGCGCGACCGGAGTGCGGGGGCCCGAGGAACAGAACCGGCGGAGGGGAGCCGGGTCAGGCGGCGGACCTGGCGCTGCCGCCCGTCGCCGCGGCCCACTCCACCAGCAGCCGCTGGTACTGCTCCTCGTCCTCCGGGGACAGGCAGCCGCCCGAGCGCTGCCACAGGTCGCGGATCTCTTCGTTCACCGCGGCGGCGGTGCGCGTGGAATCGGAGGAGCGCGGAGAACGGGACATGGATACAGGCTAAGGCCCCGATGTGACAATCAGACCCATTGGGCGTCAGGGACATCTCTCACATGTCTGTCAGGCAACGCCCGGCACCAGTCCGAGCGTCCGCAGCCCGTCGGGCCGCTCCGACACCGGCAGATGGTGCACGAACCGCACGTCACAGCCCAGTGCCGCGGCCCCGCCGTCCGCGTGCCGGTCGTCGCCGACCATCACCACATCCGCCGGATCCAGCCCGAGAAATGTGCAGGCCGTGTGGAAGAGACGTGAGTCCGGCTTCTGGACGCCGTGCTCGTACGACAGGACGTAGGCGTCGACCAGGGCGTCCAGGCCGTGCGCCCGGAAGACCGGCCGCAGGTCCCAGCCGATGTTGCTGACCACGCCGATCCGGACGCCGCTGTCGTGCAGCGCGCCGAGCACCTCCGCCGCGTCCGGGTACGGCTGCCAGGCGGCGGGTGACCGGTGTCGCTCGTACAGCGCGTCGTACAGTCCGGGACCCGGCAGGTCCACCTGCCGGGCCAGTCCGGTGTAGGCCTCCCGGTGCAGTTCCGCGCTCTCGTCACGGGTGGCCCACGCGGCGGCGAGCCGGGCGGGGACGTGCTGGGGAAGCGGGCCGCCCGGCAGCGCCCCGGCGGCCTCCAGTTCGCTCGCGTACCGCTCGAATTCGGCCTCGCCCACCGTTACCCCCCGCTCGGCGAGGACCGCGTGCAACCAGGACCGGACCGATTCGATACGGAAGAGAGTCCCGGAGAAGTCGAAGAGCACACCCTTGATCTGCATGGCTGACATCCTCCCCGGTGCGGGGGCGGCGCGACAAGGCCGACCGGTTCTCTCCAGGGGGAATGGGGCGGGTTCAGGAACCGCGGGGCGGGCGTGGCCCGCCGCGCCGCTCGTACCGGGCGAATCCGGCGATCGAGAAGCCGACCAGGGCCGCCCCCAGCAGCCAGCCGCCCAGTACGTCGCTCAACCAGTGCACACCCAGGTAGAGCCGGGTCAGGCCCACCCCGACGACCGAGACGCACGCCACGACCAGCGCCGTCCGCCACAGCCGGGGCCCGGCGCCGTACCGGCGCAGCAGCCAGAGCAGCAGACCGCAGCTCACCATTGCCGTCATCGCGTGACCGGAGGGGAACGCCGCGTAATGCGCGGAGTCCACCGGGTCGGGCCACCTCGGCCGTGCCCGGCCGACCGCGGACTTCAGCCCCTGCTGCACCAGCGTGCCCAGCACGCACGTCGCCGCCACCCACATCGCGAGCAGCCGTGCCCCGCGCCACCACAGCACCACCACGGCCACCGCGATCAGGGCGCGCATGGTCCACGGATCCCATGCCCAGTCGGTCAGGATCCGGTTGGCGTGAACGAGGCCGGGCTCGGCCACCGCCCTGCGGTGCAGGGCGTCCGCGACGGAACGGTCCAGAGTCATCAGCGGTGACCAGCGCACGGCGACGAGGACCAGCACGATCAGTGCGAGAAGCGCGCAGACCGCACCCGTTCCGAAAGGCGTGACACGGGAACGGGGACGGGCCGGCGGCGAGAGCTGCGGGGACGGCATGGGGCGATCTTCGCGGAAGGCAGGGGGTACTGGCTATCGCAGTGCACTGAGTCCCGGGACGAAGGCCACCAGAAGCGGAACCACCGGCACCAGCGCGGCAGCCGCGGTCAGCCGGAGCCGACGGCCCGCGGTGAGCCGATCCGCCGGGGTCAGCAGCCGGTTCACCCGCAGCGGCAGCTGTGCGTCCGGCGCCGGGCAGGGGCCGAACACGCCCCGGTCCTCGTTGAGTTCCACCAGGGCCAGGGCGATCGTCAGCCGTCCGAAACGCTTCGAGGCCACATCGTCCGCGGCCAGTTCGACCAGCCGGTGCATCTCGTCGCGGAAGGCCGCGAACACCGGCACCTGCGGAAAGCCGGTCGCGAGCGCGCCGGAACAATGCAACAGCCAGTCGTGCCGCGCGTTCGCGTGCCCCTGCTCATGGGCCAGCACCGCATCCAACTGACGGCCTTTCAGACGCCTGACTGCCGTGGTGGTGATGACCAGTTGAGGCGCGGCACCCGGCAGCCACCAGGCATCCGGACGCTCTCCCTCCAGCACGACGAGACGACCGCTGCCGGGCTCCTCGCCGGGCATCAGCGGGGCACGCACCAGCAACTCGGCACGCCGTCGCCTACGACGGACCTGGGCCCGGTGGATCTCCCGGGTCAGCATCACCGCCGACCAGACCCCGCCGAGCGCCAGCAGCACGGCCATGGCGGCCGACCACCGTCCGTGCCCGCCCAGCGCGTACGCCTCCACCACGGCATGCGGAGCCGGTGCGAACACATGCCCGCGCACCGCCTGCCAGGCAGCGGCCGCGCTGAACGTCATGGAGAGCGCGAAGGAGAGCAACACCCCGGCCACCACGCACTGCCACACCCACAGCGCCACCACGGGCTCGCGCTCCGGCCACCGCGCCCTGGCCATCAGCCGCGGGGTCAGGACGGCGGCCAGTGCACCGAGCAGCAGCAGTGCGAGGGAGACCAACATGGCGTCAGCCTATGAGCGGCGCGGTACCCACGGGTATGGCTGTGCACGGCAAGTGACGCACACCACGGTTTGCCCGGCCGGCTGTCTCACAGGGTGAGCAGCATCGCGAACATGGCCATGCCCATTGTCAGCCGGCAGGCGAGCGCCAGCTCGGGCCGCGTCGCCCAGGCGCTGTCGGCAGGGCCGCCGCCCCCGCCCGCCGTGGTGGTGGCGGCCACCGGTATCAATCGGGCCCCCGAGCGCAGCACGTACACCGCGTAGTAGGCCAGCAGCAGCCCGGTCAGCAGGGGTACGCCCCCGGCCGTCGCCGCGACCCCGTGGCCCATGTGCCCGCCGTGCGCCGAGCCACCGCCCGGTGCCATCGTCAGGGCCATGTAGACCATCGCCGAGGACCCGACCAGGTGGTGCAGATGGTGCCTGCTGCGCCGGGAGAACCACAGCGCCCGCAGCGAAGCCGCGCCGAACAGCGCCGCGTACACCACCCACGCCCACGCGGGGGGTGTCATGACGGCCGCCGGCAACGCCATGGCGGCCATGCCGAAACCCATCAGCGCCTCCGCGCGCGCCGTCCTGCGTCCCTCCCCGGATTTGCCGCGGGTGCGCAGCAGGCAGTACGCACCCGTCGTCGCGCACAACGCCATCAGCAGCCAGCCAGACATCGCCGGTCCGTGCACAGCGCACCTCCCCCAATTGCCGCACGCTCCAGATCGATGCCCGGACAGGGACCGTCGTACGCGGCGCACTGAGGTACAAGGGGAGCGCGCGGAGGGAGTGTTCCCGCCGCGCGCTGTGCTTCCGCCCCCTCGTCAGCCGAGCGTGAGGGACTTGAAGGCGCGTGCCTGCTCGGTGATGGCGCGCTCAGTGGGCAGCCGTTCCATGGACGAGGCGCCGAAGAAACCGGCGATCCCGGAGGTGTGGTCCAGGACGTAACGGGCGTCCTCGGGTTCGGCTATCGGCCCGCCGTGGCAGAGCACGATGATCTCGGGATTGACGCGCTTGGCCGCGTCGTGCATGTCCTGCACGGCGGCGGCGGCCTGATCGAGGGTGAGTGCGGTCGAGGCGCCGATGGACCCCTTGGTGGTCAGCCCCACGTGCGGGACGAGCACATCGGCACCCACCCGCGCCATTTCGGCGGCCTGCTCAGGGTCGAACACATAGGGCGCGGTGAGCAGATCGCGTTCGTGGGCCTGGCGGATCATGTCGATCTCCAGGCCGAAGCCCATGCCGGTCTCTTCGAGGTTCTCGCGGAACTTGCCGTCGTACAGACCGACGGTGGGGAAGTTCTGTACGCCGGTGAAGCCGACGGCCTTCAGCTGGTCGAGGAAGTTGCCCATGATCCGGAACGGGTCGGTGCCGCACACCCCGGCGAGCACGGGGACGTCCCGCACCACCGGCAGGACCTCGCCCGCCATGTCGAGCACGATGGCGTTGGCGTCGCCGTAGGGCAGCAGACCCGCCAGCGAACCCCGGCCGGCCATCCGGTACCGGCCGGAGTTGTAGATGATCAGCAGATCGACGCCGCCGGCCTCCGCACACTTGGCGGACAGGCCGGTGCCTGCGCCTGCGCCGATGACGGCCTGGCCGGCCCGGACCTGCTCGGTCAGGCGGGCCAGGGCTTGCTTGCGGTTCACGGATGGGCTCCTTGTTCGGTCGGTGTGTTCTCGCTGCTCGGACGCTCGGGGCTCAGACGGTCGGGTGCGAACGGCCCCGGGCGGTGATCAGTTGGTGGAGGTGGTCGGCGGCGGCGACGGCGAACGACGGGTCGTTGAGGTGGGCGCCGATCTCACGCAGATCGACGGCGCTGCCCCGCAGGGCCGTGCGCAGGGACGCCAGACCGGCCGCGTCGGCCTCCGGGTCGTGGAAGGGGCCGCCCGGTGCGTCCACGGCGGAGACGCCGCCCAGCGGCCAGAGGACCGCCGTCGGGCCGTCCGCCGAGGCCAGCTTCTGCCCCATGGAGGCGCCGAGTTCGGCCATCTCGTCGGCCGTGGTGCGCATCAGCGTGACGGTGGGGTTGTGCACGAGGAGATGGCGTTCGGCGAAGCGTTCCGGAACGGTGTCGGCGGCGCCGAAGTTGACCATGTCCAGCGCGCCGGGCGCGACCACCTGTGGCAGGCCCGCCCGGCCTGCCGCGGTGAGCCGGTCGGGGCCGGCGCTCAGCACGCCGCCGACCAGATCGTCCGCGAGCTCGGTGGTGGTCAGGTCCAGGACACCGGCGAGGAACCCGCCCGCGGCGAGCTTCTCCAGTGCCCGGCCGCCCGCACCGGTGGCGTGGAAGACCAGGACCTCGTAGCCGAGCTCGTCCAGCCGCTGCCGGGCGGCGTCGACCGCGGCAGTGGTGACGCCGAACATGCTGGCGCCGATCAGCGGACGCCCCTGGGGCTCCGACCGCTTCAGGTCCCGCTCGTGGTGGATGGCCATGCCGGCCGCCGCGGCGGCCGCGTTGCCCAGGATCTGCGACGAGACGGAATTGATGCCCGCCACGTCGACCACGCTGTACATCATGGTGATGTCGCTGCTGCCCACGTACGGCGACACGTCCCCGCTGGCCATGGTGGACACCAGCACCTTCGGAACGCCGATGGGCAGCGCCTGCATGGCACGCGCGGCGATGAACGACCCTCCGCTCCCGGCCACGGCCAGCACCGCGTGCAGCTGTCCCTCGCGGTGCAGATCACCGACGATCCGTTCGACACCCTCGGCCATGGCGGTCACCGCCGCACCGCGGTCCCCGGCGGCGCGCAGTGCCTCCAGGCCGTGCCCGGCGCGGCGCGCCACGGCGGCGGCGTCGATGTCGCCCGTGGGAGTGCCCACGGGCGACGGCATCACCCCGGCATCGACGAGCACCACGTCGCATCCCGATTCACGGAGCCGCGCCGAGAGCCACGCGTACTCCGCCCCCTTGGTGTCCAGTGTTCCGACGAGCACCACGGTCGCCATGTTCCTGCTCCTTTGCAACGGCGTTCTCCCGATCATGTGTGAGCCGTCGGAGGGCGGCAAAGACCACTTGACGGCAATTGGCCTGCGGCGGGCGATGATGGGGGGCATGGACCGGATTCCTCCCACCCGGCTGTCCCGCCTGCTGACCGGGTGGTCCAAGGACGGCACGGGCGTGATGCCGCAACTGCTGGCTCAGGCGCTGCGCGAGCTGGCGCAGCGCGGGGACGTGGCACCGGGCACGGTGCTGCCCTCACAGCGCGCCCTGGCGACGGCGCTGGGGGTCAGCCGCAGTACGGTGACTGCCGCGTACGGCCTGTTGGAGGCCGAGGGGTGGCTGGAGAGCCGGCAGGGCAGCGGCTCCCGGTTGCGGGGTTCGGGTGCGATGGGCGAGCCCGCGACCGAGGGACGGCTGGCCAGCTTCGGGACCAGGGACGGCGGCATCGACCTGTCCAGCGGCGCGCTGGACGGCCTGCCCGCGGTCGCGGCGGCGGTCGGCGACCTGTCCGCCGGCGACCTCACCGCCGCGCTGACCGGCGACGGCTACCTCCCGTACGGGCTGCCCGAGCTGCGCGAGGGCATCGCCGAGTACCACCGGTCGGCGGGCCTGCCTACCGCTCCGGAACAGATCCTGGTGACCGCCGGATCCCAGCAGGCCGTCTGGCTGATCACCCAGGGCCTGGTCGAGCCCGGTGACACGGTGATCGTGGAGGACCCGACCTACCGAGGCGCCCTCGAAGCGCTGCGCGCCCGCGGCGCCCGGCTGGTCCCGCTGCCCGCGGACGGGGCCCACGGCGCCCGCGCACTGGCCCGGCTGGCCGGCCACGTCCGGCCGCGCCTCGTCTATCTGCAGCCTTCCCTCCACAACCCCACCGGCCGTGGCATGGACGAGCCCACCCGCCGTGCCTGGGCCGCCGTACTGGCCGAACAGGGCCTGTACACGGTGGAGGACAACGCCTACGCCGAACTGTCACTGCACCACGACGCCGCGCCGGTCTCCCTGGCCGGCCTGCTGCCGCCCGCCGCCACGGCCACCGTCGGCACCCTCTCCAAGCTCTTCTGGGGCGGCCTCCGGCTGGGCTGGATCCGCGCCTCCACCACGGTCATCCGCCGCCTGGCCGACATCAAGAAGTCCGTCGACCTGTCATGCCCGGTGGTGGACCAGATGCTGGCCGTGAAACTGCTCCGGCAACTGCCCGAGGCCCGGACCAGGCGCCGCTCCCGGCTGCGTGAACGGCTGGCGGAGACCGAACGGCTCCTGCGCGACCGGAACACCGGCTGGCGATGGGAACGGCCCGACGGGGGCTCCGCCCTCTGGGTGGAGATGCCGGGCGCCGACGCCGAGGCCACCGCCCAGCTGGCCCGCCGCGCAGGCGTACTGATCGTCCCCGGCCCGGCCTTCTCCGCCGTGGACGGCTTCCGCCACCACGTGCGCCTCCCGTTCGCCGACCACGACGGCGGCCTGGAGAAGGCCCTGCCCGTGCTCGTCCACTGCGCGGAGCGAAGCCGCGCCCCGCACTGACGGCGTCGCCGCCCACCGGGCCTAGGGGGGCCTAGGGGTGGCCTAGGGGCGATATCGCAGCGGATGATCCGCCGGTACTTCCACCATCACGATCCGGTGTCCGTCCGGATCGCGGATCCACATCTCGACCAGCCCCCACGGCTCGCGCACCGGCTCCCGCAGCACCTCGACGCCGCGGGCCGACAGCTCTTCGTGCGCCGCCCGCACGTCCGCGACCTGCATCCACAGTTCGAGACCGGGCACCGGCGGCTCGGCGGCGCGTCCGGACACCTCCAGGAAGCCCCCGCCGAGGAAGTAGACCGTGCCCCGCTCGGGGCCGGTGCCGAACTCGCGGTAGACGGGCAGCCCGAGGGACTCCCCGTAGAAGATCCGCGATTGCTCGGGATCGGCCGGGCGCAACAGGATCCGGCTGCTCAGCACATGAACCATGAATCCGAATCTAGTTCGGGACACCCGGGTTACGCTGCTCCGGCACGGTCCGCAGCAGAGAATCGGAGAGCCACCGCCATGGACATAGCCCCCGCCCAGGACCTGGGACAGCTGACCTTCCGCGACGCGGCCGACGCCGATGTGCCCGCACTGGTGGCGCTGATCGAGTCGGCGTACCGCGGGGACTCCAGCCGGGCCGGATGGACCACCGAGGCGGACCTCCTGCAGGGGCAGCGGACGGACCTGGACGGTGTGCGACAGGTTCTTCGAGCGCCCGGCAGCCGGTTGCTCGTGGTGGAGCGCGACGGTGCGCCCATCGCCTGCTGCCAGCTCGAACACCGCGGCGACGCCGCCTACTTCGGGATGTTCGCGGTCCGTCCCGAACTGCAGGGTGCGGGCCTCGGCAAGGTGATCATCGCCGAGGCCGAGCGCACCGTCCGGGAGAGCTGGGGGGTGAGCGAGATGCACATGACCGTGATCTCGGTGCGCGAGGAGCTGATCGCCTGGTACGAGCGGCGCGGCTACCGCCGTACGGGAAAGCTCAGCCCGTTCCCGTACGGCGACGAGCGCTTCGGCGTTCCGCAGCGCGACGATCTCGCCTTCGAACTGCTGGTCAAGGACCTGGTCTGACCCACCCGGCAGTTCCAGGGCTCTTGATCAGGCGGTGAAGCGGCCGGCGCGGCGGATCTCCGGGTAGTCGGTGGTCGCGCCGTCCAGCCGCAGGGCGCGTGCCAGCCGCAGATGATCCTGGGTGTTCACCACCCAGCCGATGACCTTCAGCCCCTCGGCGTGCGCCTGCTCGGTCACCTCCAGGGTGAGACGGCGGATGTTCAGTGCCAGCGTCGCCGCACCCACTGCCTTCGCCCGGTCCACCACATCGCCCTGCCAACGGCTCGCGATGAGCACGGTCCGTACTCCCGGCACCAGCCGGGCGATCTCGGCCACCGCCTCGTCGTGGAACGAGGACACCTCGACCCGGTCGGTGAGATCGCGTCGCAGCATCACCTCGGCCAGCGCGCGGGCCGCCGCCGCGTCCTTGATCTCGGCCTGGACGGGGGACCGCACGGCGTCGAGCACCTCCTCGAAGACCGGTACCCGCTCGCCCTGTCCGGCATCGAGTTCACGCAGTTCGGACAGGGCCTTCTCACTGATCGGCCCCTTGCCGTCCGTCGTACGGTCCACATCGGCGTCGTGCATGACGGCCAGCGCGCCGTCCTTGCTCAGATGAAGGTCCAGCTCGATCGCGTCCATTCCGGCCCGTTCGGCGTGGACGAACGAGCGCAGGGTGTTCTCCGGCTCGACACCCATCACTCCGCGATGTCCGATGGTGAGAAAAGACAAGGCAACCCGCTTCCGTCGACGGCGTCTTCCGTGTGCGGCTCCTACCCACGAGGCACTGCGGCATCACGGCAATCCGGCAGCCTAACGGCCTCCGGAGCGGAGAGGTGGGCGGACACCCGCGGCGGGCGCCCAGCCGACGGAAGCGGCTTCCGGAGACGTTCCTCACAGGAGGAATCGCGGTGACCACGGGGGGTCGACAGGATAATTTCCTGAGGCCCACTTGTCTTAAGGAACCGCACATGGATACGGTTGCTTGACGCGAGGTTCTCCCGTGGAGGAAGTGTTATGACGGAAATTCTTGTGCAGGAAGCCGCCGCAGGCGGCATAGCTACGGATCAGCGGGTGGTCGATCATCCCGCCTGGCCCGCGCTCAAGAATGCCGTGGAGGAGATCCGCCCCTGGCAGTCGAAGGACGGTTCCATCGACTTCGAGGCCGAGGGTGCGCCGTCCCCGGAGGCCGCCCGGTCGACGCTCGACCGCGTGATCGCCGCGGTCGAGGAGCTCTCCCCGCTGCTCCCGCACGACGCCGTGTACCACCGTGCCCTCGCCACGGACCTGCGTCGCTGGGCCACGGACGGTTTCGGCGTGCCGGACTTCCTCGACTCGCTGCTCGCCTTCCAGCCGGCCAAGGACCGCACCGACGGGCTCCAGCACTTGGTCGTCTTCGCGATGTACACGCAGAACGGCAACCCTGACCGCAACCTCGAAGCGGTCGTGCTGCGGATGGTCTGGCCCGAGTGGCTGGCCGAGCTCGAAGCGACCCGCTACGACAACCCGCTGTTCTGCGGCATCACCTTCGAGGACTTCACCTCGGGCTACGACACCAACTCCGCCGTGCTCTTCCCGGAGACCATCGCCGTGCGCGAGGCCCCCGAGCGCTTCAGCTGGGGCGGCATCTTCTGCGACCGCGAGGCGGCCCGCTTCCGCCGGGTCACCGAGGCGTCGGTCGAACTGCTCGGCGTCGAGCTGCCCGACGACATCCGGGAGATGGTCGCCGACCAGCAGCGCTGCGAGCAGGCCTTCGTGCTCTGGGACATGGTCCACGACCGGACGCACAGCCACGGCGACCTTCCCTTCGACCCCTTCATGATCAAGCAGCGCCAGCCGTTCTGGATGTACGGCCTCGAAGAGCTCCGCTGCGACCTCACCGCCTTCAAGGAGGCCGTGAAGCTGGAGGCCGACGGCTTCGCCCAGGGCCGTGACGTGCAGTACGCCGTGCTGTTCGACCGGATGTTCCGCTTCCCCGTCACCGGCGAGCGCGTCCGGAACTACGACGGCCTCGGCGGCCAGCTGCTCTTCGCGTACCTCCACAAGCACGACGTGGTCCGCTGGACCGACAACACCCTGAAGATCGACTGGGACCGGGCCCCGCAGATCACCAACCAGCTGTGCGCCGAGATCGAGAAGCTCTACCGCGACGGCATCGACCGCCCCAAGCTCGTCCACTGGTTCGCCGCGTACGACCTGGTCTCGACCTACCTCGCCCCGCACCCCGGCTCCCGCTGGGCCAAGGGACCCGACGCCCTGGACCTGTCGCAGCCGCCGCGTAAGCTCGTCGACGATGTGCTTCCGGACGAGTTTCCCCTGAGCATGTTCTATGAGGCGCTCTCCAAGAAACTGAAGAACGTGATCGCCTCGACCAAGGGGATCACCGCCGCGGATGCCGAGCGGGCAGCCGCGTGAGCGCCGGGTCTGAGGAGGCGGTGGCCATGAACGGAAACGGCAGGGGCAACGGGAGCGGCGCTCTCGAAGGTGCCGTGATCGCGGTCGCCGGGGCCGCGGGCCCGGCCGGCCGGGCCGCACTGCTGAGGCTCGCCGAGGCCGGTGCGACCGTCGTCGGCTCCGACGCGGACGCCACCCGCCTGGCCGAGGCGGTCGACGCCGCGCGCTACGGCCACGGCGGCGCCACCGTCACCGGTGACACGGTCGATCTCCTGGACCTCGGTGCCACCCGCGAATGGGCGGCCAAGACCGAGAAGGAATTCGGCCGGATCGACGGCCTGGTCCACCTCGTCGGCGGCTGGCGCGGCAGCGCGAGCTTCGCCGAGACCGACCTCGCCGACTGGAACCTGCTGGAGAAGCTGCTGATCCGTACGGTCCAGCACACCTCGCTGGCCTTCCAGGAGGGTCTCCAGCGCAGCGACCGGGGTCGCTATGTGCTGATCAGCGCGGCCGGGGCGAGTAAGCCCACTGCGGGAAACGCGGCCTATGCCGCGTCGAAGGCGGCGGCCGAGGCCTGGACGCTCGCGCTCGCGGACGCGTTCCGCAAGGCGGGGGGCGACGAAGGGCCGAGGACCGCGGCTGCGATCCTGATCATCAAGGCACTGGTGCACGACGCGATGCGCGCCGAGCGCCCGAATGCGAAGTTCGCGGGCTTCACCGACGTCAAGGAGCTGGCCGATGCCATCGCCGGCGTCTGGGACCGGCCCGCCCCGGAAGTGAACGGAAAGCGCCTGTGGCTGACCCCACAACCGTAAGGACCGACGCGCGGCGCCACCACGACCCGCGGATCCGCGGTTTCGCCAGCGACAACTACGCGGGCACGCACCCGGAGATCCTCGCTGCCCTCGCCCTCGCCAACGGCGGTCACCAGATCGCCTACGGGGAGGACGAGTACACCGAGCACCTCCAGCGCGTCATGCACAGTCACTTCGGCCCCACCGCCGAAGCCTTCCCGGTGTTCAACGGAACCGGCGCCAACGTCGTCTCCCTCCAGGCGATGACCGACCGCTGGGGCGCGGTGATCTGCGCCGAGTCCGCCCACATCAATGTGGACGAGGGCGGCGCCCCGGAGCGGGTGGGCGGCCTCAAGCTGCTCACCGTGCCCACCCCGGACGGCAAGCTCACCCCCGAGCTCATCGACCGGCAGGCGTACGGCTGGGACGACGAGCACCGCGCCATGCCGCAGGTCGTCTCGATCACCCAGAACACCGAGCTGGGCACGGTCTACACACCCGACGAGATCCGCGCCATCTGCGACCACGCCCACGGACTCGGCATGAAGGTCCATCTGGACGGGGCCCGGATAGCCAACGCCGCGGCGTCGCTGGACGTACCGATGCGTACGTTCACCAACACCGTCGGTGTCGACGTCCTGTCCTTCGGCGGCACGAAGAACGGGGCGATCTTCGGCGAGGCCGTGGTCGTCCTGAACCCGGACGCAGTCCGGGCCATGAAGCACCTGCGCAAGCTGTCGATGCAGCTCGCGTCGAAGATGCGCTTCGTCTCCGTGCAGCTGGAGGCGCTGCTCGCCGGGGACCTCTGGCTGCGCAACGCCCGGCATGCCAACGCAATGGCCCAGCGGCTCGCCGAGGGTGTGCGCGCGGTGGGCGGCGTGGAGATCCTCCACCCGGTCCAGGCCAACGCGGTATTCGCCCGACTGCCCCACGAGGTGAGCGAACGGCTGCAGAAGCGCTTCCGCTTCTACTTCTGGGACGAGGCGGCCGGCGATGTGCGCTGGATGTGTGCCTTCGACACCTCGGAGGACGATGTCGACGCGTTCGTTCTCGCCCTGAAGGAAGAAATAAATGGCTAAGTAGCCAAAACTGAATAAATATGCGACCGACCGGAAAGCCACTGACGCCCGGTCGGTCGCATACTTACGCTCGGCGACCATGGAGCTGATCCAGCAGGTCCCGGAGCTTTCCGCCTATCTCGCCGCCGACGAGGCCATCGACCACGAGCACCCGCTGGTGCGGGAGACGGCCGCCGAGCTCCGCGGCGCCACCACCGACGCATACGCATACGCGGCCGCCGCCTATGCCTTGGTGCGCGACAGCATCGTGCACTCCGCCGATTCCGGCGACATGCGGGTCGCCTGGCGCGCCTCCGACGTCCTCGCGACGCGCAACGGCATCTGCCATGCCAAATCCCACGCCCTGGCCGCCCTGCTGCGCGCGGCGGGCATCCCGGCCGCCCTCTGCTACCAGGGGCTCGCTGCTGACGACGGGGGCCCCGGGCCCGTGCACGGGCTGATCGCGGTCCGGCTGCCCGGCCGTGACCGCTGGGACCGTCAGGACCCCCGGGGCAACAAACCGGGCGTCGACGCGCAGTTCTCGCTCGACGAGGAGCAGCTGGCGTGGCCCGTCCGCCCGGAGGCCGGGGAAGTGGACTACCCCGTCCTCTACGCGGCGCCGCATCCGGCGGTCCTGTGCGGCCTGCGGTCCGCCGAGAACCGCCCGCAGTTGTGGCGCACCCTTCCCACGGCGCTCTGAGCCGGTCGGCCGCACCCCGGAGTGACGTTTCGGCCGTGACCGCGGACCGGCGGCGTCAGCTCTTCTCCCGCACCTCGGCGGGGGTCGGGGCCGTACCGCCGAGGTGCGCGGGCACCCACCAGGTGTCGCTCGCGTCCTTCGGGCGCACGGGATAGGCGCGCTGGGCCGCCTCCAGGAGCTCCTGGACCCGCTCCCGCAGCCGCCGGGTGATCGCGCCCGCGTACTGGTCGGTGGGTGCCTCCACCGGCTCGCCGACCCGGATCGTCACCGGCACGTGGTTGCGCTTGAAATTGCGCGGCCGGCCCTTGGTCCACAGCCGTTGCGTCCCCCACAGCGCCATCGGGATCAGAGGTACGCCGGCCTCCTGGGCCAGCCGGGCGGCGCCCGACTTGAAGCTCTTCAGCGTGAACGACTCCGAGATGGTGGCCTCGGGAAACACGCCGACGATCTCGCCGGAGCGCAGCGAGGCGAGCGCGTGCGCATACGCGTCCTCGCCCTGCTTGCGGTCGACGGGGATGTGCTTCATGCCGCGCATCAGCGGTCCGGAGACCTTGTGCCGGAAGACCGATTCCTTCGCCATGAAGCGGACGAGACGCTTTTGCGGCAGGGCCGCGAGCCCGGTGAAGATGAAGTCCAGATAGCTGATGTGGTTGCTTACCAGTACCGCGCCACCGGTCTTCGGGATGTGCTCGGAACCCTGGGTGTCGATCTTCAGGTCAAGCGCCTTGAAAAACGTACGAGCGGCGCCGATGACCGGCCGATAGACGAGTTCTGCCATCTGGGGAAGACCCTTCTTCAGCGCCTGAGGAGGGTTCTCCCGGCGGAAGTTACGCAGCCGTAGGTTTGCGGCATTGCGCCGATCGTGCCCCATGCGCGACGCGGTGGCCAGTCTCCGAGGGCTCGGGGCGCGAGATTCTCGTCACGTGGAACCTCCGGGAATGTCTCGCGGGCCGGTGGCGCTGACCTCTTGCGATGAGCTCTGACAGGAGGCCGAGGGTGGACGGGCAGACACATCAGGGACCGCTGGACGCGGCCCGGCTCGGAGCGCAACTGGGGGAGCGGGCCACCCTCGTGCAGTTCTCCAGCGCGTTCTGTCAGCCCTGCCGGGCGACCCGCCGCACGCTCGTCGAGGTGGCGCGCATGGTGGACGGCGTGGCCCATGTCGAGATCGACGCCGAGGCGCATCTCACTCTGGTGCGGGAGCTGGGGATCAGCCGGACGCCGACCGTTCTGGTCCTCGACGCCGTCGGCCGGATCGTCCGCCGGGCCGTCGGGCAGCCACGTACCGTCGACGTGGTCGCCGCGCTGGGGCAGGCGATGTGACGGACCGTGACGCATCTCCCACATTGCGGAACACTCTTGACTGCATCCACCACGCATCGTCAGTCTGACGTTATGCCGCCGGAACTCCTTCTCTACGGCCGGGTCCATGTGGATCTCGCCCGCAACGCGAGTGCGCGCTGTCCGGGTGCCTGAGCAACCACGGCCCCGTACGCCTCTTCCGCAGAAGGACATGTCCATGACGGCTTCGCCCGAGCTCGGTACCCCGCGCCAGGCTTCCCCCGACCTTCTCCGCTCGGTCTTCCGGCAGCACGCCGCCGGTGTGGCCGTGATCACCGCCGCCGGCGATCGGCCGGTCGGCTTCACCGCCACCTCCCTCAACTCTGTCGCCGCCGAGCCGCCGCTGCTCTCCTTCGGGGTCGGTACCTCGTCCTCCAGCTGGCCGGTCATGGCCGAGGCCGAGCACATCGGCGTCCACATACTCGGCGAGCACCAGCAGGAGCTGGCCGCCACCTTCGCCCGCAGCGGCGCCGACCGGTTCGGCCCGTCCACCTATTGGCGCAGTGGGCCCGAGGGAGTGCCGGTGCTCGACGGCGTACTGGCGTGGCTGGTCTGCCGCGTGGTCGCCCGGGTTCCGGCGGGGGACCACCGGATCGTGATCGCGCAGGCCGTGGTCGGCGATCCGGCCGGAGGCGGTCGTCCGCTGATCTATCACCAGGGCCGTTTCAACGCTCTGCGGGACTGACAGCGCCCAGGCGGCACTTGGGCGCAGTACGTTGGGCATATCACAGCCCCAAGCGCTTGCTCATGGGTGATCCACTGGGTGTACTGGCTAGTAATATTTCCGGTCGGGGCGTCGGTCGCCCCGACCGGAATCCGCCCCATCAGGCGCCTATGCTGCGAGCAACAAGGCAGCCCCGGAAATGACGATGCAGTAGGAGAGCCGGCGTGAGCTTGAGGATCGTTGTCTGTGTGAAGTACGTGCCCGACGCCACTGGTGACCGGCATTTCGCCGATGACCTGACGGTGGACCGTGAGGATGTGGACGGTCTGCTGTCGGAGCTCGATGAGTACGCGGTGGAGCAGGCGTTGCAGATCGCGGACGAGGCGGACGATGCGGAGATCACCGTGTTGACGGTGGGTCCGGAGGATGCCAAGGACGCGTTGCGCAAGGCGTTGTCGATGGGTGCGGACAAGGCGGTTCACGTCGAGGACGACGATCTGCACGGCAGTGATGTGATGGGTACGTCGCTGGTGCTGGCGAAGGCGGTGGAGAAGGCCGGGTATGACCTGGTGATCGCGGGGATGGCGTCGACGGACGGGACGATGGGGGTGCTGCCGGCGGTGCTGGCGGAGCGTCTGGGTGTGCCGCAGGTGACGTTGCTGTCCGAGGTGTCGGTGCGGGACGGGGTGGTGCGGGGCCGTCGTGACGGTGACAGTGCGTCGGAGCAGCTGGAGGCGTCGTTGCCGGCGGTGGTGTCGGTGACGGACCAGTCGGGTGAGGCGCGTTATCCGTCGTTCAAGGGGATCATGGCGGCGAAGAAGAAGCCGGTGCAGTCCTGGGATCTGGGTGATCTGGGGATCGGGGCGGAGGAGGTCGGTCTGGCGGGTGCGTGGACCGTGGTGGATTCCGCTGCGCAGCGTCCGGCCCGCAGTGCGGGCACGATCGTGAAGGACGAGGGTGAGGGCGGCCGCCGGTTGGCGGAGTTCCTCGCGGGTCAGAAGTTCATCTGATCCGGCCCGTTGTCCCGTTCCGCTCCCTTTCCTCTTCCCTTCTTCTTTGCTACTCGCAGGAGTTTGAAGTCCCATGGCTGAAGTTCTCGTCTTTGTCGATCACGTGGACGGTGCGGTCCGTAAGCCCACGCTGGAGTTGTTGACGCTGGCGCGTCGGGTCGGTGAGCCGGTCGCGCTGGCGGTGGGTGCGGGTGCTGCCGGTACGGCGGGTGTGCTGGCCGAGCATGGTGCGGTCAGGGTTTTGACCGTGGAGGCGCCGGAGTTCGGTGAGTATCTCGTGGTGCCGAAGGTGGATGCGTTGCAGGCGGCGTGCGAGGCGGTGTCGCCGGTGGCGGTGCTGGTGCCGTCGTCGGCGGAGGGCAAGGAGATCGCGGCGCGTCTGGCGGTGCGTATCGGGTCGGGGATCATCACCGATGCGGTGGATCTGGAGGCGGGTGAGGAGGGTCCGGTCGCGACGCAGGCCGTGTTCGCGGCGTCGTTCACGACCCGGTCCCGGGTCTCCCGGGGTGTCCCGGTGATCACGGTCAAGCCGAATTCGGCTGCCGTGGAGGCGGCTGCGGCCGCGGGTGCGGTCGAAGTGCTGGAGGTGTCGTTCTCGGCGCAGGCGACGGGCACGAGGGTGACCGCGCGGACGCCGCGCGAGTCGACGGGGCGTCCGGAGCTGACCGAGGCCGCGATCGTCGTGTCCGGCGGGCGTGGTGTGAACGGTGCGGAGAACTTCCACCTCATCGAGTCGCTGGCCGACTCCCTCGGTGCGGCGGTCGGTGCCTCGCGTGCCGCGGTGGACGCGGGGTGGTACCCGCACTCCAGCCAGGTCGGCCAGACCGGCAAGTCCGTCTCGCCGCAGCTGTACATCGCGTCGGGCATCTCGGGCGCGATCCAGCACCGGGCCGGCATGCAGACGTCCAAGACGATCGTCGCGATCAACAAGGACGCCGAGGCCCCGATCTTCGACCTCGTCGACTACGGCGTCGTCGGCGACCTCTTCCAGGTCGTCCCCCAGCTCACCGACGAGGTCAACGCCCGCAAGGGCTGACCCGCGGCGCAACCGCAGGACACGTCCGACGGTCCGGGGCCGTGCGGTGCACACGCACCACACGGCCCCGCACCCTTTCCGACGACCATTGACGCAGGTCCGACGGCCTTATAACTTCACTATACGGATTGTTGATTCCAGGAAGCGGAAACAGCGTGACTGTGGAGGGTGCGGAGATGGGTCAGCAGGAGAAGGTGGCAACGAGCCTCGCCGGTGCGGTCAGCGAGGAGATCAGCGCTTCCCTCACCGCGGTCGACGCCGAACTCGCGCGCCGCTACCCGGGAGACCCGGGGACGCGCCAGCCGGTCCACACGGTCTACGTCCCCGGCGACACGTTCACCGCGGACACCATCCGCTCCTGGGGCGACCGGGCCATCGAGGCCCTGGACGAGCACGCCCCCGACGCGGCCTCGTTCGCCGCCGTCCTCGGCATCCCGGACGAACTCGCCTCGCCCGTCCACGACCGGGTGCGCGCCAAGCTGGAGCGCGAGCCGGTCGAGGACCTCCGCATCGACTTCGAGGACGGCTACGGGTCCCGCCCCGACGCCGAGGAGGACGAGGCCGCCGCCCGCGCCGCCCGGCTGGTCTCGGAGGCGTACGGGAACGGCACGGCGGCCCCGTACATGGGCATCCGGATGAAGTGCATGGAAGCCGCCGTACGCGACCGCGGCATCCGCACCACGGACATCTTCCTCACCGGTCTGATGAAGGCCGGCGGCCTGCCCGAGGGGCTGGTCCTCACGCTCCCCAAGGTGACATACCCCGAGCAGGTCACCGCCTTCGTCCGGCTGCTCGAAGCGTTCGAGCAGGCCCACGGGCTGCCCGCCGGGCGGCTCGGCTTCGAGATCCAGATCGAGACCAGCCAGTCCATCCTCGCCGCCGACGGCACCGCCGCCGTCGCCCGGATGATCGACGCGGCGCGGGGCCGTGCCACCGGCCTGCACTACGGCACCTTCGACTACAGCGCCTGCGTCGGCGTCAGCGCCGCCTACCAGGCCAGCGACCACCCGGCCGCCGACCACGCCAAGGCCGTCATGCAGGTCGCCGCCGCGGGTACCGGCGTACGAGTCTCGGACGGCTCCACGAACGTCCTCCCGGTCGGCCCCACGCCTCAGGTGCACGAGGCCTGGCGGCTCCATTACGGCCTCACCCGCCGTGCCCTGGCCCGCGCCTACTACCAGGGCTGGGACATGCACCCGGGCCATCTCCCGACCCGGTACGCGGCCGTGTACACCTTCTACCGCGAGGGCCTGGAACAGGCCGCCGCACGGCTCGCCGCGTACGTGGCCAAGGCCGGTGGCGACGTCATGGACGAACCCGCCACCGCCAAGGCGCTCAGCGGCTACCTTCTGCGCGGCATCGACTGCGGCGCCCTGGACACCGCCGAGGTCGTCCGCCTGACCGGGCTGACGCGCGCGGAGCTGGACGGGTTCGCGTCGCCGCGACGGGCCGATCTCACGGTGACCGCGCCGTAACCGACGACGACGCGCGAGCCGCGCGGCTCAGGCGGGCGGCAGCTCGCCCGAGCCGCGCGGGATGAGCGTCGTGGGGAGTTCCACCCGGGCCGGGGCGTGGTCGGCGCCGTCCAGGCGGCGGAAGAGGTGCTCGGCGGCGGTGCGGCCGACGGTGGCGGCGTCCTGGGAGATGACGGTGATGCCGAGCAGGTCGGCCAGTTCGATGTCGTCGAAGCCGACCAGGGCGATGCGGCGTTCCTGCTCGGCGAGGACACGCACCACCGTCACCGTCACCCGGTTGTTGCCCGTGAAGATCGCGGTGACGGGCTCGGGGCCGGCGAGCATCCGCTCGGTGGCGGCCCGGACCCGGTCGGGTTCGGTCGAACCGAGGGACACCCAGGAGTCCGCGACCTCTGTCCCCGCGTCCGCCATCGCCGCGTGGTATCCGCGCAGCCGCTCGGTGGCGGTGTGGATGCGCGGCTGGTCGCCGATGAAGCCGATCCGGCGGTGGCCGTGCGCGATCAGGTGGGCGACGCCCTCGCGGGCGCCGCCGAAGCTGTCGGAGAGGACCATGTCGGCGTCGATGCGGCCCGCCGGCCGGTCCACGAAGACGGTGGCGACGCCCGCCTTGATCTCCGGCTCCAGATAGCGGTGGTCGTCACCGGCCGGAATCACGATGAGCCCGTCCACCCGGCGCGCGCACAGCGCGAGCACGAGCTCCTGCTCGCGCTCCGGGTCCTCGGCGCTCGACCCGTTGATCAGCAGGGCGCCGTGTGCCCGCGCGACCTCCTCCACCGCACGGCTCAGCGGCCCGTAGAACGGGTCGGCGAGGTCCTCCAGGACCAGTCCGATCGAGGCGGTGCGGCCCTTGCGCAGGACGCGCGCGCTGTCGTTGCGCCGGAAGCCGAGCGCCTCGATGGCCTCCTGGACCCGGCGCTCGGTGTCGGGTGTGACCCCCGGCTCGCTGTTGACCACGCGGGAGACCGTCTTGAGGCCCACTCCGGCGCGGGCCGCCACATCCTTCATGGTCGGCCGGTTGCCGTAACGGGTCTCGGAGTGACGGGCGGTCTCGGCCACGGTGCGCTGTCCTGTCGTCGGGTGCGGGCGGTCCGGCGGGTCCGCGGGCTGTGCCGTGGAGCCGACCGGAGGCTGTGCCGTCGAGCATAGGCCCTGGACAACGTTGTCAGCTGAATGGAGACTGGGCAGACTGTTTCCTGAAGCCGCAGGTCCCCGCCCCCTACTCACGGAGCCACACCGATGCATACCGACCTCGTCGCCGCGCTGGACATCGGCGGTACCAAGATCGCCGCCGCGTTGGTGGACGGCGGCGGCGCCCTTCTCGTACGGGCGCAGCGGCCGACGCCCGCCCGCGAGAGCGCCGAGACGGTGATGGGCGCCGTGACGGAGGTCCTGGCCGAACTGTCCGGCTCGCCGCTGTGGGCGCGGGCGGCGGCGGTCGGTATCGGCAGCGCGGGCCCGGTCGATGCCTCGGCCGGCACGGTCAGCCCGGTCAACGTCCCCGGCTGGCGCGACTTCCCGCTGGTGGAACGGGTCGGCAAGGCGGTCGGCGGACTGCCCGTCGAACTGGTCGGCGACGGGGTCGCGATGACGGCCGCCGAGCACTGGCTGGGCGCCGCCCGCGGCTACGACAACGCGCTCTGCATGGTCGTGTCGACCGGTGTCGGCGGCGGTCTCGTCCTCGGCGGCAAGCTCCACCCCGGCCCCACGGGCAACGCCGGGCACATCGGTCATGTGAGCGTGGATCTGGACGGCGACCCGTGTCCGTGCGGTTCGCGCGGCTGTGTCGAGCGCATCGCCAGCGGTCCGAACATCGCCCGCCGGGCGCTGGAGGCCGGCTGGCGGCCCGGACCGGACGGCGATGCCTCGGCGGCTGCCGTGGCCGCCGCAGCGCGCGCGGGGGACCCGATCGCCCTTGCCTCGTTCGAGCGCGCCGCTCAGGCGCTGGCCGCCGGGATCGCCGCCACCGCCGCGCTCGTCGAGATCGACATCGCGGTGATCGGCGGGGGAGTGGCCGGTGCGGGCGACATCCTCTTCGAGCCCTTGCGCCGGGCCCTGCGCCGGTACGCCACGCTCTCCTTCATCCGGCGGATCGAGGTGGCCCCGGCGGTGATGGGCACCGACGCGGGCCTGGTGGGCGCCGCCGCCGCGGCGGCGCGGGTGGGTCCGGGCGGCGTGGCGGCGGTCCGGGGCTGACCGGGGCCGGGCGGACCGGACGATGCCGTCGAGTGCGGGACACGGAGCGCGCCGGGCGGGTTCCGGAGGCGATGCCACGGAACCCGCCCGGCGGCCGACCGCGTGGCGTCGCCGCCACGCGGTCCCCCGTCAGCAGGTGATCCGCAGGTCCGCCCAGTCCGCGTGGTCGGAATCGACGCCGTCCCCGCCGTCGGTGACCACCAGACGTACCACCTGCGCGCCGCTGACATCCGCGGTGACCGACTGGGCGGCCATCGCGTTGGTCAGTACGCCGGTCGACGCCGCCTTCGTCCCGTCGGCCCAGACCTCGAAGGCGACCGTCCCCCTGGTGCTCTCGTCGTCGACCCCCACCTGCGCCGTCACGGAGTTGCACGTTCCGCCGGTGTAGAACTCGACGGCGCTGTCCGCGTGCACGCCGAGGCCCTTGGCGAAGACCGTGCCGCCGATCGTCAGCGGATTCCCGTCGCCCGCGCCGCTCTCACCATTGCTGGTGTCCTTCTCGACCGGGCCCCAGCCATTGGCCGCGGAGAGCGGCGGCAGGTCGCCCAGGTAGCCGCCGCCCGCCGGTGGCGCGACCACCACATGGGCCCGGATCGGGACCGTGGACCGTACCCGTGCCCCGGTCGGCGAGCGGTACTGGGCGTCGAGCGTCAGATCGTACGCACCGGTGGGGGTGCCCGCGGGGGCCGTGACCTGCCAGCGCGTGGTCAGCGAGCGGCCGGTCGGCAGGGCCGGTGAACCGGTCGGCGACACCGCCTTCACCCGCCAGCCCGAGGGACCGGTGAGCAGGGCCGCAACCTTCTTGGCGGGAGTGCGGCCCAGTCCGGTCACCGTCGTGGTCAGCGTGGCGGTGCGTCCGGCCTCGATCAACGGGCTGGATTCCAGGCCGAGTTCCACCGCGGGCGGATGCGCGGCCCACTTGCCGTCGGCGGCGACCCGCAGCAGCACCGTGCCGTGCGCCGGGACGGTCGCTGCCACGGTGCCCGCCGTGTTGTACGTGCTGTGGTCCCACAGGTCGCGCATCGTGTACCCGTCGGCCTTCGGCAGTCCCACCTCGGCGGACGTCGTCGCGATGCGCTGTGCACTACCGGTCTCGTTGAAGAGGGCGACGGCGCGGCTGCCGTCCTGCATTTCCTTGCTGACCACCCAGCGTCCGCCTGCGGAGGAGAGCACGGTGCCCTGCTTGCCGAGCGGGTCCTGGTCGACGGCGATGACCTCGTGGTTGGAGAGGATCTCGAAGGTCTCCGCGCTCGCCCTGCGCAGATCGGAGCCGATGAGCAGCGGCGCCGCCATCATGGACCACATGGAGAAGTGGGTGCGGTACTCGGTGTCCGTCATACCGCCGTTGCCGACCTCCAGCATGTCGGGGTCGTTCCAGTGTCCGGGCCCGGCAGCGGCGGCGAGGGGCAGGTTCTGCTTCATGATCGACAGCATGCTGCCCCAGCTGTCGTTGATGTCGCCGGTCGTGCGCCAGAGGTTGCCGAGCTCACCGGCCCATTCCCAGGGCTTGTTCTCGCCCCATTCGCAGATGCTGTAGACGATGGGGCGGCCGGTCGCCGCGAGCGCGTCCCGCATCGTCGTATAGCGCTTCTTCGCGTCGACGCCCAGGTTGTTGCAGTTGTCGTACTTCAGGTAGTCGATGCCCCAGTCCGCGAACTGCTTTGCGTCGCTGTACTCGTGGCCCAGGGCGCCCGGGAGTCCCACGCTGTCACAGGTCTTGGTGCCGGCGCTGGTGTAGATGCCGATTTTGAGGCCCTTGGAGTGGACATAGTCCGCGACGGCCTTGATCCCGTTCGGGAAGCGTTGCGGATCGGCCTCCAGTTCGCCGTCCGCATTGCGCTGCGGCTTCGCCCAGCAGTCGTCGAGATTGACGTACTGATAGCCCGCGTCCTTGAGGCCCTTCTCGACAAAGATGTCGGCGATGCCCTTGACCATCGACTCGTCGAACTCGGCCCGGCAGTGTGTCGAGTTCCAATTGTTGAACCCCATCGGAGGGGTGAGCGCAAGGCCGTTTCCGGACTGCGGAGCCACGGCGCGGGCGGGAGCGGGCGAGTCCGCGGCGGCGGGAACGGTCGCGCCCGCGGCGCACAACAGTCCGGCCATCAGCGCTCCGATGACTCCAGGATGGCCGGTTCGGGTTGTACGGGTTGGAAGATGACGCATCGTTACGTTCCTCCATACTCGTGCATGATCGGATGACAGCATGTGCACGCCAAAGCGTGCGATTACGTTAGGGCGTGTTGAAGTCTGTTGGAAGAGGAGTGGCGGCGGTTGCCCGACATCTCGTCAAAACCCTTGACGACGCCATCACTTGGGGGTGAGATCCAATCGCACGTTCGGTTGTGTTGGGTTGCATCTCCGGAGGAGTTGGGCATGACGCAGTCTGATGACGACAGGCCAGGTGTGCCGGGCAGTGTCGCGGGACATCGGATGTCCCGGCGAAGTCTGCTGCGTGGTGCGGCTGTTGGAGCCGGAGCCGTGACGCTGCCCGCGCTGCTCACCGCCTGCGGGAGCGGCCCCGGTGGTGACGGAAAGACCATCACCTTGGGGTCGAATTCCTCCGACCCGGTTCCGAAGAAGGCGTTCGCCGACGCCTTCGCCGCGTACGAGGCGCAGTCGGACGGTCGGAAGGTGAAGGTCAACACCGTCGACCACAACACCTTTCAGGAGAACATCAGCCGGTATCTCCAGGGCAAGCCGGACGATGTCTTCATGTGGTTCGCCGGCAACCGGATGCAATTCTTCGCCGAGAAAGGACTGCTGCACGACGTCAGCGACAACTGGCAGGACTACAAAGGCTTCTCGGCCGCGCTGAAAGCCCAGTCCACCGGAGCGGACGGCAAGCAGTACCTCACGCCGTACTACTACTATCCGTGGGCCGTCTTCCACCGTAGGAGTCTCTTCGCCGACCGCGGCTATCAGGCGCCGAAGACGCTCGACGAGTACGTGGCGCTCGCCAGGCAGATGAAGAAGGACAAGCTGGACCCGATCGCCTTCTGCGACAAGGACGGCTGGCCCGCCATGGGCACCTTCGACTACATCGACATGCGGACCAACGGCTACGAATTCCACAAGAGCCTGATGGCGGGCGAAGTTGCCTGGACCGACAAGCGGGTCAGGGAGGTCTTCGACACCTGGCGCCGGCTCCTGCCGTACTGCCAGCAGGGTGCCAACGGCCGTACCTGGCAGGAGGCCGCCAACAGCCTCCAGAAGAAGGAGGCCGGCATGGCCGTCTTCGGACTGCCGCACCCCGGCGCCCAGTTCCCCAAGGGCGAACAGGGCGACATCGACTTCTTCCCCTTCCCCGTCATCGACCCGGAGCACGGGCAGGACGCGGTCGAGGCACCCATCGACGGATTCCTGCTGGCGAAGAAGTCGAAGAACCTCAAGAACAAGAAGGCGCTGGAAAGCGCCAAGGACCTGCTCAAGTGGCTGGCCACCGGAAAGGCCGAGGACATCTACCTGAAGAGTGACCCGAACAACATCGCGGTCAGCGACCAGGCGGACATCTCCGCGTACTCACCGCTCCAGAAGAAGGCCGTGGAGCTGGTCTCCGGAGCCAAGCAGATCTCCCAGTTCCTGGACCGGGACACCAGGCCGGACTTCTCCTCCACGGTCATGATCCCGGCGATCCAGAAGTTCATCAGCGACCCCGACGACGTGGACGGCCTGGTCAACGACATCGAACGGCAGAAGAAGACCATCTTCGCCGCCGACTGACCCCGGACGACCCCGATGGCATCCGACCGAATCTGGAGTACCGACCGTGTCGTTCATCCCGGCCCGGCGCACCGGACGGCGGGTCGCGCGGCGGTTCACCGGCCGCGACCTCGCCGTACTCGGTGTGCTGCTCGGCATACCCGTCCTGCTCGACGTCGCCATCGTCTGGGGACCGACCCTCGCCTCCGTGGTGCTCTCCTTCACCGGCTGGGACGGCATCGGTGACATCAAGTGGGTCGGCACGCAGAACTACCGGAACCTCTTCACCAACTATCCGCAGTTCTGGCCCGCGGCCCGGCACAATCTGCTCTGGCTCGCCTTCCTCGGCCTGGTCGCCGCCCCGTTCGGACTGCTGCTGGCCGTGCTCATCGACCGGGGGGTGCGCTTCAGCCGCTTCTACCAGTCGACGCTGTACATGCCCGTCGTACTGTCTCTCGCCGTGGTGGGATTCATCGCCCAGCTGGTCTTCTCCCGCGACCAGGGCGCCCTCAACGCCGTCATCGGGGACACGGGTTCGCCGACGGACTGGCTCGGCGACCCGGACCTCAACATCTGGATGGTGCTGCTTGCCGCCGCGTGGCGGCACACCGGCTATGTGATGATCCTCTATCTCGCCGGGCTGAAGGCCGTCGACCCCTCGCTGAAGGAGGCCGCGGCGATCGACGGGGCGGGCGAGGCCCAGACCTTCTTCCGCATCGTCCTCCCCACCCTGCGGCCGGTCAATGTGATCGTCGGCGTCATCACCGTCATCGAGTCCCTGCGCGCGTTCGACATCGTGTACGCCGTCAACCATGGCCGCAACGGACTCGAACTGCTCTCGGTGCTCGTCACCGACAACATCATCGGCGAGGCCAGCCGGATCGGCTTCGGCTCCGCCATCGCCGTGGTCCTGCTGGCCGTCTCCCTGGGATTCGTCGCGACGTATCTGGTCCAGGAGCTCCGAGGGGAGAGGAACCGTTGACCGTCCAAGCAGCCCCCGCCCGCCCTGCCGCACCACCGGCACCGCCGGTTCCCGCCGCCCGGCGCCGGATCCGCCCCGGCCGGATCGGCGTCCACGCCTTCCTGATGGCGGTCTCCCTCGCCTTCCTCGCGCCGCTCCTGCTCGCGGTGTACGCCTCGCTGCGGCCGTACGACGAGACTTCGGAGCACGGCTACTTCTCGCTGCCGCGCCATCTCTCCCTGGACTACTACCGGCAGGCGTTCTCCGACTCCGGCATGACGAAGTACTTCGTCAACACCATGATCATCGCAGTGCCGGGAGTGCTCGTCACCCTCTTCCTCGCCTCGTTCGTGGCCTTCGCGCTGGCGCGCCTGAAGATGCGCGGCGGGCTCGTCCTGCTGATGCTCTTCACCGCCGGCAACCTGCTGCCGCAGCAGGTGATCGTGACGCCCCTGTACGTGGTGTTCAACCGCATCCCGCTGCCCTACTGGATGTCCGACTCGATGACGATGTACGACTCGTACTGGGCCGTCGTCGCCGTCCAGATCGGCTTCCAGCTCGGCTTCTGCGTCTTCGTCCTGGCCAACTTCATGCGCACCCTGCCGCAGGAGATCCTGGAGGCCGCCATCGTCGACGGTGCGGGCGTGTGGACCCAGTACTGGCGGATCACCCTGCCCCTGTGCCGCCCGGCCCTGGCCGCGCTCGGCACGCTCCAGTTCACCTGGATGTACAACGACTTCCTGTGGGCGCTGGTCTTCATCTCCGACGGCGACAAGCTCCCCATCACCTCGGCGCTGAACAACCTCAGGGGCCAGTTCTTCACCGACTACAACCTGCTCGCCGCCGGCTCGGTGATCGTCGCCCTGCCCACGCTCGTCGTATTCCTCCTGCTCCAGCGCCACTTCATCGCGGGCCTCACCCTGGGCTCCAGCAAGGGGTAGGCCGCGACGGCCGCCGGTGGGCGGCTACTCGCAGGCGACCCCGTCCCCGTCCCGGTCGAGATGCCGCCCGTAGCCGGGCTCTCCCGCGTGGATGGGTGCGGCGTCGGCCGCGCGCACGGCGGAGCAGTTGGCGTAGTACGTACTGCCGCCGCCCCCGCCCGAGACGGAACCGCCGGACGTGCCGCCGTCCTCGGTCGCGGGCGCGACCGTCACCCTGACGGTCTTGGTCCTCGTGACGGTCGGTACCGGCTCCGGGCTCGCGGTCACCGTCCTGGTGGCCGACGGTGCCGGGGTGGCCGTCACCGTGGCTGTCGCCGTCACCGTAGCGGACGGTGCGGCCTTCGCGTCGGCCGTCTTCTCGGTCCTGGCGGGATCGTCCGCGCCACCGATGCCCACGCCGAGGAAGAACAGGACGGCGGCGGCCGGGATCAGGATCCGCTTCCGTGCCCACTTCGGACGACGCTCCGGCGGCGCGGGCGTGCCGTACGGGTTGGTGCCGGGCGGTCGGGGCGGCTGCCCCCACGGCGGCTGCTGATTCTGAGACATACGTCCCCCCTGGTGCGGTTCATGGAGGGATGACCGTAACGGCCCCGGATCGGCACCTGGGAGCCACATGCTCCGTTGGTGATGGAACTGTGATGACAGGGAGGAGAACGAGTAGCTCTTCCGGGGCTCTCCCCGGCCCGTCCGGTCGAGCGGGGCCCGGCCCCGGCCACGGTCCCGGACTCAGTGGCCCCGGTCCGGTGACTGCTGCGGAACGATCACCAGGAACGCGTCCTGCTCCAGATCCATCACCACCTCGGCCGCCACGCCCTCGCAGCGGCGCGCGGCCGCGAACTCCTCCGCAGGCCAACTGCCTCGTGGCCCTCCCGCGGGAAATCGCTCAAGCACTGTGCGACGCACGCTGCACCCCCTGGTCCTCGGTCCGGCCTGTCCGCTCCAACGACCTTCCGGCGCCCCCGTTACGGTCGTGCGCACGGCCGGACGCACGCGATCGGACGCCGTCCACGGGCATCGGACGGTTCCGTTCGGAAAACATGCATCGCCACAGCCGGGTTTTCGCGGCAGGGTGTTGCGGGCAAGCCACAGGGGGCTACGGAAGAGGGGGAACCGTGATCGTCTGGATCAACGGTGCGTTCGGCGCGGGCAAGACGAGCGCCGCGCGTGAACTGATCGATCTGATCCCGAACAGCACCTTCTACGACCCCGAACTCATCGGCGGGGAGCTGCGGCATCTGCTGCCCCAGAAGAGGCTCGCCGAGGTGACGGACTTCCAGGACCTGCCGATCTGGCGGCGACTGGTCGTGGACACCGCGGCGGCCCTGCTCGCCGAGGTGTCCGGTGTGCTGGTGGTGCCGATGACTCTGCTGCGACAGGAGTACCGCGACGAGATCTTCGGAGGGCTGGCCTCCCGGCGCATCGAAGTGCGTCATGTGCTGCTCTCACCTGAGGAAACGATCCTGCGCAAACGGATCGCCGACCGCGTCGAGTACCCCGGGGACCCGGAGCACAGCGAACGGGTACGGCAATGGGCCTACCAGCACATCGAGCCCTACCGGGCGGCGCTCGGCTGGCTCGCCCGCGACGCCCACGTCATCGACTCCGGCGCGCTCACCCCGTACGGGACGGCCGAGCGCATCGCCGAGGCGGTCAGCAGCGGCGCCGTCACCCCGTGCGAGATCGTGCAGACACCCGAGCCGACCGCGGAGACCGTGGCGGCCGGCGTACTGCTCTTCGACGAGTGCGACCGGGTGCTGCTCGTCGACCCGACCTACAAGCCCGGCTGGGAATTCCCCGGCGGAGTGGTCGAGTCCGGGGAGGCACCGGCCCAGGCCGGGATCCGTGAAGTGGCCGAGGAGATAGGCATCCATCTCGACCGGGTACCGAAACTCCTCGTCGTCGACTGGGAGGCACCCCGGCCGCCCGGCTACGGGGGCCTGCGGCTGCTCTTCGACGGCGGCCTGCTGACCGGCGCGGACGCCCAGCGGCTGCTGCTGCCCGGATCCGAACTGCGCGGCTGGCGGTTCGTCACCGAGGCAGAAGCGGCCACCCTGCTGCCCCCGACCCGGTACGAACGGCTGCGCTGGGCGCTGCGCGCCCGCGAGCGGTCAGCCGTGCTCAACCTGGAGGCCGGAGTCCCGGTCGGCTGAGGCTCGCAGCGCTGCGGCGGCGTCGGTGGTGAGCGGTTCGCCGTGTCCGAAGCAGACCGTGGCCGGCTCCAGCGCGGCCAGCCGCCGGAAGGAGTCCACGGCCTGCGCCCGGTCGATGTTGAAGACGCCCAGCATCACCTGGTCGACCCTGGCCACGCAGTCCCCGGTGAACAGCACACCGTGGTGCGGCAGATGAATCCCGATGGAACCGGGGGTGTGGCCGGGGGAGTGGACCACCCGGGCACCCTGGCCGAACCCGATTTCGTCGCCGTCGGCCAGCTCGCGGTCGACCCGGGTCGGCGGGGCGGGGGGTACGGTCCGCGCGTGCTCCCACAGCGGGAGTTCCCAGTCGAGCAGGACGGGATCGGCGATCTCCTCCTCGCCCCGGATCACCGCGGCATCCAGCCGATGGGCCAGGATCTCGGCGCCGTGCCGGTCGGCGAGCTCCTGCGCGGCACCGTAGTGGTCGCAATGGCCGTGGGTGACGACGATCCGGGAGATGTGGCCAGGGTCCAGGCCCAGGCTGCGCACCCCGTCCTCGATCGCGGGCGCCGCGTCGATGGCGCCCGCGTCGATCAGAGTCAGATCGGCGCCGTCACGCCACAGGTACGCCTGGCCGATGGGGAAGCGGAACATGTGCAGCCGGGGGAGAACTTCGACGATATCCATGCCACGAACGTACGCGGACGGCCCGCCCGCAGGCGTCGATCTACGCTCTGGGCGAGCTTCGCTCAGCGCGTAGTGCGGCAATGGCGGACTTGGCGGGGCCGGGCGTGAACCGGAGTCAGCGCCAAGGGATGTTCCGCCACGGACTGCCCTCGCTCTCCGCCAGGAGGCGGCCACGCCCTGCGGTTCTTCGGGCGGGCCTCGACGGTGAGCGCGCACGGCGTCGCGAGGTTCACGCCGAGCCGCCATCTGTTGTCCGGCGAGTTCCGCGAGCGTCGTCCGACGGAACACCCACTCCGGATGCCAGGGCGGCAACCTACCGGACGTCAGCACGGGGACGCACGTCCGGCCGGTCACGGGGTCGTACTGCGAGGGGAGCGGGGCGGTGAAGCCCGGGGTGTCGGCATGCAGTCGGGCGACCATCACACGGAGCCAACAGCGGGAGAGGTGTCGAGCACCGCCTCCGTGCTTCCGCCCGCCCCGGATTCCTGCAGCAGTCGTTCGGCCTCCGTCGGCGGCGCCCAGCCGACCCCTGTCCCCGTTGTCACGGGCCGATCCTATGAAACCGGACCCGGTCCGCCGCGGACGCAGCGGCGGACCGGTCGAGCCCTGCGGACAGGAGATCCGCAGGAACACGGCGGGATCGGTGACGGAGAGTCAGGCGCGCTTGGAATCCGCGTAGTTCCGCAGGAACAGGGCCTCGGCGAGCGACAGTCGCTCCAGCTCCTGGGGCGACACGCTCTCGTTCACCGCGTGGATCTGTGCCTCCGGCTCGCTCAGGCCGATCAGCAGGATCTCCGCCTCCGGGTAGAGGGCGGCGAGGGTGTTGCAGAGCGGGATCGAGCCGCCCATGCCGGACGTCTGCATCTTCTCGCCCGGGTACGCGGCCTCCATCGCCTGCGCCATCGACGTGTACGCCGGGCTGGAGGTGTCCGCGCGGAACGGCTGGCCCTGGCCGACCTGTTCCACCGTCACCCTCGCCCCCCACGGGGCGTGGGCCTTGAGGTGGGCGGTCAACAGCGCGGTCGCCGCGGCGGAGTCCTGGCCCGGCGGGACCCGCAGGCTGACCTGGGCCCGCGCGCTCGCCTGGAGCGACGGGGTCGCACCGATCACCGGCGGACAGTCGATGCCGATGACGGTGACGGCGGGCCGGGCCCAGATGCGGTCGGCGACCGTGCCCGTGCCGATCAGCCCGACCCCGTCGAGGACCTTCGCGTCCTTGCGGAAATCGGCCTCCGGGTACTGGAGCCCGTCCCACTCGGTGTCCGTGGCGAGCCCGTCTACGGTCGTGGTGCCGTCCTCGGCGCGCAGTGAGGCCAGCAGCTGGATCATCCCGGCCAGCGCATCCGGGGCGGCGCCGCCGAACTGCCCGGAGTGCAGGTTCCCTTCGAGGGTGTCGAGCGTGACCCGCAGCATCGTCATGCCGCGCAGCGTCGCGGTGACCGTCGGCAGACCGACCCGGAAGTTGCCGGTGTCGCCGATGACGATGGTGTCGGCGGCCAGCAGTTCGGGGTGCGCCTCCGCGTACCGCTCCAGACCGCCGGTGCCCTGCTCCTCGGAGCCCTCGGCGATCACCTTGACGGAGACCGGGACGCCGCCGTCGGCCTTGAGGGCGCGCAGGGCGAGGAGGTGCATGATGAAGCCGCCCTTGCAGTCGGCCGAGCCGCGGCCGTACCAGCGGCCGTCGCGCTCCGTCAGCTCGAACGGAGGGGAGAGCCAGGCGGACTCGTCGAGCGGCGGCTGAACGTCGTAGTGCGCGTAGAGCAGTACGGTCGGGGCGCCGGCCGGACCGGGCAGGAAGCCGTAGACCGACCGGGTGCCGTCCGGGGTGTCGAGAAGGGCGACGTCCTGGAAGTCCTCGGCGCGCAGCGCGTCGGCGACCCAGTCGGCGGCCGCTTCGCACTCGCTCTTCGGGAACTGCGCGGGATCCGCCACCGACTGGAAGGCCACCAGCTCGGTCAGCTCCGTCTTGGCGCGGGGCATCAGCGAGGCAATGGTCTCGGAAATCGGACGGGCGGTCATGGGCACGCTCCTCGTGGGTGCGACGTTATGTGTATGAATCCGGCTACATGTGCACCGAGTGTGCGGCGTCGCATGCAGGACGAACGTACGGTCGATCCTCCCACAGCGGGGGCCGGGGGCAAGGCGCCGTAGGATGCCGTGAGCAGCATGGGCCACTGGTGGGATCGGGAGCAGAAGCACATCGTGAGCAGCGAGAACGCAGACGCCGTACAGGAGCACGAAGAGTCGTCCGTGTGGGATGTCGTCGTAGTCGGGGGCGGACCGGCCGGAGCCTCCGCGGCATACGCGGCGGCAGTGGCCGGCCGACGGGTGCTGCTCCTCGAGAAGGCGGAGCTTCCCAGGTACAAGACATGCGGCGGCGGCATCATCGGGTTTTCGCGGGATTCACTGCCGCCCGGGTTCGAACTGCCCTTGCGGGACCGGATCCACGCGGTCACCTTCTCGCTCAACGGCAGGCTGGCGCGGACCCGCCGGTCCAAGCGGATGCTCTTCGGGCTCATCAACCGCCCCGAGTTCGACGCGGGTCTGGTCGAGGAGGCGCAGAAGGCGGGTGCCGAACTCCGCACCGGCGCGACGGTGACGAGGGTCGAGCAGCACGGCGCCTCGGTGCCCGACCGGCGCACGGTCGCCGTGGTGCTGTCCGGCGGCGAGACGGTCCTGGCCCGCGCGGTCGTCGGTGCCGACGGAAGCGCGGGGCGGATAGGAGCCCATGTCGGGGTGAAGCTCGACCAGGTGGACCTCGGACTGGAGGCGGAGATCCCGGTTCCGGCCACGGTCGCGGAGGACTGGGCGGGGCGGGTGCTGATCGACTGGGGCCCCATGCCCGGCAGTTACGGCTGGGTGTTCCCCAAGGGCGATGTCCTGACCGTCGGTGTGATCTCGGCGCGGGGCGACGGAGCGGGGACCAAGCGGTACCTGGAGGACTTCATCGCCCGGCTCGGCCTCGCCGGTTTCGAGCCGAAGATCTCCTCCGGGCATCTGACGCGCTGCCGCAGTGACGACTCGCCGCTGTCACGCGGGCGGGTGCTGGTGTGCGGCGACGCGGCGGGGCTGCTGGAGCCGTGGACCCGCGAAGGGATTTCCTTCGCGCTGCGGTCGGGGCGGCTCGCCGGTGAGTGGGCGGTCCGGATCGCGGAGTCGCACGACGCGGTGGACGCCCGGCGCCAGGCGTTGAACTACGCGTTCGCCATCAAGGCGGGTCTCGGTGTCGAGATGGGTGTCGGACGCCGCATGCTGAAGCTGTTCGAGCGCCGTCCCGGGGTGCTGCACGCGGTGCTGACGGGATTCCGCCCGGCCTGGAACGCGTTCGCCGGGATCACCCGCGGAACGACCTCGCTCGGCGAACTGGTCCGTACGCATCCACTGGCACAGCGGGCCCTGTCCGCGATGGACCGCTAGCCGGACCGCTGACCGGGTCGCCGGGCGACATTGCCCGGCGCCCGGTGCCGGGGCGGGGGCCGGCCGCACGGTCAGCTCCCCTCGGTGATCCGGAAGACGGGGTGGTCCGGGCAGGCGGCCAGCAGTTCGGCGTCCGAGGACTTCACGGTGATGCCCTTGAAGTACTCGTTGACCTCCCAGCCCCACCGCTCCAGGTAGGTGCGGATGATCAGTGCCTTCTGCTCGTCGTCCGCGATCTCCACGGCCGTGAAGGTACGGATCTTCCGGCCCACCCGCAGGTCGCCCCCGCCGGCGACGCGCATGTTGCGCACCCACTGGGAGTGGCCTCGGGCGGAGACGAGGTACTGCGCGCCCTCGTGGGTGTGGGGGTTCACGGGCACCCGCTGCATCTGCCCGCTCTTGCGGCCGCGCACCGACATCTCGGCCGAGCCGAAGAGGCTGACGCCATGGCGGGCGAGCCGGCCGACGATGCTGTTCATCCGGACGCTGATGGCGTTGCCCTGAAGGTAGTACGGCTGAGACATGGTGACTCCCCAAGATTTTGAGAGCGGTGCTCTCGCTTGAGATCAGTGTGCAGGGAGTGGTGCTCAAAATCAAGAGCACCGCTCTCGTTGTTGGTCGGCGCTCTGTTTTCATGGCAGACTGATGACCATGAGCACTGTCCGAGGAGCCAGGGAACGGGCCCGCATCGAGGTCACCGCCGCGATCAAGGACGAGGCGAAGAAGCAGCTCGCGGCCGAGGGTGCCGCGAAGCTGTCGCTGCGCGCCGTCGCACGAGAGCTCGGTATGGCGTCCTCCGCCCTCTACCGCTACTTCCCCAGCCGCGACGAGCTGCTCACCGCCCTGATCGTCGACGCGTACGACTCCGTGGGCGAGACCGCGGAGGCCGCCCACCGGACCGCCCGCGACCAGGCCGCCACCCATCTCGCCCGCTGGATCGCGGTCACCCGCGCCGTGCGCGACTGGGCGCTGGCCCACCCCCATGAGTACGCCCTGATCTACGGCTCTCCCGTGCCCGGCTACACCGCACCGCAGGCGACGATCGGCCCCGCCTCCCGCGTCGGCCTCGTGTTGATCGCCGTGGTCGCGGACGCCTACCGCACGGACGGCCTGGCGCTGTCGCCGCTCGCCGACGATCTGCGCGGCGAGGCCGGACGGATGGTCACGGAGTTGGCCCCCGACCTTCCCCCGGAGGTCGCAGCTCCGTTGATCGCCGCCTGGTCACAGCTGTTCGGGCTGATCTCCTTCGAGATCTTCGGCCAGTTCAACCGGGTGGTGGAGGCCAGGGAGATCTTCTTCCGGGAAGCCGTCACCGAACTGGCCCGCACGGTCGGCCTGCTCGGTGGCGGGAATGCTGGCAAAAACGGCTAAGGGCTGGAAGTCCTTCGGGGGTTGACGTGAGGGTCCGAGCCGTGATCGGCGATCCAGGGTCTGTTGCGAAAGTGGATCTTGATCCAAGATGTTCACGTGCTGTGGCGCGTAGGGACCTGACGGATGCGCAGTGGTCGCGGCTGGAGCCCCCGTTGCCGCGCGGGAAGAAGTCGCGGCTGCCGCCGATATGGACCCGGCGGCAGCTGACCGGCGGCATACGGTGGCGTACCCGCGCCGGAACGCCCTGGCGGGACGTGCCCGAGCGATACGGCCCGTGGACCGGGTGTACGACCTGTTCCGGCGATGGCGGCGCAACGGGACACGGAAGCGGATCCTGGAACAGCTCCAGACCGAGGCCGACGCGAACGGCATGATCACCCGGGATGTCGGCGTGGACTCCACCGTCTGCCGTGCTCATCAGCACGCCGCGGGCTGACCACGAGGATTCACCTCGCCACCGAGCAGGGGCAAACACCCATGTCTCTGATCATTGCAGCCGGGCACCGGCACGACAGCCCGCAGTTCCAACTGGTGCTCGAGAAAATCGGGTCCCCCGCACCAGTCAGGGCCGGCCTCGCACCAGACCTGACAGGGTCCGCGTCGACAAAGCCTGCGGCTCCCGCGCCAACCGCTCCAACCTACGCAGACGCCGGATCGGCTGCACCATCCCCGAGATGGCCGACCAGGTCCGCGACCGCAAGAAGCGCGGCTCCCACGGCGGGTGACCACCGAAGTTCGTCAAAGACGACTACCGACAACGCCACGCCGTGGAGTGCGGCATCAACCGACCGCCACCGGGCGGTGGCCGCGCGATACGACAAACTCGCCGTCCGCTACGAAGCCACCATGCTGGTCGCGGCCATCAATGAGTGGCTGTGACCAGCACCTTCGCAACAGACCCTAGTCCGATTTACTGATCGATCGGCCTGTCCCGGCTCGGCCGTCGGAGCCCCGGGTGCGTCCCGCCGGGATCCGTCAGGAGGTGGCTGCCGGGTGCGGGTTGCCGAGGTACGGGAACCGGTCCAGGGTGTCGGTGTGCGGCGTCAGACCGGTGGGCGGCGCCTCGCTCTTGGTGAGGAACGCGACGCGGATGTCGATGACGTCTTCCGTGAATGTCCGGCCATTCGGGTACGCGGCAGGCTTGGACGGGTCGAAGTGCAGCACGTCCGGCAGGAGGCCGTGCTCGTCGAGGGCGGTGATCGCCTCCTCACGCGAGTAGCCGCCGGTGTGGCCCAACAGGTGGACGAACTGGTCCGTCCACCTGGCCCGGTCGTTGACCGGCTCGCTGGCGTTGTACTCCTCCTTCGTGTCGTCGGTGTTGAAGAAGCTGCTCATTGACGGGTGCCCGGCCCGGTCCGCGTGGACGAGTTCGCCGTCGCGCAGGACGCTGCACCGGCCCCAGATGTGCAGCTCGGGCTTGGGGGCCAGCTCCGCTGTCGGTAGTTCGATGGCCATGGAGAAGACGTTGGCCGTGCTGTTGGAGTCGACGCCGGTCCACGGGGACTTTCCGCCCAGATGCGGCGCGGTGAAATTCCGGTTGCCGCTGATGTCGAACAGATTCTTGATTCCGTCGAAGTCGAAGAAGAAGGCATCACTGCGGCTACCGGCGGCCACCTTGTAGTCGCCGCTGCTGACCACGTTGGCCTGGGGGCCGAAGGAGACGGCGGCGTCTGAAACGATCTTGGTGCCGACCGCCTCGGGCCTGCGGGACTCCGCACCGGTTGCCATGAAGACGCTGTAGGTCTGCGAGCCGTCGGATGCCGGCGGGCTGAAGACCCAGCTGAAGGCGCCGTCGGTCAGGTAATCGCCGTCGTTGTCAATGTTCAGGCGGTATACGGCGTCGGCGTGCATGGCATCTGCGTTGGGATTGGCATTGAGGATGAGAACGGTTCTGCTCGGATCGCCGGGTACCCCGAAGGCGTATAGGTCGCACAGATCGAGACGCTGGTCGCCGAGTGGTGGCCCAAGGCTGAGGCCGGTGAAGTGGTTGGACATGTCAGGCCCTTCCATTGCTCGCCCGTCGGAAACCGCTAGAACGCTCGAACGGTCGTTCTGGGGCGCGTGAGGTACACCCGCACCTGGGCGGTGCATCCACGCTAGCCGTCACAGCAGTCCGGCCATCGAGGGCGAAGGCACGGCCGTCAAACAACGCTCGAATGGGTCACCGACAGGCGGGAGGCGATCGTCTCTCGGTCCGAGAGCCCCAGCGGCAACCTGTTCTGGACCGTCACCCAGATGCTGATCTTCCCGATCACGCTGCTCTCGGGCATCCTCCTCCCCGTCGACGCCGGACCGGGCCGGCTGGGCGCCGTCGCCGCGATCAGCCCCATCACCTACGTCGTCGACGCCGCCCGCGCCCTGTCCACCGGAGACTTCCTCAACACCTCGGTGCTCCACGGGCTCATCGCCGCCAAGTCGATCGCCACCATCGGGCTGATCCTGTCCACCCGCGCCATGAAGCGCGGCATCTGAGATCGGACCATGGAATCCCGGGCCGGGACCGGCGCCACCGACGTCCGGCCCTCCTGCAGCCGGCAGCCCCCTTCGCCCGTGGCCCGGCCCCGTACGACGTACTCCCCACGGAGTACGGCTGATCACCACGCCCGGCTGACGCCTTTGCCGGGGCCCGCGGTCTAGCGTGGCCGATATGGAAGAGCAGCGCTCACACGGAAGCGGCGGCGGTCCTCCCTGGGCACACGGCGAGCCGCCGCGGTGGCTGACCGGGGAGCCGGGACGCTCCGCCTCCCGGCTGCCGTGGCCGTCGACGATTCTGCTCGGCGCCGTCGTCATGATCGGTTCGACCATCGCGGCCCGGGGGCAGATGGACGAGCGGGCCCCGCTGGACCTCTTCGCGCGACTGTTGCTCTTCCTGGCCGTCGCCGTGCTCCTGCTGCGCCACCGCCACCCCGTGGTGGCCGCCTTCGGCAGCTCGGTCGCGGCGATGATCTATCTGGTGGCCGGCTATCCGTACGGGCCGGTCTTCCTGGCCGTCGCCGTCGGCTGCTTCAGCGCGGTCGTCTCCGGACACCGGCGGGCCGCCTGGTCGGCCGTGGGCATGGTGTGGCTGGGACACGTCCTGGTGGCGCACTGGCTCTACCGGTGGCTGCCGCCCTCCGACGACCACGCCGCCCCCTGGGGACAGGAACTGGGCATCGCCGCCTGGGTGGTGGCCATCGTCGCCGCCGCCGAGTTCGTTCGCGTACGCCGTGAGCAGTGGGCGGACCGACGGGCGGAACGGGAGGCCGCGGAGCAGCGCCGGGCCGACGAGGAACGGCTGCGGATGGCGCGCGAACTCCACGATGTCCTGGCCCACAGCATCTCCGTCATCAACGTCCAGTCGAGCGTGGGTCTCGCGCTGCTGGACTCCGACCCCGAGCAGGCGCGTGCGGCCCTCACCACCATCAAGGCCGCCAGCAAGGAGGCGCTGGGCGAGGTCCGTCAGGTCCTCGACACTCTGCGCACCCCGGGAGACGCCCCCCGGGCCCCGGCCCCCGGACTCGACCGGCTCCCCGAACTCGTCGAGCAGGCGGCCGGCACCGGACTGACCGTCACCGTCGAGACCGACGGCGAACGGCCATCGGTACCGCCCGGCGCGGATCTCGCCGCCTTCCGCATCGTGCAGGAGGCACTGACGAACGTGGTCCGGCACTCCGGATCGCGTACCGCGCAGGTCCGTGTCGTCTACGGGCCCGGCCGCATCCGGCTCCGTATCGATGACGAAGGACCCGCCACCGGCGGCGACGCCGGAGGCAGCGGCAACGGGCTGGCGGGGATGCGGGAGCGGGCCGCCGGGCTGGGTGGCACGATCGAGGCGGGCCCCCGGGCCGACGGCGGCTTCCGGGTGCGGGCCGAACTTCCGCTGCCGTCCGGCACGGCGGCGCACGAGGAGGAGACACCGTGATCCGCGTACTGCTCGCCGACGACCAGTCCCTGGTCCGGGCGGGCTTCCGGGCCCTGTTGGACGCCCAGCCCGACATCGAGGTGGCGGGGGAGGCCGCCGACGGCGCGGAAGCCGTGCGCATGGTGGGCGGACTGCGGCCCGACGTCGTGCTGATGGACATCCGGATGCCGCATCTCGACGGTCTCGCCGCGACCCGTGCCATCACCGGGGATGCCCGCCTGAACGATGTCAAGGTGGTCATGCTCACCACCTTCGAACTCGACGAGTACGTCTTCGAGGCGATCCGGTCCGGAGCCTCCGGCTTTCTCGTCAAGGACACCGAACCGGAGGAACTGCTGCGCGCCGTACGCGCCGTGGTGGGCGGCGACGCCCTGCTCTCGCCCGGGGTCACCCGTCGCCTGATCGCCGAGTTCGCGGCCCGTTCCAAGGAACCCGCGACGGCGACGGGGCTGAGTGGACTCACCGAACGGGAAAGGGAGGTGATGGCGCTCGTCGGCATAGGGCTCTCCAACGAGGAGATCGCCCGACGGCTGGTCGTCAGCCCGCTCACCGCCAAGACCCATGTCAGCCGCACCATGGTGAAGCTGGGTGCCCGCGACCGGGCCCAACTCGTCGTGCTCGCCTACGAGTCGGGGCTGGTGCGGCCGGGCTGGCTCGGCTGAGCCGGGCGAGGGGGACAGGCGCGGTGTCCGGCCGAGATGCTTGCCCGCCGGCCCGACACCGCGCCTGTCCCCCTCGCCCGGTTGTCAGTCCCGCACCGACACCTTCTGCGCGCCGGCCGTCTCCCTCGCCCCGGTCTCGGCCGCACGGTCCATCTCGGACGACGCGACCAGCACGGTGTGCTGAACCGGTCGGCGGCGCCGCAGGCCGGTGAGCGTGACCAGCAGTCCGGCGAACGCCACCGCGGTCACCACGACCAGGCCGGGCCGGTAGCTGTCCAGGACCGCCTGACGTGATCCGTCGCCGCTGCCGTGCGCCGTGATCACCGCGGTCACCACCGCCAGGAAGATCGCTCCGCCGACCTGGATCGAGGTGTTCAGCAGGCCCGAGACCATGCCCTGCTCGTCGTCGTCGACCCCGTTGGTCGCCTGGATGTTGAGCGAGGGGAAGGTCAGCGCGCAGGCCGCGCCGAGCAGCAGCATGGACGGCAGGATCACCACGGCGTACGACGGGGTGAGGGTGATCCGCAGGAAGAGCGCGTAGCCGATGACGAGGAACGTGAAGCCGGCCGCGATGACACGCGGTGTCCCGAACCGGTCCACCACATCACCGATCTTCGTCGAGGACAGGGCGACCAGCACGCCCGCGGGCAGGAAGGCCAGCGCGGTCTCCAGCGCGGACCAGCCCAGCAGCGACTGCATGTACTGGGTGACGAGGAACTGGAAGCCCACGTAACTGCCGAAGAAGGCCGCGGCGCCCAACTGCGCCCTGACCTGGCTCCCGGAGCGCAGCACCGCCAGGCGGATCAGCGGGTTCGCGGTGCGCCGTTCGATCGTGACGAAGACGGTGAGCAGTACGGCGACGGCGAGGAACGACAGCAGAGTGCGGGCGGAGGTCCAGCCGGCCTCTGGTGCCTGTACGACCGTGAACACCAGCAGCAGCATGGCGGCCGTGCCGGTGACGGCGCCCGGCAGGTCGTAGCCGCGGTGGGTGTCCTCGCGCTCGCTGTGCGGGATCAGCTTGAGGCCCGCGATCAGGGCGATCAGGGCGATCGGGGCGGGCAGCAGCATCGTCCACCGCCAGGACAGTTGGGTGAGCAGGCCCGAGAGGACCAGGCCCATGGAGAAGCCGGTGGCCGCGCAGGTGGTGTAGATGGAGAGGGCGCGATTGCGCTGCGGGCCCTCCTTGAACGTGGTGGTGATGATCGAGAGCCCGGCCGGTGCGGTGAAGGCGGCGCTCAGGCCCTTGATGAAACGACTGGCGATCAGCAGCGGTCCGGAGTCCACGAATCCGCCGAGCAACGAGGCGAGGGCGAAGACACCGAGCGCGACGAGGAAGACCTGGCGCCTGCCCAGCAGATCGGCCGCCCGGCCGCCGAGAAGCAGCAGTCCGCCGTAGCCGAGTATGTAGCCGCTGACGATCCACTGGAGGGTCGACGTGGTCAGTCCGAGATCGTCGGCGATGGAGGGCAGAGCGACGCCGACCATGGAGACGTCGAGGGCGTCCAGGAACATCGCGGCGCAGAGCACGAGGAGAGTGCCCCACAGGCGCGGGCTCCAACGCTCGTGGGAATCGGGGACGTTGAGCGGAGTGGTCATGAGGAGCACGGTACATGCACATGCATTGAATGCAAGTGCATTTAATTCCGATGCAACAATCGGCCTCATCTCTGCTAACGTGCGGTTATGGCAGCGGACAAGTCCGAGCGGATGCTCGTCGACGAGTGGCGGGACATTCTCGCGCTGCACGCCAGGACGCTCTGTGAGCTCGACCGCGAGCTGCACCGACACGGCCTCGGCGCCAGCGATTTCGAGGTGCTCGACGTCCTGGCGGAGGGCGCGCCCGAGGACGGCGGCTCCGCCTATCGCGTGCAGGAGCTGGCTTCCCGGGTCCATCTCAGCCAGAGCGCGTTGTCCCGTCTGGTCGCGCGGCTGGAGAAGGACGACCTCGTGCGCCGGGGGATGTGCAGCGAGGACCGGCGCGGCGTCCGGGTGGAGCTGACGGCGAAGGGGCGGGCGCGCCATGCCGAGGTGAAGCCGTTGCAGAGGTCGGTGCTCGCCCGGATGCTGAACGGGCCGGGGGGCTGACCGCGGCGTCGGAGCGGGCCGGGGGACCGGGCGTCGGGTACCGGCTCGCCCCGGCCGGTCGTCAGGACCAGGTGATCCCGGATCTCTCGCACCAGGTCCGGGCGGGCTCCGGGTCGCCGGTCACGGTGACCGCCGTGAGCGGCAGCCGGTTCCAGAGCGTCAGGTAGAGCTTCTCGGCCGACCCGCTCAACTCGCAGTCGACGGACCCCTCTTCGGGAGCCCCGTCCGCCCGTACGGCCTGCGGCGGTTCCGGCGAGAGCCGTACGGTCCAGACGGCGCCGGTGTCCGTGGCACGTACCCGGAGGGAGCGCGGCGCCGGGGTGCGTACGCGGCTCTTCGGGCGGGCGTGCATTCCGCGCAGCAGCTCGTCGATCCCGTCCACCGCGTGAGCGGCCGGGACCGTTGACAGCGGACCGCCGCGGGCCGACTCCGCGTCCACCCGGTGGATCGTGGTCTCGTGCGCCTGTCGCCGGGCCCAGAAGGCCAGGGGCGACGGCGCGGGCAGGAAGGACCAGCACTCCAGCCCGGCCGGTGCGGCGTCCAGTGCGTCCACCAGGAGGCCGTGGCCCTCGCGGAACCAGTCGAGCAGTTCCGGCCCGTCCAGATCCGGTTCCCCACCGTCGGGGTGGTACGAGGTGTGGCCCTCGACCACGAACGTGGTCGCCCAGCGGTGCACCATCCCGGTGTGCCGCAGCAGATCGCGCACCCGCCAGTCCGGACACGTCGGCACCTGCGCCCCGGTCCCCGCCTCCTGCGCGGCGGTCGCCAGCAACTGTCCCTCGGTGGCCAGGGACTTGATGTGGTCCGTGATCTCCATGGCTTCGATTGTGCCAGTGGTACGGGCTTCCCGGCGCGGTGAGTTCGGCCGCTCACGCGTGGGTCGCGTTGCGTGCTCCGTACCCCAGTGCCGCGGCGGCGATGGCCAGCAGCGCCACCGTGGTGAGGGCCAGCGGGAGCGAGGACCAGTCGGTCAGGAAGCCGATCGCGGGCGGCCCGAGCAGCATGCCGCCGTAGCCGAGCGTCGACGCGGCGGCCACTCCGCCGGGTCCGGCCAGCTCACCGGCCCGGCCGACCGCGACCGGAAAGATATTGGCCAGGCCGAGGCCGGTGACCGCGAAGCCGAGGAGGGCCGCCCACGTGGTGGGAGCGAGCGAGCCGAGCAGCATCCCGGCTGCCGCTGTCGCACCACCCATGACGAGGGTGCGGGTCTGGCCGAGCCGTTCGAGCAGTGCCGTGCCGCTGAGCCGGCCCGCCGTCATGGCCAGTGCGAACAAGGAGTAGCCGGCGGCGGCGACGCCCGGGTGGGCGTGCAGGTCCTGTTCCAGGTGGAGGGCGCCCCAGTCGGCCAGCGCGCCTTCGCCGTAGGCGGTGCAGAGCGCGATCACGCCGAACAGGAGCACCAGCCGGCGGGCCCTGCCGTTCAGTCGCCGCGGCGCCTCGGAGCCGTTGGTCCCGACCGCGGGCCGGGGCGCCGGGTGGCGCAGCAGCACCGGCCCCACCGCCGCGGTGACCAGGAGTCCGACCCCGGTGAGGACGAAGAGGTGGGTGGCGGGGGAGAGGCCGCCCGCGACCAGCCCGCCGAGTCCGGCGCCGACCATTCCGCCGAGGCTGAACGCGGCATGGAAGCCGGGCATCACGGGACGCCTCAGCGCGGCGACCAGATCGACCGCAGCGCTGTTCATCGCCACGTTCAGCCCGCCGTACGCGGCACCGAAGACCAGCAGTACCAGGCCGAGCGCGAGCGCCGAACGCGTCTGCGCGGGCAGGGCGATGGCGAGGGAGAACAGGGCGCCGCAGACCACGGTCACCAGGTGACTGCCGAAGCGCCGGCACAGCCGGCCGGTGAACATCATGGTCACCACGGCCCCGGCCGAGACTCCGAGCAGGGCCAGGCCCAGGGTGGCGGCCGAGGCGCCGGTCTGGTGCTTGATGGCCGGGATACGGACCACCCAGCCGGCGAAGAGGAAACCGTCGAGGGCGAAGAACACGGTCAGGGCGGTACGGAGGCGGGCCGACGGAGGTGCGGCGGTGTTTCCGCCAGGTCCCCCCGGTAGGGCCGTCCGCAGTTTGTTTAGTTGCGGCACAAACTCAGCATAGGGGCGCCGCGACAGCGCGCGCAAGACGGTCGCCAGGGGCGCGGCCGCGCCACCGGGGCGTCGGACGCACCTGCGGACCATGGGAGACTCGCCCCCATGAACGGCAAGGTGTCCACCACCCGGACAAAGTTGGAGAGGGGCCGCAGCGCGCTCGGACCCGCGCTGGAACTGGTCCACACCGGACGCGCGCCCACCCGCGCCGTCCTCACCTCCGAGCTCGGCGTCACCCGCGCGACGGCCGGTGCGGTCGCCGCGGAACTGGAGGCACTCGGCCTGATCCGGGTCGACTCCCGGCCCGGTTCCGCCGCCGGCTCGCAGGGCCGCCCCTCGCACCGGCTCTCGGTCCGGGAGTCCGGACCTGTCGCCATCGCCGCTCAGGTGCACGCCGACGGATTCCGGGCCGCGCTCGTCGGGTTGGGCGGGCGGCTCGTGGCCACCGCTCCCGGCTGTGTCACCGTCACGGCGGATCCGGCGCAGGTCATCGGTGAAGTGGTCGACGACTGTGCCCGGTTGCTGCGGGACAGCGGACTGCGCTGCGTCGGCGCGGGCCTCGCGGTGCCGTCGGCGGTCGCCGAACCGGAGGGCACCGCGCTCAACCCGCTGCACATCGCCTGGCCGGCCGGCGCCCCGGTGAGCGAGATTTTCGCCGACTGCGTACGCGAAGCGGGCATCCCCGGACCCGCGTTCACCGGGAACGACGTCAACCTCGCCGCGCTCGCCGAGCACCGGCACGGCGCGGGCCGCGGCGCCCAACACCTGCTCTGTGTGGCCACCGGCCACCGGGGAGTGGGCGGCGCCCTGGTCCTCGACGGCCGCCTGCACACCGGGAGTTCGGGACTCGCGCTGGAGGTGGGCCATCTCACCGTGAACCCCGAGGGGCGCCCCTGCCACTGCGGCGGGCGCGGCTGCCTGGACGTCGAGACCGACCCGCTGGCCTTCCTCGTCGCCGCCCGACGCGAACCCGGCCCGGAGGAGTCGCTGCTCAAGCAGGCCGGCGATCTGCTGCGCACGGAGTACGAGGACACGGCGGTACGGGGTGCGGCCGAGGAGCTGATCGACCGGCTCGGTCTCGGGCTCGCCGGTCTGGTCAACATCCTCAACCCGGACCGCATCATCCTCGGCGGACTGCACCGCGCCCTGCTCGACGCGGACCCGGAGCGGCTGCGCGCGGTGGTCGCCGACCGCAGCCTGTGGGGGCGGAGCGGCAGTGTGCCGATCCTGCCGTGCACGCTCGACCACAACAGCCTGGTCGGCGCAGCGGAGTTGGCCTGGCAGCCGGTACTGGACGATCCGCTGGCCGCGTTGGCCTGACGGGGCTCCGAGCGGACGTACGTGCCCCGGCACTCGGCGTCGTACGGGTCCGAAGCCGTCCGTGCCGCCGCGCGCTGCACGCCGATGTCCGGGGACCTTGATCGGGCCTGCGCGTATGCCCGTCGAGCCGGTTCCCTCGGTCGGCTCGTCGACGAAGAGGTCGGCGAGCCAGGACATGGTGCGCTCGAAGGTCCGGCGGAGGCGGCCCAGTCGACGTACGGACTCGATTCGATCCCCTTGCGCGCGATGCGGTGGGCGATGCCACGCTCGCGGTCGAGGTTGTGGACTTTCCGGGGCTCAGGCACGGGGGCAGCAGTGTGGCAGGCGTCCGCTGTCTCCCCGCGGCGGGTTCTGCAGTCGCGGCGCCGAAGGATTGCGGTGATCCTGGCAGAGGAGCGTGGCCGGCTTCGCACGGGCAGTGTGCGTCGGTGACCGCGCTGTACAGGAAGGCGACGGCCATGACAGCGATGCCGGACAGGACACGGCCGAGGCACGGGGGGCCCGACAGCGAAAAGGTCAACGGCGCGTCCCTGTTCGCCGGGGCTGCGCTGATGCTCAGCGGGCCACTCAGCATTCTGATGGGCGCCTCCGGCATCGCAGAGGACACCCTGTTCGCCGCCTCGTCCCACTACGCCTACCGGTTCGGCCTGACCTCGTGGGGCGTGATTCACCTCGTGGTCGGAGTGGCGCTCGTTGTCGCCGGCCTGGGAGTCCTGACAAACAAGAGCTGGGGCCGCGGGGCCGGCGCAGCAGTCGCAGGGATCAGCCTGATCACCCAGTTCATGTTCGTTCCGTACTACCCGGCGTGGGCCATCCCCATGATGGCACTCGACCTCATGATCGTGTTCGCGCTGACGAGGTTCCATGTCGGAACCAGCGGCGGTCAGTGAATCCAGACATGACCATGGCCGGTAGGAACCATGCCTGAGTACCACCGCGAGCCCTCGTCGCATCCGCGGCGGGGCTCTTTCGCGTTCTGGGCCGCCCGGACCCGCGTGTACAGGGCGTCACCCCTGGGCGTGTACAAGGGCGTCACCCCTGGCACGCGATGGGCGGCGGGGGCCGGTTCTCCTCGTGAGGTCGACAGTCGGCCCCTGTCGTCGCGACGATCGTCCCCGCCACCTCCTCGGCGACACTCGGACGGGTGAACTCGCCCTGGTCCAGGCCCTCCTGAACGATCTCGGCGAGCCGGCCGCGCAGCCGGTCGGGTGTCTCGTCGACCGGTGCGCGCAGCCCGTCACTGGCAACGGCGTCCGGGTCCATCGTGAGCCGACCGACCGGCCGACCGGGCAGCCGCGCATCACGTCGCGCCCGTGCAGGAGGTACACGGAGATCCGCGCGTACGCCGTTCCCGGGCCGTCGAGCAGCCGGTCGGCCGCCTCACGCATCTGCGAGGCCGTACGGCGGATGGCCGCGAGCGCGGGATCGGGCCGACCCGCGACGTGGTGGTACACCCCGGGCGCCTGCGGGAGCAGCCGGGGGAGCGCCACGTACTCCCGAGGGGGTATGCGCACGGCCGCTGGCCGTACGACGACTCGGACCCCCTCTCCGGGCGAGGCTCTGGAGCGTCAGGAAAACCTGAACGCGAACCCCGAACCGAGGGAGCTGACCGAGATGAACACCCTGGCGTACAGCGGTGGCCCCGGCCCCTGGATCCTCCTCTTCCCGCTCTTCTGGGCCGCCGTCGTCATCGGCGGCGTCACCCTGCTGCGCCGTACCGTGTGGCGCGGCCGGCGAGGCCCCTGGCAGGCGCGTCCCACCCAGGAGGCACCCGCCGAACCGTCACCGATCACGTTGCTCGGCCGGCGTTTCGCGGCCGGGGAGATCGACGAGGACGAGTACTGGCGCCGGCTCTCCGTCCTGGACGAACAGTTCGGCCGCGGCAGCAAGGGAGGCGTGGCATGACCACCACCGTCCCCATCTCCGGACCCACCCCCACGCCCGCTCCCGCCTGCGCCGCCCGGGTCGTCGACGCCGTGAAGCTCTACGGCGCGGGCGACACCCGGGTCAGGGCCCTGGACGGGGTGAGCGTCGACTTCCCGGCCGGACGCTTCACCGCGATCATGGGGCCCTCCGGCTCCGGCAAATCCACCCTGATGCACTGCGCCGCCGGACTCGACACGCTCACCTCGGGCTCCGCCTTCATCGGCGACACCGACATCAGCGGGCTCGACGACCGCAGGCTCACCCTGCTGCGCCGACGGCGGATCGGCTTCGTCTTCCAGTCCTTCAACCTCCTGCCGACGCTCACCGTCGCCGAGAACATCACCCTTCCCCTCGACCTCGCGGGGGAGCGGCCCGACCCGGAATGGCTCGACGCCCTCGTCGACACCGTCGGGCTCCGGGACCGGCTGCACCACCGGCCCGGCGAACTGTCCGGCGGACAGCAGCAGCGGGTGGCGGTGGCGCGGGCCTTCGCGGGCAGCCCCGATGTCGTCTTCGCCGACGAACCGACCGGCAACCTCGACTCCCGCTCCGGCCAGGAGGTGCTCCGGCTGCTCGGCCGCACCGTCCGGCAGACCGCCCGTACCGTCGTCATGGTCACGCATGACCCGGTTGCCGCCGCCCACGCGGACGAGGTCGTCTTCCTCGCCGACGGCCGGCTCGTGGACCGAATGCCCGACCCCACGGCGGAGCGCGTGCTCGACCGCTTCAAGTCCTTCGCCCCCCACCCCTCGCGCAGGCGGTGACGGAATGAACGGCACCCCGGCCTCCGTACGCCTGAGCATCGCCTCGCTCCGCGCCCACAAGCGCCGCTTCGCCGGTACGTTCGTCGCCGTGCTGCTCGGCGTCGCGTTCCTCACCGGGACGCTCGTCATGGGCGACACGCTCCGCGCGAGCTTCGACACCATGTTCGCCGACGCCAACGCCGGAACCGACGCCGTCGTGCGCGGCTCCGACGTGGTCACCGTCGCCGGTGAGACCCAGGGCACCCGGCAGCCGGTGAGCACCGCACTCGTGAAGCGGATCGAGCGGACGCCCGGCGTCGCCGCCGCGGCCCCCGACATCCAGGGCGCTGGCCAGCTCATCGGCGCCGACGGCACACTCATCGGCGGTCAGGGCCCGCCCACCCTCGCCGGCAACTGGATCGCCGACCCGGAACTCAACCCGTACCGGCTCGCCGCCGGCCGCGCCCCGGCCGCACCCGGTGAGGTCGTCGTCAACCGCGGCACCGCCGACCGGGGCGGGCTCAGGATCGGCGACACGACCGTGCTGCGCACCCCCGACCCCGTACACGTCACGATCGTCGGGCTGGCCACCTTCGGCGGCCAGGACGGCATGGGACAGGTCACCTACACGGCCATGACACAGGCCGACGCCGAGAAGTACCTCACGCCGAAGCCCGGCGAGGCATCGGCCATCCAGGTCCGCGCCGGGTCCGGCACCAGCCAGCGGGAACTCGTCGACGCGCTGCGGCCCGTACTGCCCAAGGGCGTCGAGGCCGTCACCGGACAGGCCGCGGCAGCCGAGAACCGGGACATGATCTCCGGTGCCTTCCTCGGCCTGTTCACCACCTTGCTGCTGGTGTTCTCCGGGATCGTGCTGCTCGTCGCCACCTTCTCCATCCACAACACCTTCGCGATCGTCGTCGCCCAGCGGACCCGCGAGAACGCCCTGCTCCGCGCCCTCGGCGCCGCACGCCGTCAGGTCGTCGCCTCGACCCTCGTCGAGGCGACCGCGGTCGCCGTGATCGCCTCCGCCGCGGGTCTGGCCGGAGGCATCGGCATCGCCGCCGGACTCCAGGCGCTCTTCCCTGCCGTCGGATTCCCGTTCCCCGAGGGCTCGCTGGTGATCGGCGCCGTCTCGCTGCTGCTGCCGCTTGCCGTGGGGGTCCTCGTCTGTCTCGGCTCCGCCGTCCTGCCCGCCGTCCGGGCCGGACGCACCGCTCCGCTCGCCGCCCTGCGCGAGAGCGGCGTCGACGACTCGGGGGCGTCCCGGACGCGGGCCCTCGCCGGGCTCGTGCTGCTGGTTGCCTCCGTCGGCATCATCCTGACCGGCGCCCTGGCCGCCCCGTCCGTCTGGCTCTCCGCCGTCGGCGCGGTGCTGGCACTCGCCGCGTTCGTGGTCCTCGGGCCGGTCGCCACCACGTACGCGGTACGCGCCCTCGGCGCCCCGCTCGACCGGCTGCGCGGTGTCAGCGGCCGACTGGCCAGGCGCAATGCCCTCCGCAGCCCCCGGCGGACGGCGTCCACCGCTACCGCGCTGATGATCGGCGTCGCGGTGGTCTCCCTCTTCACCGTCTTCGGCGCATCGCTGAAGGCGACCATGAACCAGACCGTCGACCGCTCCTTCGCGGGCGATGTCGCCATCAGCGCGCCCGCCTTCGGGGCGGGCGGCAGCGGCCTCAGCCCCCGGCTCGCCCCGGCCGTCGACCGGCTGCCGCAGGTGGCGACGGCCGTTGGCCTCGGCAAGGGGGTCGCGGAGGTCGACGGTGCGGGCCGCGCCCTGACCGTCACCGACCCGGCCGCGCTCGGCAGGGTCTTCGACCTCGGCCGGGTCGACGGCTCGCTGACGGGGCTGGGCACGAACGGGATCGCCGTCTCCGGCACCGAGGCCGCGAAGCGCGGTCTGCACCCCGGCTCCTCCGCCCGGCTCGCCTTCACCGACGGCACACGGCGCGCCTTCACCGTCCGCGCCGTCTACGAGCGGTCGGAACTGGCAGGCGACTACGTCATCACCCGTCAGGCCTGGGCCCCGCACCGCGCCCAGGACTCCGACTCGCTGATCGCCGTCTCCTTCAGGCCCGGCGTGTCCGTCGCCGACGGCAAGGCGGCGGTCGCGAAGACCGCGGCGGTGTACGGCAACCCCGACGTGCAGACCCGCAGCGAGTACGCGCGGTCCTCGGCGGGCGGCATCGACATGATGCTCACCCTGGTCTACGCCCTGCTGGCACTCGCCGTACTGATCGCCCTGCTGGGCATCGCCAACACGCTCACCCTCGCCCTCCACGAACGCACCAGGGAGATGGGCCTGTTGCGAGCGGTGGGACAGACCAGGAGCCAGTTGCGCTCGATGGTCCGCTGGGAATCCGTCCTGGTGGCCGCGTTCGGCACGGCGGGCGGCCTGCTGCTCGGCGGCTTCCTCGGCTGGGTGCTGGTCGAGGCGTCCGCGGGCGACACCGCCGTCGCCTTCGACCTGCCGCCGCTGCGGCTCCTGGTGGTCGCCCTCGTGGGGATCGCCGCCGGAGCGCTGGCGGGCCGCCGCCCGGCCCGCCGGGCGGCGCGGCTGAACGTGCTCCGCGCGATCGCCGCCGAGTAGCGCACGGTGGAGAGGCGGGACGCCGTCCGGCGCCTCGCCCCTCCACCGTCTGCCGGGGTCACCGCCGGCACCGGCACCGGCGCTTCAGCCGACCACCGCCGACCGCGCGACGGAAGGCGCGGCGCTCTCCAGATAGGTGAGGGCGGCCAGCTCGAACGGTCCGTCGGTGGTGGCCCCGTACACCGAATGCGGTGGGAACGGGGCGCACCAGGGAGGCGCCGAAAGGGTGAACCAGACGATCTTCCCGGCCCCGCCCCTCGGCCGGACCCCCCAGCTCTCGCTGACCGCGGCGATCAGTGCGAGCCCGCGTCCCGATGTACTGGACGCGCTGGGTTCGCGCACGGTCGGCAGCCGTGGGTCGTGGTCATGGACGGACACCGTCAGCCGTTCGAGCAGCAACTCGATCTCGACGGTGCATGATTTGTCCGGCTGGGCATGCCGGTGGACATTGGTCAGCAGTTCTGTGACGCCGAGCGCCGCCTGGTCGATCAAAGGATCGAGATGCCAGTAGCGCAACTGCGCCGAGATGATTCTGCGGACCTGTCCGATCCGCGACGGCAGGGCCTGGAGCTCCACCGTGCAGTGCCTGCTTGGCTCGCTGATCACGGCTGCGACTCCCCGAAATAGGTCCGGAAGAAGACGAAGGAACGGATCCAGCAGCCGGCCGGCTGCTGATGGGCAGCCAGCGGCGTGGATCACGGTGTCACCGCCGGTGAACCATGAGTGACGTGTTCAATGTCACCCAGGGGTCACGGCTCCGCAACTCGCGGCCCTCCGTCGCCGCCGCCCGTCTCAGGTCATCCGTCCGCCCGCACTGCGCAGCGTCTCCAGGAACCGGCGGGCCGGTCCGGCCCGGTCCGGACCGCGGTTGCGCTGGCCCATCGTCAGCCGGTACCGCGTCCCGTTGAGGCGGGCCACGGCCGCACCGGTTCCGGCGAACCACGGTCTGCCCGCACTCACCGTCACCACCGGGGCGCTGTCGATCTCCCGCCCGTTGCTGGTCAGCAGGGCCAGCCTGCCGTCCTTGACGATCACCTGCCCGGCCCTGGTGAGCGAGCGGGCCCATCGCTCGATCCGTACCCCCGTCGCGCTGAACTCCGTTTCCGGCATGACTGCTTCGCCCCCTTCGTGACACTTCTGATGGGCAGTCTGCACAAACCGGGAGCGGCGCGCCAGGTCGCGTCCCGGATCGGTGCCGCGGTTGCCGGGCCGGCCGACGCCAAGGCAGGGCTATGGAGCACCAAAGTAAACGTTTGTGCAGGTAGGAGGAATAGGTTGTGGGTGGAGAGTGACGATGACACGAGGAGGAACGCGCTGATGGGCACCGAAAAGCACGGAGACGGCGGCCGGGCCGCGGCGACGACCGACATCGACCGTTCCGACGCCGGGTACCGGGCCTGGCTGAAGGAGGCGGTGCGCAAGGTCCAGGCCGACGCCAACCGCTCCGCCGACACCCATCTGCTGCGCTTCCCGCTGCCCGAGGCGTGGGGCATCGACCTCTATCTCAAGGACGAGTCGACGCATCCCACCGGCAGTCTCAAGCACCGGCTGGCCCGCTCGCTCTTCCTCTACGGGCTCTGCAACGGCTGGATCCGGCCGGACAAGCCGGTGATCGAGGCGTCCAGTGGCTCGACGGCCGTCTCGGAGGCGTACTTCGCCAAGCTGATCGGCGTGCCGTTCATCGCCGTGATGCCCCGTACCACCAGCCCCGAGAAGTGTCGGCTGATCGAATTCCACGGCGGCCGCTGCCACTTCGTCGACGACTCGCGGAAGATGTACGAGGAGTCCGCCACGCTCGCCGCGGAGACCGGCGGCCACTACATGGACCAGTTCACCTACGCCGAGCGGGCCACCGACTGGCGCGGCAACAACAACATCGCCGAGTCGATCTACCAGCAGTTGCGGCTGGAGCGTTATCCGGAACCGATGTGGATCGTCGCCACGGCCGGAACCGGCGGCACCTCGGCGACCATCGCCCGCTATGTGCACTACATGCAGTTCGACACCCGGATCTGCGTGCCCGACCCGGAGAACTCCTGTTTCTTCGACGGCTGGACCAACCACAATCCCCTGGCCACCAGCGACTGCGGCTCCCGGATCGAGGGCATCGGCAGGCCACGGATGGAGCCGAGCTTCGTGCCCGGGGCCATCGACCGGATGATGAAGGTGCCGGACGCGGCCAGTGTCGCGGCCGTGCGCGCCCTGGAGAAGGCCATCGGCCGCAAGGCCGGCGGCTCCACCGGCACCGGGCTGTGGAGCGCGTTCAAACTGGTCGCCGAGATGGTCGAGCAGGGCAGTACGGGCAGCATCGTCACCCTGATCTGCGACCCGGGCGACCGCTACCTCGACAAGTACTACTCCGACAGCTGGCTCGCCGGACAGGGCCTGGACATCGCCCCGTACACCGCGACCATCGACTCCTTCCTGGCCGACGGCAACTGGCCCTGACCGCCGGGACGGAAGCGGGTGCGTGCGGCGCGGCAGCCCTCAGGGCGCGGACCCGGTCAGCCGCCGGTCGAGCTTGCGTACCGCGTCCCGGAAGGACCGGCCCATGCCCGACCGGGCCAGCCGCAGGGTGTACCGGAAGGGCGCGGAGCCGTCGGCGGCGAAGGTCCACCGCACCATTGTCCCGGTCCCGGCCGGGGTGAGCCGCCACTCCTCCAACAGGGCCCGCATGCCCGGGGCGTTGGTCCGGTCGGCCCGGTAGGCGTACCGCTTGCCGGGCTCCGCCGCCATGATCGTCTCGTGGATCACGAAGCCGCCCCTGAGCCGGACCTCGCGGCCCGCGCCGCCTTCGGTGGGCCGGGCGGCCGTCACCGCCGTGAACCAGCCCGGCCAGCCCGGCACGTCGTCGGCGAGCGCGCGGTAGACCTCCTCGGGGGCCGCAGCCACCTCGGCGGCGAAGACCAGCTTCAGCGGAGCGGTATCGACGAACTCAAGTTCCACGGAACGGAGTCGGCGTGGCATGGGACGCACCTCCCGTGCGGTCGGCGGCGGACGGGTTCGCGCACACCATAGCTGACGCATCATCAGGTGTCGCTGTCGCTGTCGCCGTCCGTGCGAACCTCACGGACACGCTCCGGGGCGGGCACCCGCTACGGACGGGGCCGCGCCGGACGGTCCAGCATGCTGTCGAGCACCCGGCCGAAGACCCGGCGGCCCGCTCCGGCGATCAGCGGGTCGCCCCACCGCGGCAGCAGCCGGACGCCCAGTTCCTCCACCCACACCACATGGGATCCGAAGTCCGTCGGATACACGTCGATCGAAGCCCGGCCCAGCACCAGCGAACCGCGTTTCTCCAGCCGGCACAGCCCCGCGCGCCCGGCGGCCGGAGGCGTCCACCGCACCACTTCCATCGGATCGTCGAACGCCAGCGGCCCCACGCCCGTACGCGCCACGAAGACGGTCCCGACCCCGGTCGGCAGACCCGTGGGGACGGTGATCCTGGTCAGCGGTACATGCGCGGCGTGCCGTTCCCAGTCCGTCACCCGGCGCCAGGACTCGGCGGCGGGGAGGGAGGTGAAGCGCTCGATCCGGAAGACGGCCACGCCTCGATCCTAAGGGCTTGCCGCCAAGGTCCCGGCCCCGCGCACCGCCCGGCGCGAGCGGAGCGGAACCCGCGCACGGTCCGGCGGCTCAGGCGCCGCCGTCCGCGGTCCGGCCCGTCACCACCAGGCCCGGCAGATGCTCCTCGATCTCCGCACGGGCGGCGTCCGACAGCCCCGCGTCCGTCACGAACGTGTCCACCTGCTCCAGCGTCGCGAACGAACTCAGACCCACTGTGCCCCACTTGGTGTGGTCGGCGACCACCACCACCCGCCGGGCCGACTGGACGAAACGGCGGTTGGTCTCGGCCTCCGCCAGATTCGGCGTCGAGAGCCCGGCCTCCACCGAGATCCCGTGCACCCCGAGGAACAGCACATCGAAATGGAGCGAGGCGATCGCCTGATCGGCGACCGGACCGACCAGCGAGTCCGAAGGGGTCCGCACCCCGCCGGTGAGCACCACCGTGGCGGCCCCGGGCCGCGCTCCGGCCGCGCCCCCCGACCGCTGGGCGGAGTAGAAGACATCGGCGACCCGCACCGAGTTGGTCACCACCGTCAGATCCGGTACGTTCAGCAACTGCTGGGCGAGGGCGTACGTCGTCGTGCCACCGGAGAGCGCGATGGCGCTGCCGGGCACCGCCATGGCCGCCGCCGCTCGCGCGATGTCCTCCTTGGCGGTCAGCTCCAGCGCCGACTTCGCCTCGAATCCGGGCTCGTGCGTACTGGCCTCGACCACCGGAACGGCCCCGCCGTGCACCTTCTCGACGACCCCCTGACGGGCCAACGCGTCCAGGTCCCGGCGCACCGTCATGTCGGAGACATTCAGCTTGCGGGTCAGCTCATTGACCCGGACCCCGCCGCGCCTGCGCACTTCGTCGAGGATCAGGGCGCGCCGCTGCTCCGCGAGCAGGTTCTGATTCTCGCTCAACGCCGGGTCCGGTCCTTCCTTCTGGCCGTGCAGCAGTCTCTTCGAACGGGGTCATCCTGCCACGCGGTGTCGCCTGCCGCCGCACTGGGGAGATTCCGTGAGAGAGGCGCGGCCGCCGGCCCGCTGCCACGATTCTGATGACCACGCGTCAACATTCCCCCCACAACCGAGAGAGCGAGTCACTCCAGTGCCACCTGCCACCCATGTCCCGCAGAGTCCGGGGCCCGCGCTGGAATTGCTGGTCCACGGCGTGGGCGGCGCCACCCCCCAGGAGATGCTCGACGATCCGCGTACGGTCCGCCTCACCGGCGACGCCACCGCCGCCATCTACCGGCGGGCCGAGGACACGGACGCCGAACAGCACCCGGAGCGGTACCGAGACCGGCCCATCCCCGAGGCCTACTGCTGGTCCAACCTGACCTCCGGCAACGGCTCCCGCGCCCTGTGGCTGCTGCTGCTCCCGTTCATGGTGGTCAACCTCGCCCACTGGATGCGCCCCACCGCCCGGTCCCGCACCCGCGCGGTTCGCCTGTACGGCGTCCTCGTCCGGCTCGTCGCGCTCAGCCTCACGGTCCTGCTGACCGCGGCGGCCTGCGAGGTCGCGCTCGATCTGACGGCCTGGCAGTGCGCGGGCGTGCCGGACTGCTCGAACCAGCGGTCCTGGCTCGGCTTCCTGTCCACGGCGCAGGGCGGCTGGTGGTCCCAGCCGGGCCGCAGGCTCGCCCTCGCCGCACTGGTGCCCACCGCCCTGGTGGTGCTCCTCTGGTTCCTGTCCAACCGGACCTGGAGCGCGTACGAATCGCAGCGCCCGCTCACCGGAACCGAACCGGACGACGACGACCTCGACCCGGCGCCCGCCCCCGCACCCGACACCACCGGCACCGCGCCCGTCGGCCGCCCCGCCCTCGGCCGGCCCGGATTCTGGTACGGCCGCCGCCTGGTCGCCCGGCTGCGCGCCGCCCACACCGCCGCCGGATTCCTGACCGTCGCCGCGTCGGTCGCGGGCGCAGCCGCCCGCCACGACCGCGCCGCTGCCGGCCCCGTACCCGGCATCCTCGGCCGGCTGATCGAGGCGGCACTGCTCCTGGGCGGCATCGTCGTGCTCTGGGTGGTCTGCCGCCGCGGCCGCAGCGAACGACGCCTCGACAACCGCCTCGACCGTGCGCTCATCACCTATCTGCCCGGCGCGGCACTGGCCCTGCTCGTCCTCGCCGCGGCGTACGCCGCATGGTCCCGTCCCGACTGGGTCTCCGCCGGTGCCCTGCCCGGCGACCTCGCCTTCAGCGTCATCACCCTCGGCCAGGGGGTACTCGTCGTCGTACTAGCCGTGGTGTCGCTGAGCCTGTACCGCCGGACCCCCGAACCCCGCACCGTCATGTACGGACTCGGCGGGCCCGTGGTCGCGATGCTCGCCTGCGCCCTCGGCGGCGTCATGAGCGGCGGGGTCTCCCAGCGCGTCGCCGACTGGCTCGACGGCCCCGGCACCCCCGGTATGGGCAGGAGCTCCGTCATCGAGGGACCGCCGGTGCTGCTCAGCTGGCAGGCCTCGGTCATCCCCGTGCTCCTGGTGCTGCTGGCCGTCCCCGCCCTCCTGCTGCTCGTCCGGACCTGGCTGGCCGCCCGCGCCCTGGAGCCCCGTATCGACCAGGAGTACGAGGAGGAACGGCCGGACCCCGCCCGGACCCGGCAGATCGCCCGGATCCAGGCCGCGGCCGCCCTCACCGACTCCGCGCCCTGGATCCTCGGCCCGGTCTGCGGCGCCACCCTGCTGCTCGGCGCGGCGGCGGTCGGCGGGGCCTGGGCGAGCGGAGAGGTGCCCGGTCTCGCGATGAAGGGCAACGGCCCGTTCGTCGAGTCCGTCGCCCAGGCCGCCCAGTCGACCGGCTCCTGGATGGTCGGACTCGGCTTCGTACTCTTCGTCACCTGGGGCCGCCGCGCCTACCGCGACGCCTCGGCCCGGCGCACCATCGGCATCCTCTGGGACGTCGGTACGTTCTGGCCGCGTGCCGCCCACCCCTTCGCACCGCCCTGCTACGCCGAGCGTGCCGTCCCCGACCTGGCGTCACGGATGTCCGGCTGGACCGGGCTCACCTGCGGCAGGCTCGTCATCTCCGGGCACTCCCAGGGCAGCGTCCTCGCGGCGTCCGCGGTCTGGCAGCTGCCCGCCCACACCCGGAGCCGGGTCGCCCTGCTCACCTACGGCTCGCCGATCGAGCGACTGTACGGCCGCTGGTTCCCGGCCTACTTCGGCCCGGGACCGCTGCACGCGCTGCACCGGTCCGTGCACTGCTGGCGCAATCTGTGGCGGGCCACCGACCCCATCGGCGGCCGGGTCCGGCTCGACGAGGGACCCGGGCCCGAGGTGGACCGCGGCCCGCTGAAGGACCCCCTGGTCTATGGGCGGACTCCCGAACATCCGCTGCCCGAAGCCGTTCTGGGGCACTCGGACTACCAGGCCGACCCGGTCTTCGCCCAGGAACGGGCCGCGCTGCTGGAGCGGCTGGACCCGGTCCTGCCCCGCCAGGCCGGCGGGGAGGACGGCTCCGAGGCCCCGCGGAGTCAGGGAAGTTCCGGCAGGTCCTCGGGGTAGAGCAGGGTGAGGTCGTCCGTGCTCGGCTCGGCGAGCTGGGCGACCCGTCCCGCGTGCCGCTCCACCATCGACTCGAAGGTCTGGCGCGCGGTGCGGCCGTTGCCGAACGCCGGGCCCTTGGGCAGCTCGGTGAAGTACTTCAGCAGCGCCTCCCCGGTCCCGGAGGCCAGGCTGTACTCGTGCTCGTCGGCCTGCTGCCCGACGATCCGCAGCAGCTCGGCGGGCTCGTAGTCGCTGAAGGTGATGGTCCGGGAGAAACGGGACGCCACCCCGGGGTTGACGGTGAGGAACCGCTCCATCTCGTGGGTGTAACCGGCGACGATGACGACCACCGCGTCCCGGTGGTCCTCCATCAGCTTCACCAGCGTGTCGATCGCCTCCCGGCCGAAGTCCCGGCCGGAGTCCTCGGGCGACAGGGCGTACGCCTCGTCGACGAACAGCACCCCGCCGCGCGCCCGGTCGAAGGCCTCCTGCGTACGGATGGCGGTCGAGCCGATGTGCTCACCGACCAGATCGACGCGGGACACCTCGATCAGATGGCCCCGTTCCAGTACCCCGAGCGAGGCGAGGATCTCGCCGTACAGCCGGGCCACGGTGGTCTTGCCGGTGCCGGGGGAGCCGGTGAAGACGAGGTGGCGCCGGACCGACGCGGCCTTGAGCCCGGCCTCCTGGCGCCGACGGCCCACCTCGATCATGTCGGTGAGGGCGCGCACCTCCCGCTTGACGCTGTCCAGGCCCACCAGTGCGTCCAACTCCCCGAGCACCGCGTCCGACGCGCGCGCCGGCTCGGTGGCGGGCGCCTCGGCCGGGGCGGGCTCGACGGCACGCTGCCCGGGGACCCCGCCGAGCAGCCCGGGGGCCGACTGGGTGGCCGTCAGCACGGTGGGCGCCGGGGGAGCGGGGGTGCGCAGCGCGCTCTCGTCGCTCGTGCAGTTCTCCACGACGGGGCCGGTTCCCTGGCCGTCACCGTGTGCGGCGGGCGGTTCGGCGAACTCGTATCCACCGCGTGCGCACCGCTCGGTCCGGCAACGGGTCAGCGTCGTACGGCAACCGTCCATCACATGGAAGCCGTAGCCGTCGCTGCCGGTGACCCGGCAACTGTCGAACGTGCCGCGGCCCTCGGCGGAGACGTAGAAACCGGCCTCGGCGGGCGAGGTGACCGTGCAGCGCTCGATCGTCGGGTCGGCGCCCTTGGTGACGATCACTCCGGTCTGTGCCGTGTCGATGGTGCAGTTGTTCAGTGTGCCTCCGCTGCCGTGGTCGCGGAACCAGGCGCCGGTGGACGCCTCACGGATGCGGCAGTCGTCCAGCTGCGCGGTCGCCCCGTCGCTCACCGACACCGCGGTGTTGCGGACCTGCGACAGATCGCTGTCGACGACATCGGCGCGCGAGCCCCGGTCGAGGACGAAGATGGCGTCCGGCACGTCGTGGACCCGGCAGGAGTCCAGTATCACGGTCGCCCCGTCGCTCACCCAGACCGCCGGATAGTCGCCCGTACTGTCATGGATCTCGCACTGGTTGGCGTCGACACGGGTGCCGGGATCCCAGACCGAGAGGCCGTTGCGGCCGAAGCGGCGCACCGTGGAGCGGGTCAGGGTGAGGACCGAACGGGAGCGCAGATCCACCGCGTTCTCCGGGATGTCGTGGATGTCGCAGTCGGCGAGCGTCAGCACGGCGTCGGTGTCGAGCGTGACGCCGTCCGCCGAAGTGCGGTGCACCGTGCAGTCGGTGAGGTGGGCGGCCGCGCGGGCGGTCACCTGTATCCCGCTGCCCTTGATCTCGTACACCTCGCAGCCGACGCCCTCCAGGGCACTGCCCTCTCCCGTGACGCTCAGACCCGCGCCCGACGCGTGGTGGATCCGGCAGCGATCCAGCCGCGGATGTGCGCCGTCGCGCACCGAGACGCCGGACTGCCCGGCGGAGACGACCTCGCACTCCTCGAACACGCCACCCGCGCCGTCGAGTACGGCGATGCCGACCCCGGCGGGGTTGTCGACCGTGCAGCGGCGCACGGTCGGCCGGGCCGTGCCGCGCACCTCGATCCCGGCGGCGGAACGGGTGACGATCCGCAGGTCCGCGATCTCCGCTGCGCCGTCCTCGACCAGCAGCGCGGGGGCCGTCGAGTCCTGGCCCTCCACATGGAGGTCCGAGACGACGGCGGAGGCGCGGATGGTCAGCGGCACGCCGTCGGCCGGCGCGATCCGCACGGAACCGACGGAGCCCTCGGGTCCGCGCAGGGTCACCGCGCGGTGCAGGATCAGATTCTCCCGGTAGGTGCCCGGTGCGATGGTGAGGACATCGCCGTCGGCCGCGGCCTCCAGAGCTGCGGTGAGGGAGGCGTATTCGCCTGTGCGGCGCCGCCACCGCGATGTGCCGGTGTGCGTCACCTGGACCGTGCCCTGTGCCATGGCGCTGTTGTGCCCCCACCTCGTGCGTGCGTGATGCCCGTGTCACCGGCCTTGCGGCAGCGGCGAATCCCGGGACCGCCCACCGGGAAAGCGGGCGGGCCGGTCCACCGTAGCGCGCGCGGCGGGCGGGAGTTGCCTCGATCAGCAGCTGATCAGCTGCCGGTCCCGGTCCTGCCCCAGTCCGGACCGGTCTCGGCCCAGTCCCGGTCGATCCGGGTGTACCGCCCCCGCACCATGTGCCGGACGATCAGTTGTCGGACGCCCTCGATCAGTCCGAGGGTGAGCAGCATCGCCCCGAACCCGGCCAGCACGGCGTGGGTGCGGGCGGTCGGAGCGTCCATGGGGCGCGATACGGGGTGGCCGTCGAGGTCCGTCCAGATCTCCACCTCGGCGCCGGGTCCGGTCTTCCGGGAGGAGGTCGTCACGGTGCCGCGGCGGTTCGTGCCGTCCGGGGCCTTCCAGCGCGCCACCACCGAGGTCTGCGAGCCGCGCTCCGAGGAAATTTCGGGATCGGCGACGACGCGCGGCGCTCGTGGTGACCGCCGCACCACGACCGCGGTGGTGGCATGACGCCCGGCCCGCTGGGCCCGTACCGATTTCTGCAGGGCGTCGTCGGTGTGCGCCCCGCACACCCAGCCCAGTGCCGGGGCCGCCAGCACCATGAGGAACAACGCGACAAGAGCCACCCATGCCTCGCGCCGGTCAGTGGCGCGGCGCAGGGGATTGTGCCGCCAGCGCCACACACCCGTAACCGCTCGCACAGTCCTGCACCCCCCTTCCGTATCCGTCTTAGCCTGATACGGCACGCTTCGCGCGCGGAAGGAGCGAAGAGAGAGCAACTTCACCCCGGTCAACGCACGGACCACCCCCGTGAGTTCCCGCCCGTCGGGCCGGACTGACGGCCCGTTCGGTGCGGGAACGCCGAAGTCGCCGTCGAGTCCCCATGGCTCGACGACGACTTCGCGCGACCGTGCGTGATCGTCGGCTCAGTACCCCCGGCCCTGGTACGGGCGGTTGTACGGGTCCTCGTAGGGCGAGGGCGCCGGGGCCGGGCGCGGTGACGCCGGACGCATCGCCTCGTAACCCGTGCCCGGCGCGGGCCGCGGCTGTTGCTGCGGATGGGGCGCCTGATACCCGCCACGGGCCGCGGTCGGCTGCTGCGGGATGTACGGCGCCGGGGCGTGCTGCAACTGCGCGTGCTGCAACGGCGCGGGCTGCACCGGCGCGTAACCCTGCTGGGCCGGCGGCTGCTGGTAGCCGTACGACGGACCGGGTTGGGAAGGTGCCGCGGGAAGAGCCGGCAGCGCCGCCGGGAGCGCCGGCAGATAGCTGTTGCCGGTGTCATAGGCGGCAGGCACTCGGATCGGAGCGATCTGAGGGGTGCCCCGCTCCGCGACCAGGGAGTCGTAGATCGGAGTGTCGGGGAACGACGGTGCGGCGTAGTAGCCGCCGCCGTAGGTGGAGCGGGGGGAGGTCATGACACCTAAGTTAAGCCCACGATGTGCTGGTTGGGGAGCCCCAATCTTGGGGTCATCCGTTTTACGCTGGTTCTGTCCGCCTGACCTGCTAAGACATCGATAAAGCTTTCGTTAGTTGCGGGGCCTTTTCGTTGGAGGGCCCTATCAGCACGCCTATGGAGAATTTCTTCGCCCCGCAGGATCTGGAACGGCGGTGGCCCCTTGCCTTACGTCCTCGTTCTGTTCAGCGAGTACACCCGCGCCTGCCACGAGCTGCTCGCCGAGTACGGCGAAGCTCGGTGTGATCTCCGAGGAGTGGCCGTACTTCATGGTCCAGGGCTCCACCACGCGATCGACTGCACGCTCACGGGAGTCGACGCGGTCGAGACGGCTCCGGTCATCCATACCCTCAAACGCGCCGGATTCGTGGTGGGCAACCGGGGCGGACCGGGTGCCGGGCCAGCTGCGTGAGGCGGTGCGGACGGCGAGCGGCCACCACTCGTGGACCGTGGCGGCCTGTGTGTTCATCACCGATTCCGGACGACACGTAGCTGCCCGCCCAAGTCCCCCCGCCGCCCCAGGTACCCGTGCCGCCCACGACAGCGGTGGCGGCAGACGGCTGTAGGCGGCTGCTCCTGTCCACGGCATACTGGGCCGTCGCGGGAACAGAAAGGCTCAGAGGGGACCCGACAGCACACGGAGTACGACGTCCTGCACTACGGATCACGGCACCGCCTTCAGTCCCCCGGACTCCGAGCAGTGAACCCTGCACGGCCCGCGAGTGCCGTCAACTTCTCGGCCTGCGCCGCGCGCAGACACACCACCGGGTAGCAGTCCGATTCGATGTCGAGGACGACGAGCCCCGCGCCGACATCGCGACGGTGCCAGCCGCAGGCCGCCAGGAACTCGGCGGTCGGCAGGAACATCGTCGGCGTCGAATCGAACAGCACCCAGGGGTCCACGGACGGCCGGGAGACGAGTGTTCTCAACTGGGCCCGGATCTCCTGCGATCCTCCTTCAGGTCGAATTCCGCGAGCAGCCGGTGATTGTAGAGCGCATCCACGAGCGCCATCCATGCGAGGTCCGCGATGGGCTCGTCGATGCCGCGATCGGCCAGCCCGCCCGCGTGCGTCCGCACATAGCTCTTGGGAGTGTCGCGGGCGTGCAACACGTGCTCGACCACATCTGGATGGGCCGGGGCGAGAAGCGACGTCGAGCACGTAGCCCCCGAGTCTGAACCGCCCACGGCAGGAGCCCCATCTCATGACCGACATCCTTGTCCCCCTTGTCTCCACGAACCGCGGGCCCGTGCTCGGCGCAACCTCAACGTCTTCACCCCCGACACCGATCCGGAATCCGGGCTGCCCGTCCTCGTGTGGATCCACGGCGGCGGATTCGTGGCGGGCTCGGCGGCGAGCCCGTGGTACGACGGGGCCGCGTTCAACCGGGACGGGGTCGTCCTCGTGTCCCTCGGCTACCGGCTGGGGACCGAGGGGTTCCTGCACGTGGAGGGCGCCCCGGACAACCGCGGTGTACGGGACTGGATCACGCCCTGGAGTGGGTGCGGGACAACATCGCGGCCTTCGGCGGCGACCCGGCCGACGTGACGATCGCCGGCCAGTCGGCGGGCGGCGGTGCGGTCCAGATCCTGCTTGCCGTCCCCTCCGCCCAGGGCCTGTTCCGGGCCGCCATCCCGGTCTCGGGCGCCGTCATGTCGCCGCAGGGCAGGGACCTCGCCGAGACCGTGTCCGCGCTCTTCACCTCCCGTACCGGCCCGCCGGCCACCGCCGCAGCCCTGTGCGACCTGAGCGACGACGAACTCCTCGACCTCCAGGACCGTCTTCGGGAGCCGGGCCCGGACCGTGACGAGCTCCCGATGCTCGACCTCGCCCCCCGTCGACGGGGAGCTCATCCCGGAGCCGGTGCCGGAGGCGCTCATGGAGTGCGACGCCGGAGCCGAGGTCCCGCTCATGCTCGGTTTCACCGCCCACGAGTTCCACATGGTCGAGCGCGCCGGACTCGGGCAGGCCCTCACGGACGAGCTCTTCCGTATCCCCGCCCTCGCCCTTGCCGAGGCCCGTGCCGAACGCCAACGCCCCACCCGGCTCCACCAGTTCGAATGGGCGGCCACCGCCCCCGCCTTCGAGGGCCTCGCACACCACTGCGTGGACCTGCCCTTCGCCTTCGACCTCCTCGGCGCGCCCGGCGTCCCCGAGGCCCTCGGCGCCACCCCGCCCCAGGAACTGGCCGACGCGGTCCACATGTCCTGGGTCCGCTTCGTCAGCGACCTCGACCCGGGTGAGACCTGGCCCCCTACACCACGGCCTCCCGCCTCTGGAACCGCACACCGCACACTGCTCACGACCCCCTGAGCCGGCTCCGGAGGCCGTAGCAGTTCCAGGGCCCACCAGCCGTGACGGTCAGGCCTCCAGGGGCTTCGGCGGAGCGACCACGATGTCCCGCTTGAGGATCTTGCCGGTCGCTCCCTTGGGCAGCGCGTCGGCGAACCGCACTATCCGCGGGTACTTGTAGGCCGCCACCCGCTGTCTGACATAGTCGCGCAGTTCGTCCGACGCCGTGCGGGCACCGGGCCGCAGGACCACCACGGCGGCGATCTCCTCGCCGTGCACGGGGTCGGGAACACCGACCACCGCGGCCTCCAGGACGTCCGGGTGCTGGTACAGGACCTCCTCGATCTCCCGCGGGTACACGTTGTAGCCGCCGCGGATGACCAGGTCCTTCTTGCGGTCGACGACGAAGTAGTAGCCGTCCGCGTCGGCACGGGCGAGATCACCGCTGTGGAACCACCCGTCGCGGAAGGCGAGCGCGGTGGCGTCCGGCCGGTTCCAGTACCCCTTCATGACGTTCGTGCCCCGGATCACCAGTTCGCCGACCTCGCCGGGGCCGACCGGGGAACCGTCGTCCGCGACGAGCCGCAACTCGACTCCGTGCACGGGAACCCCGATGGAGCCGGGCTTGCGGGCTCTGTCCGGCGGGTTGAAGCAGGCCACCGGAGACGTCTCCGAGAGGCCGTAGCCCTCCAGCACGGTGACACCCAGTTCCCGCTCGGCGGCGTGCAACAACTCGACGGGCAGCGAGGCGCCGCCCGAGACCGCCAGGCGCAGCCGCGGCAGGGGCTGCTGTCGGATGCCGTTCTGGAGGAGCGCGTTGTACATCGTGGGCACCCCCAGGAAGACGGTCACCTCGTCCCGGCGCATCGTCTCCAGGGCTCCGCCCGCGTCGAAGCGGGGCAGCAGGGTCAGGCAACAGCCCGCCGCGACCGCGGTGTTGAGGGCACAGGTCTGCCCGAACGCGTGGAACAACGGGAGACCTCCGAACAGGACATCGTCCGGCCCCACTCGCAGCAGCGTCCGCGCCGTCGTCAGCGCGTTGCTCACGAGGTTGCGATGCGTCAGCTCCGCACCTTTCGGCGTCCCTGTGGTGCCGGACGTGTAAAGAATCACCGCGGTGTCGTCGTCGGCACAGCGGGCCGCCCCGGTCATCGGCGGGACCGAGCGCAACAGCGCGTCGAACACCACCGGATCCGCGACCAGGCACTCCGCACCGGCCTGCGCCGCCGCCGGTGCGACCTCGTCCGCGCAGGAAGGAGAGGCCACCACCAGACGGGCACCGCAGTCACGGAGCACGAAAGCCATCTCGCCGGACTTCAGCAGTGGATTCATCGGTACCACCACACCACCGGCCCGCAGGATGCCGTAGTACACGACGGGGAAGTGGATGACGTTGGGCAGGGCCACCGCCACGCGGTCGCCCGCCCGCAGCCCTTCGGCGCGCAGAAGTGCGGCGAACCTGGCTGTCATGTCGTCGAGCCGGGAGTACGTGAGCAGGGCCCCGTCCTGCCGCACGGCCGTCCGGTCAGCGTGGGACCGGACGGATCGGGCCAGGAGTGCGAACAGGTCGGTCATGTGGCTTCCTTGCCGTCGAGGATTGCGGGGTGATCACATCGCGTGGCGCGACTCCGCCGCGGCCACCGCCGGGGGAGTGCGCGTCGCCCCAGAACTCCGGGGGCAGCTCGCGGGGGCGATGCGGGGTGAGCCACAGCCGGAGTGCGTTGAACCGCGGTTCGGGCCCGGTGGCGTCCGCCGGTGCCGTGAGGGAGTGCAGGACCGCGTGGTTGTTGACCAGCAGCAGGTCTCCTGGGGCGAGAGCGAGGTCGAGGCGGAGCTCCGGGGCGGCCGCCCACCCGTCGATGTGGTCGAAAAGTTCCCGTTCGCCGGGGGTCAGGCGCGGCACGTCGGGAAAACGCTGTGCCGACTCCAACCGGTGACGGTCGTAACGCAGGCTGAACCGCTCCGGGTCGCGGTGGGCGAGGGGCACCGCGTGGCAGCGGCGCTGCCCCGGAGCCTGCTCTCCGAGGCGGTCGAGGAAGTACGTGCGATAGAGATCGTCGATGAGCTCGGGCCGACGCGCCAGCACGGTGTTGTGGACCGCCGCCGAACTGCCCAGCGCCACATGCCCTGCGCCGCCGTCATTGCGCAGGCACAGCACAGCGAGCGTGTCGGCCTCGTCGGTGTGGAACGGCCGTGCTGCCCGGATCTCGTGCGTGGCCTCGATGTGGCCGAGCATGTGTCCCGTCGCGTTCTGCGACACCGGGATGCCGAGATGCCGGCCCAGGCCCCAGAGAAGGACGCCGGCCGCCGCGAGGCCGAAGCGCTCGACCGGGACGCGGCGGACCAGGACGAAGCCCCGGCCGTTCTCCAACTCATCGGCCATTCCCGCTAGTTGTGAAGCGAGTGCCGGTAGGGGGAAGTGGTCTGCGGATATCCTCAGCAGCGGGGTTCCCCGTACACGTACCGCCTGCAGCGCCGAGTCGAGCTCGTCGAGGTGAGCCGGTGCGAGATGCCGCTCCCAGGCACGGGAGTGCGCCAGCTCCGGACCCCGCCACACGGCAGAACCGGTGCAGGGGCTACGGGGAACATCTGCTGTTGGCCCGCCCGCCACGATTCTTCTCCTCTCTTCGTCGGCGAATACCATTGCACCCAGGGATGGAATTCCGATGCCGTTCACGAATTCGATCCGAGAACGAGCCTTTTCAACAGGCCTAGAATTTGCCAGGGTGTTTGTGCCGGAATTCTTTGATGATTCCGCGGTGGTGCCACGCTAGGTCAAGGTCCGACGCATCGCTTGACCTGACGGGACAGATCGCTTATCAGTTTGGGACAGAGCCTTGGAGCGCCCCGACTGGAACAGAGCCTTGGAGTGCCCGATGAAGCCGCTGGTCCGCAACGCCGCACTGAGCAACTACATAGAGCTCAGCCAGTCCCTCGGTATCGATCCGCGCACCCTGATGAAGCGCGTCGGTCTCGACCCGGTCGGGCTCGCCGTCCAGGACCGGTGGATCTCCGGCATCGCTGTCACCGAGCTCCTCGAACTCTCCGCCGCGGCCGCCGACCGCGACGAGTTCGGCCTGCTTCTCGCCGAGCGCCGCCGCTTCTCGAATCTCGGACCCATCAGCCTCGTCCTGCGCGAGGAGCCCGATGTCCGCAGCGTCATCCGGCTCCTGGTCCGCCACGAGCGGATGTACAACGAGATGCTGCACAGCCGGCTCACCGAGGCGAACGGACTCGCCACCGTCAAGGTGAGCCTGGAGCTCGGTGAGGTGCGCCGGGCACGGCAGGCCGTCGAGCTGGCCGTGGGCGCCTTCCACGGATTTCTGCGGGTCTTCCTCGGTGCCCACTGGCGGCCGGTGTCCGTGTGTTTCACCCACGGACCCCCTCGCGACATCGCGGCACACCGTCGCCACTTCGGGCCGGTGGTGGAATTCGACCAGGAATTCAACGGCCTCGTCCTCTACGCCACCGATCTCGACACCCCCAATTCGATGTCGGATCCCCTCCTGCGTGGCTACGCCCGCCAGTATTTCGAGTCCATCGCGGTGGCCTCGGAGACCACCGAGCTGGACCGCGTGCGCGAGCTGATCGAGGTCCTGCTGCCGACCGGACGCTGCTCGATCGAACAGGTCGCCGGCAGCCTCGGCGTCGACCGCAGGACCGTCCACCGGCATCTGGCCGCGTCCGGCGAGACGTTCTCCTCGCTCGTCAACGCCACACGCACTCAGCTGGCCGAGCAGCTGGTGGCGAACCCGCGCCGCTCCCTGACGGAGATCTCCGGACTGCTCGGCTTCTCCGCCCCCAGCGCCTTCTCCCGCTGGTTCCGCGACCAGTTCGGCACCAGTGCACGCGAGTGGCGCACCCGACTGGCGGCCACCGGCCCTGTCCCCAAGTGACAAGTCTTCTGTCACCTCGGGTGAAGCGCGGCGCGTAACCCGCTCCTAACGTGGCCGTACCGCAAGGGACATCTCAGCTTCTTCGAGCAACACCCTTGTGAACAGCCCAAGTTGCTTTGGATGGTGCCCGACGGCCATCCGCCCGCCGTGTCCGCGTTCCAGGAGATGACCCATGCACTTCCTCGACGACTCCCTGCTGCCCGAGAACCAGGAGAAGCTGGTGATCCAGGCCGCCCCCTACGGCCCGGAGTGGCTCCCCGGCGACGCCGACGACCTTCCCCTGACCATGGACGAGCACGTCCAGGCCGCCGTCGACTGCTACAACGCCGGTGCCACCGTGCTCCACATCCACGTACGCGAACTGGACGGCCACGGCTCCAAGCGCATGTCCATGTTCAACGAGCTGCTCGGACGGCTGCGCGAAGCCGTTCCGGACATGGTCCTGCAGATCGGGGGATCCATCTCGTTCGCCCCCGAGGGCGAGGGCGCCGATGCGAAATGGCTGAGCTACGACACCCGCCACCTGCTGGCCGAACTCACCCCGCGCCCCGACCAGGTAACGATTGCCATCAACACCAGCCAGATGAACATCGTCGAGATCATGACGGACGACGACCTGGCCGGCACCTCCATCGCCAAGCCCGACTACTACAAGGCCTACCGCGACATGGTCGTCGAGGCCGGTCCCGACTTCTACCTCGAACACCTGAAGCGCCTGCACGCCAACGACATCCAGCCGCACTTCCAACTCGCCACCATGGCACAGCTGGAGACCGTCGAGCGCCTCATCCGCAACGGCGTGTACACAGGCCCGCTGGTCCTCAACTACGTGGCCATCGGCGGCGGGTTCGCCGGGCGCCACCCCGCCGACCTGATCGAGTTCGTCCGCCGTGTTCCCGACGGCGCCGTCCTCACCATCGAGTCCTCGATGCGCGCCGTCGCCCCCATGAACGCCATCGCCATCGCCCTCGGCGTGCACGTCCGCGTGGGCAACGAGGACAACCTGTGGGCGCGCAAGGGCGAGCGCATGAGCTCCGTCCGACAGATCGAGCAGATGGTGCGGATCTCCGACGCCCTCGGTCGCGACATCGCGAGCGGCGCGGAGGCCAAGGAGATCTACCACATCGGCAAGTACTACACGGACACCGAGCAGACCCTGGCACGGCTCGGCATGGTGCCCAACCGGCGAGCCGGGCAGCGCGGGTTCATGCTGCGCGACACGACCCGCTGACCACCGCCGAACGAAGAGAGCATCCCATGGCACACGCCATCCGTTTCCATGAGACCGGCGGCCCCGACGTCCTGCGGCTGGAGCAGGTCACCGTCGGCGACCCGGGCCCCGGACAGGTCCGCGTCCGGCACGAGGCCGTCGGCCTCAACTTCGCCGACACCTACTTCCGCACCGGCCTCTACCCGGCTCCGCTGCCCGCCGGTCTCGGTGTCGAGGGCGCCGGCATCATCGAGGCCGTCGGCGCGGGCGTCACGCACGTCGCCGAGGGCGACCGCGTCACGTACACCGGCAGCCCGCTCGGCGCCTACAGCACCGAACGGATCATGCCAGCCGACCCGCTGATCCGGTTGCCCGACGGCATCGACTGCGAGACCGCCGCCGCGATGACCATGCGTGGCCTCACCGCCGCCTACCTGCTGCGCCGGATCCATCCGCTGAAGCCCGGCGACACGATCCTGCTGCACGCCGCCGCGGGCGGGGTCGGCCTGATCGTCTGCCAGTGGGCCAAGCTGCTAGGCCTCACCGTGATCGGCACGGTCTCCACGGAGGCGAAGGCCGAACTCGCCCGTGCCCATGGCTGCGACCACACCATCCTGTACCGCCGGGAGGACGTCGCCGAGCGGGTGCGGGAACTCACCGACGGGGCAGGTGTGCCCCTCGTCCTCGACAGCATCGGCAAGGACACCGTCGCCGGGTCCATGGCCTCGCTCAGCCGCCGCGGCCTGCTGGTCTGCTTCGGCACGGCCTCCGGCGTGCCGCCGCTCGACGCGATGCAACTCGCCATCCACGGCTCGCTGTTCGTGACCCGCCCCGCCCTCGCCGACTACATCGCCGAACCGGCCGAGCGCGACGCTCTGGCCGACGAGCTGTTCGGCTACGTCGCCGCCGGCCGGATCGCGATCCGTGTCGACCAGCGCTACACCCTCGGCGACGCGGTGGCGGCACACCGGGCCCTGGAAGCGGGCCGCACCACGGGTTCGTCCGTCCTCATTCCCTGAACCCCTCATTCCCTCCAACCGCCCCAGGAGAGTGCAATGACGCAGAGCTCCACCCGCACCCGGATCCAGGTCGAACCACTGACCTGTACCATCGGCGCCGAACTGCACGGCGTCCAGCTCAGCGAAGCCGCCCACGACGCCACCCTCCACGCCGAGATCAAACAACTCCTGCTCCGCCACAAGGTGTTGTTCCTGCGTGACCAGGACATGACCCGCGCCGAGCACGTCGCCTTCGCCTCCCGCCTCGGCCCGCTGGAGGACCACCCGGTCCTCGGTAGCGACCCGGACCACCCGGGCCTCGTCCGCATCTACAAGGACCTGGACAGCAAGCCCGAGCGCTACGAGAACGCCCTGCACTGCGACGCGACATGGCGCGAACGGCCGCCCATGGGCGCCGTACTGCGCTGCGTTGAGACCCCCGAGGTGGGCGGCGACACGATCTGGGTGAACATGGCCGAGGCGTACCGCAGGCTCCCCGAACACATCCGCACGCAGATCGCCGGCCTGCGCGCCCGGCACAGCATCGAAGCGAGCTTCGGCGCGGTCCTGCCGACGGAACAGCGCCACCGGCTCAAGGCCCGCTACCCGGACCCGGAGCACCCGGTGGTCCGCACCCACCCGGAGACCGGGGAGAAGATCCTCTTCGTCAACGCCTTCACCACCCATTTCGTCAACCACCACACTCCCGGGAACGTACGGTTCGGCCAGGACCACGCCCCCGGCGCCAACCTGCTGCTGAACTACCTGATCAGCCAGGCCGCGATCCCCGAGTACCAGGTTCGCTGGCGCTGGACCGCGAACAGCGTGGCCATCTGGGACAACCGCTCCACCCAGCACTACGCCGTCCAGGACTACTGGCCGGCCGTCCGCAAGATGGAGCGCGCCGGGATCACCGGTGACCGGCCCTGCTGAGCCGATGACCCGCCGCTACGCGTGGCTGGTGTTCGCCCTCAGCTTCGGACTGCTGCTCTCCGACTACATGTCTCGGCAGGTCCTGAACGCGGTTTTCCCGCTGCTGAAGTCCGAATGGCTGCTCTCCGACGCCGAGTTGGGCTCCCTGAGCGGCATCGTCGCCCTGATGGTCGGACTGCGGACCTTCCCGCTGTCGCTGCTCGCCGACCGATGGGGCCGGGTCAGGAGCCTGGTCCTGGCCGCGGTGGTGTGGAGCCTGGCGACCCTGGGCTGCGCCGTCTCCGCGAGCTACGGACAGATGTTCCTGGGCCGCTTCCTGGTCGGCGTGGGCGAGGCCGCGTACGGGAGCGTCGGCATAGCGGTGGTGCTGAGCGTGTTCCCGGCGGGTCTGCGGGCCACCCTCTCCGGTGCGTTCATCGCGGGCGGCGCCTTCGGATCCGTACTCGGAGTGTCGATCGGCGGAGTCGTGGCCCAACACCTGGGCTGGCGCTGGACGTTCGCCGTCATGGGCCTGTTCGGACTGGTCCTGGCAGCCGTCTACGGCGTCGTCGTGACGGAGCGGAGACTGGCGACGGCCGACTTCGGACCCGGCGAAGCTCCGGACATCGGTGGGCCGGTGCGGACGCTCCTGCCTAGGCTGTTCTCCTCCGTCTCCGTGCTGTGCGCCTATATCGGCAGCGGACTGCAGATGTTCATCGCGATGGCCCTGCTGGCCTGGATGCCCAGCTTCCTCGACCGCTCCTACGGCCTGGCGCCCGCCAAGGCCGGGCTCGCCGCCGGCGTCTTCGCACTGATCACCGGGATCGGCATGGTCGGCGGCGGAATGGTCTGCGACCGGCTCGGACGCGGAAAGCCCCGTCTCAAATGGACCGTCGCCATCGTCTGCAGCCTCGGATCGCTGACCCTGCTCACGGCAGGCTTCCAACTCCCTCCCGGCACACCGCAACTCGTCCTCGTCGGCGTCGGCACACTGCTGTCCAACGCCACCGCGGGACCTGCCGCCTCCATGGTGGTGAGCCTGACCCCGACCGCCGTCGCGGCGACGGCCATGGCCACACTCACCCTCGCCAACAGTCTGCTGGGTCTGGCACCCGGACCCGCGGTGACCGGCATGCTCGCCGACCGCATGGGTCTGCACGCCGCACTCCAGGTGATCCCGCTCGTGTCGCTGGTGGCGGGTGTGGCCTTCGCCCTCGGCAGACGCCATTACGACAAGGGTCTCGTCTCGCTCTCGGCCTGGGCCCTCAGAAGATCGGAGCTCCCGACATGAACCCCATCCCCACCCCCACGGTCGTACTGGTGCCCGGACTGCGCGATCACGTCCCCGACCACTGGCAGACGATACTCGCCGCCCGGATCGCCGGCGCCGTGACCGTGCCGCCTCCGACGGACGCCGGACTCGGCCGCGACGCGCGGGTGACGGCCTTGAACGACACACTGTCCCGGATCCGAGGGCCGGTGGTGCTCGTCGCGCACAGCGCCGGAGTGCTCACCACCGTGCACTGGGCGGCCCGGCACCGCCACCCGGTGCGCGGCGCCCTGCTCGCGACGCCACCGGACTTCGACACCCCACTGCCCGACGGCCACCCCGGCCCCGAGACCCTGCGGGAGAACGGATGGCTGCCGGTCCCCCGTACGCCCCTGCCGTTCCCCAGCGTTGTCGCGGCGAGCACGAACGACCCCCTGGCCCGCCTCGGCCGGGTCGCCGAGCTGGCCCGCGCCTGGGGCAGCCGCCTGGTGGACATCGGCCCGGTCGGACACCTCAACCCCGCATCGGGCTACGGGGAATGGCCGCAGGCACCGGAGTTGCTCCACACCTTCGGCTGCGGCGCGAGCGCGGACACCGAGGTGTCCGCATGAGCGCGCACGACTCCGATATCGCCGGCTTCCTGCGATGGCTGGGCAAGGAGCGTGGCCTTGCGTTCACGGACTACGCCGAGCTGTGGCGGTGGAGCACCGACGACCTGCCCGGCTTCTGGTCGGCCGTATGGGAGTACTACGGCCTGGACGCCGTCAGCGACTACGACGAGGTGCTCGCCGACGCGACCATGCCCGGCGCGACCTGGTTCACCGGGGCGCGCCTCAACTTCGCCCGGCTGTGTCTCGCCCGCGCCACCGACGATCGCCCCGCACTCATCGCCGTGTCCGAGACGGGCGACCCTGCGGAGATCTCGTGGGACCGGCTCACCGGCGAAGTGGCCGGCGTGGCCGCAACCCTCCGCGAGATGGGCGTGGGCCCCGGCGACCGTGTCGCCGGGTACCTGCCGAACATCCCGCAGGCCGTGGTCGCCCTCCTGGCCACCGCCGCCGTCGGCGCGACCTGGACGGTGTGCTCGCCGGACTTCGGTACGCCGAGCGTGCTCGCCCGGCTGCGCCAGGCGCGGCCGACGGTTCTGGTCGCCGCGGACGGCTACCGCTACGCGGGCAGGGATTACGACCGGCGCCCGCACACCGCCGAGATCCTGGACGGCCTGCCCACGGTCCGCCACCTCGTCGCCGTCGACCGTCTGTACACGGCCGAGAACGGTCCGGCATGGTCCCGGCGGCCGGATGTGACACAGCACAGGTGGACCGAACTGGCCGACCGGCAGGCCCGACCGGTCTTCGCCGACGTCCCGTTCGATCACCCGCTGTGGATCCTGTGGTCCTCGGGCACCACCGGCGTACCGAAGGGCATTGTGCACGGCCACGGCGGCATCGTCGTGGAACTGCTCAAGGCCCTCGGGCTCGGTGCCGACCTGCGGGCGCGGGACCGCTATTTCTTCCACACCTCCACCGGCTGGATGGTGTGGAACCTCATGGTCGCGGGCCTGCTGCACGGGGCCACGGTCGTCCTGTACGACGGCAGCCCCACGCACCCCGATATCAACGGGGTCTGGCGGATCGCCGAACGTACCGGCGCCACGATCGTCGGCGTCGGCGCCGCCTACCTGATCGCCGCGGAGAAGGCGGGCGCCCACCCGGCGGCCGATACGGACCTGCGCGCGGTGCGGTCCGTCCTGCAGACCGGCTCGGTGATGCCCGACAGCACCTGGCACTGGGTCCACGACCGGCTCGTCCCCCTTGCCCGCCTCCAGTCGATCTGCGGCGGCACCGACATCTGCTCGGTCCTCGCCGGCGGCTCCCCGCTGCTGCCGGTGCGCACGGGCCGGATCTCCGGGCCCGCCCTGGGCGTGGCCCTCGCGTCCTGGGACGCCACGGGGCAGCCGCGTTCCGGGCGGCAGGGCGAACTGGTGGTGACGGCGCCGATGCCGTCGATGCCGCTGTTCTTCGTCGACGACCCCGGCGACGAGCGTTACGGGAGCAGCTACTTCGACGTCTATCCGGGCGTGTGGCGGCACGGCGACTGGGTCACCGTCGACACCGACCTCTCCGTCATGGTGGCCGGACGCTCCGACGCCACGCTCAACCGGATGGGGGTGCGGATGGGCTCGGCCGATATCTACGCCGTCGTCGAACAGCTCCCGCGGATCGCGGACAGCCTCGTCGTCGGCGCCGAACTGCCGGACGGACGCTACTGCATGCCCCTGTTCGTCGTGCCCGCGGTGGGGGAGCGATTCGACGACGACCTGCGCGACGAGATCGTCGGTGCGATCCGGCAGAGCCTGTCGCCCCGGCATGTGCCGGACATCGTCGTCCCCATCGACGCGGTGCCCCGCACCCTCACGGGAAAGAAGCTGGAGGTCCCCGTCAAACACATCCTCCAGGGCGCACGCGTCACCGACGTCAGTACGGAAGGCGCCGTGACCCGGCCCGACATGCTGGCCTGGTTCGCGGACTTCGCCGCCGAACTGCGCACCGGCAGGGGAGAGGGGCCACCGCGGAGCACGCTCCACTGACCGACCCGTGATCCGGCCTCGTGTGTTACCTATCGGTAAGGAATGATGGGGCGACCATCCACACGGCGGGGGCTGAGACAGCGATGACGACTTTCGAGGAACGGACCAGGGTGCACGCCTTCCGGGACGACGCCCTGGGAGAGCACGACGCCGTCGGTCTGGCCGCGGCGATCCGACGGGGTGAGGTCGGCGCCGACGAGGCCGCCAGGGACGCGGCGGCACGGGTACGGACGGTCGAAGCACGGCTCAACGCGGTCCGCACGCCCGTCGACGTCCCGGCGGCCACCACCCGCGCAGGCGGCGCCTTCGCCGGGGTACCGACCTTCGTCAAGGACAACACCGACTACCTGGGGCTCCCCACCGGCCACGGCAGCGCGGCCTTCACTCCGAGGCCCGCGCGACGGCACGCGCCGATCGTCCGGCAGTTCCTGAGCAGCGGCGTCACGGTGCTGGGCAAGACCCGGCTGCCCGAGTTCGGGTTCAGCCCGACCACGGAATTCGAGGGCGCCGAGCCCGTTCGCAACCCGTGGAACACGGAGTACTCGGCGGGTGGTTCGTCGGGCGGCAGCGCGGCGCTCGTCGCCGCCGGGGCGGTGCCGATCGCGCACGCCAACGATGGTGGTGGCTCGATCCGTATCCCCGCCGCCTGCTGCGGTCTCGTCGGACTCAAGCCGACCCGCGGACGGGTCGTGGCGAACGCCGAGAGCCGTCGACTGCCGCTCGACATCGTCGCCGACGGCGTCGTGAGTCGCTCCGTCCGGGACACCGCGGCGTTCCTCGCCGCCGCCGAGAAGTACTGGCGCAACCCGAAGCTGCCGCCCCTGGGCCTGGTCGAAGGGCCCTCGGAGCGGCGGCTGCGCATCGGGTTCCTGCTGGACTCGCCGAACGGTGTCCACGCCGACACCGCCACCCGGGCGGCCGTCACAGCGACCGTGGCCACGTTCGAACGGCTCGGCCACACCGTGGACCCGGTGGAGTTGGCCCTCGACGCCCGTTTCACCGACGACTTCCTCACCTACTGGGGCCTGCTGTCGTTCCTCATCGGTTCCACAGGCCGGACCTTCGGCGCCGACTTCGACCGTCACCGCATGGACGGCCTCAGCCGAGGGCTGCGGGACACCTACCTCGAGAACTGGCGGCGCACTCCGGGCGTGCTGCGGAGGCTCAGGCGTACGAAGGAGGCGTACGCGGCCGCGTTCCGCGGGCTCGACCTCATCCTTTCCCCTGTACTTGCCCACACCGCGCCCCCGATCGGCCACCTCAGCCCCACCGTTCCCTACCCGACGCTGATCGAACGGATTCTCGCGTACGTCGCGTTCACGCCCATCGACAACGTGGTCGGCACCCCGTCGGTCTCGGTGCCCACCCCGAGCGCGACCGAGGACGGACTGCCCGTCGGCGTCATGCTCTCCGGTCGCCCCGGCAGTGAACGGACGCTGCTGGAGGCCGCGTTCGTGTTGGAGGCGGAGCAGCCTTTCCGACGCATCCAGGGCCAGTGACATCGCGGCGCCCTCAGTGCGTCCTGCGGTTCCGGCGACCACTCACTGCCGTCAGACCCCCTCGAAACCGCTAATGGTCGTCATCACCTCTTTTCTGCTCCCGGTCGCCTCCGACCAGGAAGCCTGGTACGAGGATTTGTCGCCCCGTACCGACGCCGCCCTTCGCGCCGCGCTGGCCAACGAAGCCCAGGTGGTTCGTGCGGACCTCGCCCTGCTCCGCGCCGCAGAGGAGCAAGGGGCAGCGGAGCTGGCCCCGGACGGGGTCCATCCGAGTCCCCTCGGCCACAGGCTGATCGCCGACGCCTGGCTTGCCGCGGTCGCCCCTGTCCGCCTCGAACCTGCGACGGCAGCGCGGTGCGAGAGGCGGGCGGAACCAGGCATGTCCGCCCATTACGTCGAGGGCTGCCGGCAGTGGTGCCCCGGGGCACTTCCGGCATCAGGCGCGCGACAGCGCGGCTGCTCGCCCGCAGGGGCCCGGGCCGCCTCCTGGATGTGAAGGCCGAAGTGCTCGCACTCTCTGACGACGTGCTGTCATGACGCCCGCCATCCGCTCCAGCGCAGGACCGAGACCTCGACCACCGGTCCGCCGGGTGGCCGGTCGGCGTACTGCTGGTATTTCGCCGTGAGCAGGCTGATGCAGCGGACCGCTTGGGGGGACCGGTCCGCTGGCGGAAGCACTCGGGCTTCGCCATCGGCCCGGGCCCACCACAGGCGGTCCCAGTCATCCTCGTAGTGGTCGGTGAGCAGACAGACCGACGGGTTGGCGGTGATGTTGGCCAGGCGTTTCAGCCGCGTCGTCCGCTTCGGTTTGTGGTCCACGGCCAGCATCACCGTGTCGCCGTCCAGAGCGAACACCACCGGAACCAGGTGCGGGCGGCCCTCCGTGTCGGCCGTCGCGAGGTGGGCGATGCGCGCCGCGGCGAACCGCTCCCGTGCCTCGGCTCTCGTCAGAGCGGGCATTGCACCCCACCCCGGTAGTCACGGCGGTACGGAATCGCAAACCGGTCCCGCATTCCCGGCGCCTCAGCGGTACCGGGCAGCGACTTCGGCCACTCGGTTCAGGTACTCCAGCGTCTCCCGTTCAGGCATCGTCGGTACGTAGAACAGCAGCCGCTCGACCCCCAGACCGATGTAGCCCTCGATCTGCTCGGGATCGTCGGGAGCCGCGTACACCGTCACCGGCACCTCGCGGTCGGCGAGGGCGCGCAGCCGCTGGATCTGCGGACCGAGCTCCTGCGGCGACACGCTGTTGGCCAGCCACGCGTCGCCGAGCTGCGCCACCCGTCGGAACGCGCCCTCGCCGCCGCCGACGTAGATCGGTGGGTGAGGGCGCTGCACGGGCTTGGGCCAGGCGAAGACCGGATCGAAGTTCACGAACTCGCCGTGGAACTCGGCCTTCTCCGCGGTCCACAGCTCCCGCATGGCACGCAGCCGCTCGTCGGTGAGCCGGCCGCGGGTGGAGGGGTCGGTGCCGTGGTCCCTCATCTCCTCACGGTTCCAGCCGACACCGACGCCGAGAATCACGCGGCCACCGGAGACCAGGTCGAGCGAGGCCACCTCCTTCGCCGTGATGATCGGGTCGCGCTGCGGGATCAGCGCGATGCCGGTCCCCAGTAGCAGCCGCTCGGTCACCACACCGATCGCGGTCAGGGCCACGAAGGGGTCGAGGGTGCGGTAGTAGATCTCCGGCAGCTCACCACCCCCCGGGTAGGGCGTCTCGCGGCTCGCCGGGATATGGCTGTGCTCGGCGATGAACAACGAGTCGAATGTGCGTTCCTCAAGGGCGGTTCCGAGCGAGGTCGGGCTGATGCCCTGGTCGGTGATGAAGGTCGAGACCCCGAATTTCACGACGGCTCCTCAAAGGGGCGAGTACGGGAAAGGAACTGGTGGCACAGATCCCTGACTACCCGCCCCGGATGATTCCGCCCCCATGACCACCCGGGAGAACCATCGCGGAGCAGGGATCCGGACCTGCAGCCGCTCGGTGGATTAATTCGCCATTGGGTGTGGGTGTATCGACTCGACCTGATCTTTCTGAATGATGATTGCATCCTCCGGGATGAACCCGGGCCGTCCGACCATCCGTACCCACCACTATCGGGAGCAGTGACCATGGGCAAGCTGCAGGGAAAAATTGCGGTCGTCACCGGCGGCACCACAGGGATCGGGCTGGCCACAGCGAAGCTCTTCGTCAGAGAGGGAGCCTATGTCTTCATCACGGGCCGCCGCCAGAAAGAACTCGATGAAGGCGTGCAGGCAATCGGCAGCAACGTAACCGGCGTTCAGGGCGACGTCGCCGAACTGGCCGACCTTGACCGCCTCTACGAGACCGTCAAGGCGAAGGGCCGGATCGATGTCGTTTTCGCCAACGCAGGTCTGGGTGAGTTCGCTTCCCTGGAAGACATCACGGAAGACCATTTCGACAAAATTTTCGACATCAACGTGAAGGGGGCGCTCTTTACGGTACAGAAGGCCCTGCCGCTACTGAATGACGGCGCTTCTGTCATTCTCACGGGCTCCGTTGCGAGCGTCAAAGGAACCCCCGAGTTCTCGGTCTACGGCGCCAGCAAGGCTGCCATCCGAAATTTCGTTCGAGGATGGACGGTAGAGCTGAAGGATCGCCGTATCCGGTCCAACGTCCTCAGCCCTGGCCCGATCGCAACGCCGCTAGTGGCGGCGCAACCCCAGGGCGCCATCGAGAGGATTGCGTCCACCATCCCGATGGGCCGCATGGGGGAGCCCGACGAAGTCGCCAAGGCGGCGCTTTTCCTGGCCTCGGACGACTCCAGCTTCGTCACGGGAATCGAACTTTTCGTTGATGGCGGCAGAGCGCAAATCTGATAACGCAACTGGGAATTTCTTTCCAGCAAGGAGCCTGACCGATGGACATCTCCTGTCAGTTCGCCACATCCCTGCACTCGCCCGAACACATCGCCGTCGCCGATCAGTTGGGCTACCACCGCGCCTGGCTTCACGACACTCCCGCCCAAAGCCCCGACGTGTGGGCGATGCTGGCACTGGCCGCCGAACGCACCCATCGCATCGGCCTCGCCCCCGGTGTCCTCGTCCCGACACTGCGCCATCCGATGGTCAACGCCTCCGGCGCCGCCACCCTGGCCGCCCTCGCACCCGGCCGAGTGACCCTCGCCTTCGGCACTGGTTTCAACGGCACGCGCGCCCTCGGCGCACCCCCGGCCACCTGGTCCTATCTCAGCGCATACGTCCGGACGGTACGCGGTCTGCTGCGCGGTGAGACCGTGGAATGGGACGGGGCCCCCATGCGCATGATGCATCCCGGCACGAACGCACCGCAGCGCCCCATCGACATTCCGGTGCTGGTCTCCGCGCTCGGCCCCAAAGGTCTCGCTGTCACCCGCGAGATCGCTGACGGCCTCTTCAGCGTCAACGGCGAGACCACCCACGCCCACGAATTCACCTGGGCCGCCCTGGGCATCCACGGCACCGTCCTGGGCGAGGACGAACCACTCGACTCCCTGCGCGTCCGCGCCGCCGCCGGACCCGGCAACGCTCTGGCCCACCACGCCGCCTACGAATTCGGCGGCGACCCCACCGCCCTGCCCGGCGGAAAAGCCTGGCTCGACGCCGTCACCGCCCATCCCCGCGCCCAACGCCACTTGGCCGTGCACGACCAGCACCTCACCGACCTCAACGCGGCCGACATCGCTGCCTGGAACGCAGGAAGCTGGCAGGCCATCACCTCCACCACCGTTACCGGTACCCCCGACCGCATCCGCGACAGGCTCAGCGCCTACGCCCGGGACGGCATCACCGAAATCGCCTACCAGCCCACCGGCCCCGACATCCCCGGCGAACTCGAACGATTCATCACCATCGCCCGAGACGTATAGGGACCGACGTGTCGCCCCACCTCGTGCGCGGCGCGTACGGTGACCCTCCTTGCGGGGTGCCCCGCACGGGTCGGGTGTGGCGAATCCGGGGCTCGCACCTGAGGCGACGGCGGCAGCACCGCCGTCGGCACGACCATAACCATCGCCGACGGCGGCTATCCGGACACCGGGCTCGTGATGCCCCACCGGCGCCGCAAGGTCGAGGAGCTGCCCGACTGGAAGCAGGCCCACAGCAAATCCCACAAGCAGGTCCGCGCCCGCGTCGAGCACGTCTTGGCCCGCATGAAGACCTGGAAGATCCTCCGCGGCTGCCGTCTCAAAGGCGACGGTGTCCACCACGCCATGCTCGGTATCGCACGGATGCACAACCTCGCCCTCGCCGGGTAGACCACCCAGCCGTACAGCAGCCCACCATGCCCGAGGCCACTCAGGATCATTTGCGGGACAGCCCATAGCAAGCATTTATGTGCACCTTCCCGTTGCGAAGAACTGGAAGTTACTCAGATTCTTAGGCAAGTTGAACGTAGGGAGCATGGCGCTACCCTCGAAGGCTGAGGGGCGGGGCTGTAGTCTCCCGAGGCGCTGAGGTCCGGTACTTGTATCCACCGCGAGGTGAAGCTCAGTATTTGTGGGCGCTCCGTGACGTCAGACCATAGATCCGATACATTTAACCCGTGGGGATCTATAGATCAGAAATATCGGATGGACATTGAACCGGCTGCGAGCCTGCCTTCGTCGCCGCGTCGGCCGTGATCCCGCCGTCGGACACCAGGCCGGTACCGGACCGTACCGGCAGCTGGAGCGCCATGGGGAGGCTGAGCGGACCGCAGGGCGACGGCGACCCGGTCGCCGTTGCCCCCAACCGTCCCGGCCATGGCGCGGTCGGCGCCTGCGCCGCTTGGCCCCGGCGTCACGCCGAGTGCGGTGCTCCCGGCCCTCTTCGGCATCGGTCCGACCTCCACGGTCGGCGCGAGGCCCGCCCCTGCCCGCCACCGTCCGCGTCGACGGCGTCGGGACGCCCACGCGTCCCGGCCCGGTCGCAGGAACGGCCTGAGCCGCACGATCAGCAAGCCCTACCGAAAGACAGAAAGGCTGACACCGTCATGCCGGAAGTTCGCAGCTACGAAGCCGAACCGTGTCACAGCATCTCCGCAGAGGTGAGCGCCGGGTACCGGGAGGCGGTCGCCGGGCTCGCTCCGGGTCTTGTCCTCGCCGTCGACGGCCCGGTGGCCGTGGACTGGGAGGCGGTTGCTGCCGGGATCTGCGAGGCGCTGGCCGCTCGCGCCGTCGCGACCAAACAGACCGACCTGCGCGAGCACTTCGCGCCCTGGCCGGACGTCCTCGCCCTGACCGCGTCCGCGGTACTGGAGGACGACCCGGACTTTGCCCCGCTGTCCTGGGCCGGGCTCGCCGACTTCTTCACCGGGCTGCCGGAGCCCGAGGCCGCCGACGACACCGTCACGGTCGTCTTCGGACCGGGCGCGGCCCTGGTACCGCACGACCGGCTCTGGTACGCGGACCTGCCCAAACGGTACGCCGAGGCCCAGATTACCGGCGGGACCGGCCGCAACCTGGGGCAGTCCCCCGGTACCGGGGCGGGCACGACCCGTCGGCTCTTCTACATCGACTGGCCCGTCCTTGACCGGCACCGCGACACCCTCGTCTCCGGCGTCGACCTGTGGCTGGACACCCAGGACGCGCAGGCTCCGTCCTGGCTGGAGGGCGCCGCCCTGCGCGCTGCCCTCGCAGACCTGGCCGGGCGGCCCTTCCGTACCCGCCCCACCTTCAACACCACTTCCTGGGGCGGACATTGGGCCCAGGAGCAGCTCGACTTCAACCAGGAGGCGGCCAACACCGCGCTGGGCTACGAGCTCATCGCTCCCGAGAGCGGGATTCTGGTGGGTACGCCGGACGGTCCACGGGTCGAGGTGCCTCTGCAGGCACTGGTCGCCTCGCACCCCGAGGCGATCCTCGGCGACGACGTGCACGCGAGGTTCGGCACCTCGTTCCCGATCCGCTTCGACTACCTCGACACAGTCGGCGGCGGCAACCTCTCCGTTCACTGCCACCCGCAGTCGGACTACATGCGCCGCGTATTCGGATGGCCGTACACCCAGCACGAGACCTACTACATGATGCTCGGCGGGCCCGGCCGGAAGGTGTTCCTGGGGCTGCGCCAGGACGCCGACCTCGTGGCCTTCCGACACGAGGCGGACCGGGCGTTCCACGACGGCGTGCCGTTCGACATCGAACAGTACGTCCAGACCTTCCCGGCCGATCCGCACCAGATCTTCCTCATCCCGGGCGGCACCCCGCACGGCAGCGGCGAGGGCAATGTCGTACTCGAGATCAGCGCGACGCCGTACCTGTACAGCCTTCGCCTCTACGACTGGCTGCGCAAGGACAGCGAAGGCAGGCAGCGGCCGGTCCACGTCGGCCACGCGTTCGAAAACCTGGACCAGGACCGGTCGGGGGAAGCCGTGGCCAGGGACCTGGTCCCCACGCCGCGCACCCTGCGCTCGGGCGACGGCTGGCACGAGGACGTCATCGGCCGCCTCCCGGAGATGTTCTTCGAGGTCCGGCGGATCGCACTGGCGCCGGACACCGCCGCGGACGACGACACGGACCACCGCTTCCACATCCTCAACGTCGTGGAGGGCGACGGAATCCTCCTGGAGACCGGCGGCGGCCACCGCCATGTGCTGGCGTACGCCGAGACACTGACCGTGCCCGCCGCGGTCGGCGCCTACCGGGTGCGGGCCCTCGGCGGGGGACCGGTGCGCTATGTGAAGGCGCTGGTGCGGTGAGCCCCGCCGGCGAAGCCACCGTCTCGGTCATCGAGGTCGGCGGCACCCATGTCACCGCGGCCGGGGTGGACATCCGCGCCCGCAGCCTCCGGTCCGGCCGCTCGTTCCGTGAGGCGGTGGACAGTAGCGGCAGTGCCGAGCAGATCCTGTCGGCCCTCGTCCGCTGCGCCGACCGGCTGTCCGGCCTCGGCGCGGGCCCATGGGCCGTGGCGCTGCCCGGTCCGTTCGACTACGAGCGCGGGATCGGGCGGTTCGAAGGGGTCGGCAAGTTCGACGCCCTGCGGGGGGTCGATCTGCGGGCCGCCCTGACGGCGTCATTGCCCGGCGCCACCGCGCTCAGCTTCTGCAACGATGCGGACGCGTTCGTGCTCGGCGAGTGGTGGGCCGGGGCGGCGCGCGGGCACCGCACCGTCGCCGGTATCACGCTCGGGACCGGTGTGGGCTCCTGCTTCCTGCGCGACGGCCGGATACTGCGGCACGGCCCCGGGGTCCCTCCCGAAGGCTGGGTCCACACCCTGCGGTACGCGGGCGGACCCCTGGAGGAGACGGTGTCCCGGCGTGCCCTGCGGCGGGCCTACGCACGGGCGACCGGCGCGGCGCCGCCCGACGTCCGGGAGATCGCCCGGCGGGCACGGCACGGGGACCGGGCCGCGGCGGAGGTGTTCGCCGAGACGTTCCGTGCCCTGGGAAGGGTGCTCGGGCCACTGCTCGCCGCCTTCGAACCGACGGTTCTGGTGGTCGGGGGCGCCATCGCGGGGGCCTGGGATCTCCTGGCCGAACCGCTGCGCTCAGGGCTCACCGAGGCCGATCCGGTCCGCAACCGACGCGTCGTCATCACCCCGGCGCACCGGCCGGATGAGGCCCCGCTGCTCGGCGCGGCCTACCTGGCCGGGGCGTGCGGTCAGCCGGGCGACCGTACCGCGCCGCTCGGAGGCTCCCGCTGACACCGGCCCGGCACGTGCGGGACCCGGAGGAAGCCGGATGAAGGACGAGAAGAAAGGTCTCACCTCGGTGCCATCCTCACTTCCTCACCGGCGGCGCATCAGCACGCCGCCGGTCTCGCCCCGCATGGCCCTCGGGCCCGGCGTGGCCTCCAACTCGCCGAGGCGATACGGAACAGCCACGACACACGCCGGCCCGGGCGGTACGTGGAGTAGTACGCCGTCGGCATCCACAAGGGGCCCGTCGACAACTCTCCCGGGCGCCACGTTCAGGCTCGACACCTCCGTCTGCGAGACGGTCGGCCTCGCGCCGGCCGGAACGGGCCCGGCCACCGTCCAGCGGGCGACGGCACGACGCTGGCGGCTTCCCGCTGTATGGCCGGCACCACTTCGCGTACGTCGGCCGGGCACCTTTCCGCCTTCTTCCGGGGAATGCGCGGAGCGGATCCCCCGACGAGGCCTCCTCCATCCACGCCCTCGACCTCCTGGGAACAGCTGTGACCCTTCCCCGTCCCACCGCCGAACTGACCGTGACCGAGCGCGGCTTCCTGCGCGCCGGACGACCCCACCAGATCGTCCTGCGGTCCGGGGCCGCCGAACAGGTCGAGGGCCCGGCCTTTCACCGTGCGACGCTGGAGGTCCCGGAACCGGCCGACGGTTTCCTGGCTCTGCCGGGCTGGACCAAGGGCCAGGTGTGGCTGAACGGCTTCGCCCTCGGCCGTTACTGGGACCGCGGACCCCAGCGCACCCTGTACGCCCCCGCCCCGGTGTGGCGGGCCGGCCGAAATGAACTCGTGATCCTGGAACTGCACCGGCCGGGCGAGCGGATCGAGCTCTGCGACGCCCCGGATCTGGGCCCGACCGACTGACCTTCGGACGGCCAAGTGGCTCCGGTCCGTATTCCTTCCGGACCGGAGCCACCTGAAACGAGTCCCCGAAGGCCGGCGGGATTCCGCCGGCTTCCGCCTGAATCAGCTCTGGCCGTGCCCGAAGTACGCGGCCACCTCCCGGTCCGGGGCCTCGACCTCGACGGCCCGGCCGCCGTCCCGCAGCGACATGGTGGCCGCGTAGCCGGCGGCCACCGCTTCGCGGGCCGCGACGGGCGAGGTGACGGTGGCTCCGCCGTCCCGTACGAACCGTAGGAATTCCGCGATCAGCACGGGATCGGCGCCCCCGTGCGTGCCGGTCGGTGTGTGCACGGGCACCACCAGATCGGCCTCGGCGCGGCCGTCGGAGCGGCGGTTCCACACGTGGACCTCCGCTCCCTCCGAGTCGCCGAAGTTCTCCAGGCGCCCCTCGGTGCCGATCACCGTGTAGTTGCGCCAGTAGTCGGGGGTGTAGTGACACTGCTGATAGCTCGCGAAAACTCCGTTGTCCAGTTGCATCTGCATCATGCTCAGATCCTCCACGTCCACCACCGGGTGGAGACCGGTCTGGCTGAGCGGTGGCCAGTTCTCCGTCGAGAGCCACTCGGTCATCCGCTCCCCGCTGCGGTCGCGGTGTGAGTCGATGCCCCCGTAGACCGTCAGCCCGCCCATGGCGTTCACCCGCCGGGTGTAGCCGCCGGCCAGCCAGTGGATGACATCTATGTCGTGAGCGCCCTTCTGCAGCAGCAGGCCGGTGGTGAGACGTCGGTCCGCGTGCCAGTCCTTGAAGTAGAAGTCCCCGCCGTGGCCGACGAAATGGCGGCACCACACGGCCTTGACCTCGCCGATCGCCCCCTTGACGATCAGTTCACGCATGGCCGCCACGACCGGCATGTGCCGCATGTTGTGGCCCACGTACAGCGGGGTCCGGTACTGGCCGGCTGTCGCGAGCAGCCGGTCGCAGCCCTCGGTGGTGATCGCCATCGGTTTGTCCAGGAACACCGGTACACCGGCCTCCAGGAAGTCCAGGCCGATCTCCTCGTGCGTGTGGTCCGGAGTCAGCACCATCACGCCGTCGAGTCCCGCGTCGAGCAACTCGTGGTGATCCACGGCGGTCCGCACCTGGGTGCCGAATCGCTGTTCGGCGCGCGCCAGCAACCGTCGATCGCGGTCGCAGGCGGCGGCCACCAGCGAGCCCGATCCGGGCCGGTGGGCCAGCTCGGCCAGGTCGCTGCGATTACCCAGGCCGATGACGCCGAGCGTGATGTCGTTCAAAGTGCTTGCCCTTTCAGAAGGTTTCGACCCCCAGCAGGGCGAGGATGACCCGGCGATAGATCTGGAACATATCCGGTTGCATGGTGGGTTTGGCCCTGATTCAGAGGGGGTCGGGGTGGCGCCGACCGCCAGGGCAGCTACGGTCTCAGAGGTGCTGCGGCCGGGCGGGAGAAGGATGTTGACCCGGTGAGAGGTGAGGTGAGGCGGTCGGTGCGGGTCGGAACGAGTCTGGGCTCACCGGATCCTGGCGTCAAGAGTTTGAATGTGATTCACTGACCCCGGATTGGCTGATGTATCCGAAACATATTGCGCGTGAGGCGCTTCTGCGCCGCTCGGCGACCTCACGCCCGACTTGGACCGCCGTGACATGGATCGACGGAGAAGTGGATCGACGTGAAAGGGGAGCGCCGTTGACCCGCGCAGCCCGCAGCACCGCACCCGCGCCGCCACCCTCGGGCGACGGGCCCGGCTACCGTCCCGGCTACGAGGTCGCGGCGGAACGCATCCTCGAGCACCTCGTCCTGGCCGGCCTGGAGCCCGGCGCCCGGCTGTCCACCGAGCAGGACCTGGCCGACCAGGTGAGGATGAGCCGGACCGTGGTTCGCGAGGCGGTGAAGATCCTCTCCGCGCTGGGCCGGCTGTCCGTGCACAAGGGCCGCGGCATCTACGTCGCCCAGCCCGACCAGTCCTCCTGGCAGCACTCCCTGACCCACTTCCTGCCCGCCGACCTGCACCAGGTCGACGAACTCTTCGAATTCCGGCGCCATTTGGAAACCACCACCGCCCGCCTGGCCGCCCAACGCGCCACCCCCGCCCAGGTCAAAGCCGTTCGCGCGGCCGCCTACCAGTCCACCCGGGCCGCCGAGCAGGACGACATCGACGCCTTCAGCAGCGCCGACGACACCTTCCACACCGCCATCGCCACCGCCACCAACAACTCCTTCCTCACCGCCACAATCGACACCCTGCGTCGCCTGCAACACCAGGTCACCGCCATAGGGCTGGCCGGCCTCGCGGGCGGCTCCCTGCGCGACGCCGCCGCCCAGCACGAAGCCATCGCCCACGCCATCGCCACCGGCGAACACACGCACGCGCAGACCCTCATGGCCCACCACATCGACCGGACCACCCACCAGTTCCAACGAGAGATCCGGCACCGCATCGCCCCCGGCCACCCCAACGCCTGAACCCCACACCACCACCCATGAAGGACACCCATGCGAATCACCGACGTGACTGTGGAACTGGTAGATCTGCCCGCTCAGCCGCCCTTCCGGTGGCGAGCAGGGCTGCCCGGTTCGGAGCCGGCGGTCGTGGGCGGGATCCTGCGGGTTCACACGGACGAAGGCCTGGTGGGCGAGGCGCACACGAGACGTGGGCTGATCGTCGCCGATCTGGTGAACCGCCGCATACGTGAGGACCTGCTCGGCCGCGACCCGCTGATGCGCGAGCTGCTGTGGCACCGCCTGTGGGAGCTGGACCGCATAGAGGAGCTCCCCATCTACGCGCTCGGCCTGGTCGACGTAGCGCTGTGGGACCTGGCCGGCCTCGCGGCCGAGCAGCCGGTCCACCGGCTGCTCGGCCCCTACCGCGAGGCCATCCCCGCCTACGCGAGCACGGTCACCTTCGGCAGCGTCGAGGAGTACCTCGATGTGGCTGACCAGTGTCTGGAGCTCGGCTACTCCGCCATCAAGCTGCACGCGTGGGGAGACCCGAGAGCCGATGCGGACCTGTGCCAGAAGCTGCGGGCCCACGTCGGTGACGACGTCCCGCTCATGTACGACGGCTCCGCCGGGTTCGACCTCGCGGACTCGGTGTACCTCGGCCGCGCACTGTCCGAGGCGGACTACCTGTGGTACGAGGAGCCGATGCGCGAGTTCAGCGTGACCGCCCACCGGTGGCTGGCCGAACAGGTCGACATTCCGCTGCTGGTCGCGGAGACCTCCGACGGCGCGCATTTCAACACTGGCGACTTCATCATGGCGGGCGCGGCGAGCCGGGTCCGCACCAGCGCGCAGCTCAAAGGCGGGATCACCGGAGCCCTGCGCATCGCGCACCTCGCCGAGAGCTACAACCTGCGGGCCGAGGTGCACGGCAGCGGAGTGGTCAACGCCCACCTGTGCATGGCGATACCCAACACCACGTACTACGAGTCCCTCGTGTACACCAACCCCGTGCAGCGCGAGTCGGCGGTCGGTGCCGACGGGCTGGTGCGGGCACCGACGGCCCCCGGCATCGGCTTCGACCAACCGGGCTGGTGACGACTTCTGGTCGAACCAACAGGGCGGCTCCGGCAAGTGCTTGACGATGTCTCATGTTCCAACGTCTCAACGCCTCAGCGCTTCGTGAGAAGGAGCCACACCATGCCCATGCAACGCTACGCCTCGGTCATACGCTTGCGTGGGGAACTCGGGCGGAATACCGCGCCTTGCACGCGGTGGCCTGGCCCGAGGTCCTCGCGACCCTCAAGTGCGCCCACATCGGCAACTACTCGATCTTCCTGCGTGACGGGCTGCTCTTCAGCTAACTCGAGTACACCGGCGAGGACTACGCGGCCGACACCGCGCTCATCGCCGAGTGCCCGGTCACCCGGGACTGGCGGGCCCGTACCGACCCCTGCCAGCAGCCACTGGACAGCGTCGGCGACGGCGAGTGGTGGGCACCCGCCGAAGAGGTCTTCCATCTCGAGTGACATGAGGGGCAGGCCGCAGAGGGGGGGCGGACGCAGCTGCGCCCGCCCCCCTCCGCCGCTTGCCTGCCGCGGGTCACAGACCGTAGACCCGCGCGGCCGTGCCTGCGAACACCGCCGTTTGCTCGTGTTCCGACGGGTCCGCCACGAGCTCGCGGCCGACGGCAACCACCTGTTCGTACTCGGCCGCCAGGGTGCACACCTGCCAGTCCGAGCCGAACATGAGCCGCTCCGGGCCGAAGGTATCCAGCGCGACCGACACGAACGGCCGCAGGTCGGCGGGGCTCCAGGTGTGCCGGTCTGCCTCGTCCTCGCCCTGTACCCGGTGGCGGATGCCGACGAGACGGTCGCCACCGGGCAGCGCGCGCAGTGCGGCCAGGGCGTCCGCGACCACGGGAGAGGTCAGGTCCGTCCAGCCGACGACGCCGGCCACCAGCGGGTCGGCCGCGGCCAGCGTCAGGTATTCGAGAGTCTCCTCGCGTACGCAGATCGTCTGCACCAGCACCGTGGCGTCGACACCCGCGGCCGCGGCCTGCGGTCGCAGGTCGTCGTGGTGAAGTCGCTTCGCAGCGGGGCGAGTTCGGGGCCGGTGATCCAGTCCTGGCAGCGGACCGACAGGTCCCAGACGTGCTGGTGGGCGTCGATGGTGATCACGGGGACAGGCTCAGTCCGGTCGGTTGTTTCTGACAACGTGCTCGGCATGATGTTCCTGTATCTGGCGAAGGTGCTGACGGAACGGGTGCACAGCGAGAACAGCCGGATCAGGCTTGACGTGCGACCTTGCCTTTCCTCGTGATCCGCACGGTGACCGCCCCACCCGCCGGGACTTCGACCTGCGGCCAATCGAGGAACGCCGTGTACCCAAGGGGGCGGGCCGATTGACGGGCCGTTTCCGCCAGTACCGACACCCGTGCCGCGTAGGCCGTGTTGTTGGTCAAGCGGACTACGGCGGCCTGACGGCTCTCGCTGACATGCTCGGCCTCGACATGATCAAAAGGAATGAGGATTCCCTCCCCGGGTCGTACGTAGATTCCGGGAAGTTCGAGTGCCATCAAGGCACCATTGGTCTCGGTCCAGGAGTTTCTCGTCCTGATGAAATCACCGACCGCACCCTTGCCCTCGGCATCGCTGGGCTGGATCCGCTCCATGCTCGACCCGATGAGGTAGTCGGTGGTTATGTGTCCCGGCATGTTGACGACCTCGGCGTGGGCATGCTGGATATCGCTGATGAGTTCAGCGTACTTCTTGTCCCCAGTAGCTCGATACAGCTTGAACAGGTGGTCAGCGGAGGACGTACAGACACCGGGCGCGGCATGTTTGTTCTGGCTGCTTGCCCAAACGGCGCCGGCCATCCTTCCCTTCAGTCGCGCGATATCACTGCCTGCCGGAAACAGCGGATCGTACGCAAGAGTCCAGGACGAGCACAGAGCGGCCTGGACCTTTGCGCGATTCACCCATCTCTTCTTTCCGGTGTACTGGTACAGCGCCATGAATGACTCCAGGAGACCAAACGCTGTTTCGGAGTCCGCATCCTGTGAAATATCCGCGCACGCTCCGCTGGTGAATCCACGGGACTTGATGTCGCGCTCATAGTAGAATTCGGCTGCTTCCTCGGCCGCGGCCAACCAGTCCGGACGGTGGAAGTATTCAGCCGCCAGGGCGAGCCCGGCCGGAGCGATGGCGCCGGCCGTCGAGTTGTACACGGCGATGTCGCCTGTTTCGGGCACGATGTACTGACCGAATTCTCCGTGCCTTCGCCAGGTCCGGGTGAATGCTTCGGCCAGACCGCCTGCGGCCAGTTCCCAGGATTCCTTGATGGTGTCGCCGTGCCCTTGCGCCTTCAGGAGCATCACATGCTTGATCAGCCAGAAGAGCACGTCTCCGTTCTTGCGCACCATCGCCTGCACCGCCGGAAAGTCGGGGTGGGCCTTCTCTGAGCGGATTTCGCCATCTTCGCTGATGAAGCCGTAGAAGAATCCGCTCTGCCCCTTCATGCGGGAGCAGATGAAGTCAAGCTCATCGGAGACCCTGCCCCGTTCCGTCGGGTCATTCAGAGCCAACATGGGGTAGGTGTTGATCATTCCGCTCACCCAACCCAGTTGAAAGTGCCTGGAGTTTTCTGGAAGGTAGTAGCGGCCCGCCTTGGTCTCTGTGAAATTGCCTCGGCAGATGTTGGTGCCGAGCTCTGCCAGCTTACTCATCGGAAGCAGGTTGCGAGGCGTGGTGGGGCCGGTGAGCGACTTTCGCACATCCATGAATTTTTGCAGGACTGCCGGAATTCCGTCGGCATCGAAGGTGAAAACCTGGAAGCGAATCGAAACCGCGTCACCGGGGGCCCAGTTCGACGCATTGTCACCGCTCGGCCGAAAGTCGCCGAAACCGGCCGCCTGCCGGCGCACAACCGGTGCCGAGATGCGGAATTCACAGCTTTCCCTGCTCGCACTCTCCTCAACCGAGAGCCCACTGTTGCCCAGGCGGGTTCCTTGCTCGGTGAGAACAATCCAGCCCTTTCCGAACTTGGGCGAGAAGAAGCTCATCGCCGGGGCGGCAGTATTGCACGTCGCCAGCTCGATCCGTGAGGGCACCGCAGCATCGGAGGCCAGTCGCGGGTTGTTCGATATCGTCAGCGGCGTCTGTGGGTTGTAGTACATGTCGGCCGGATAGTCCGGATTGTATCCGTTGCCGATGGCGCGATAGCGATTGCCGTTGTAGATGATTCCGGGAATCATCACGTAGTTGGCGGTCTCCCAGCTCTCGAATGGGAAATCAACGGAGATTGCGGTCTGTTCCGCCGCCCCCTTCTCCAGGGTGCAGGTCAGGGTGACCTCCCATCCGTGATGATCGGGCACCCGCCGTGCATCCCACTTCAGTTGCCACTGTCGCGGTCCGTCGGTCAGCAGGTCGCCGTCGAATTCCTGGGCCCGGCGCAGCGTCGTGCCGTCATATTCCCGAATCGACACCCGGAGGGAGCCGTGCAATTCGCGCAGAGAACGGCTGAGTTCCGCAGCCTGGCCATCGGCTCCGGCAACCCCTGCGCCGAGCGGCTGGGCTCGTGAGATCGTGGGTTCGAGAGCGACCTTCGCTCCGACTCCAGCGGCCGCCAACAGAGAAAGACAGTTTCTCCTGTCAAGCATTCTGCAACCATCCTCGTGTGTGCGTTCCAGTGAAGGGAACTTCGATCAATTTCGGTTCCACGCGGGGAGTCTGCGCCGCGCGGACCCGGTCGCAAACCGCCGTCCGCGATCAGGGACGTACGCCGTCCTGACGCGGGACAGGCACCGGCACGCCCGGCGGCAGCAGACCCTGGGCACGCAGGGCGAGCCACATCTCCTCGGGGACGGGGTGGCTGATCATCGCGGTGGCGTCCGTCACCTCGGCGGCGCTGCGTGCCCCGAGCAGCACACCGGCGACAGCCGGGTGGCCCAGCGGGAATTGCAGGGCGGCTCCCCGCAGTGGGACCCCGAAGGTCTCGCACAGCGTGCGCAGGGCCAGCGCCCGGTCCAGCAGGTGTGCCGGGGCCGGTGCGTAGTCGAAGGTCGCGCCCGGCTGGGGATCGGCGAGGAGGCCCGAGTTGAACACCCCGCCGACCAGCACGGACACTCCGCGTTGCGCCGCCTGCGGCAGCAGTGCGGCCAGGGCCCTCTGATCGAGCAGGGAGTAGCGGCCGGCCAGCAGGACCACGTCGATGTCGGTGTCGCGGACGAAGCGTGTCGGCATCGCGGTCTGGTTCATGCCGACGCCGATCGCGCCGACCGTGCCCTCCGCACGCATCCGCTCCAGCTCGGGGTAGGCGCAGTCGAAGGCCTCGCGCTCGTGGCCGTCCGGGTCGTGCAGGTAGACGGTGTCCACGCGATCGAGGCCGAGCCGGGTGAGGCTCTCCTCGACGCTGGTGCGTACACCGCGGGCGCTGAAGTCCCACACCCGTTCGTGGGTGGCCGGGACGGCGAAGCCGTTCGCCAGGTCGGCGCCGGGCAGTCCGGTGCGTACGCGCAGCAGGCGGCCGACTTTGGTGGACAGCGTGAACTGCGGACGTGGCCGGGTGCGCAGTGCGTCTCCCAGCCGGCGCTCGGACAGGCCGAGTCCGTAGTGCGGAGCGGTGTCGAATGCGCGGATGCCGCAGGCCCAGGCTGCCTCGACGGTGGCGGCCGCGTCCTCGTCACTGACCGCGTGGAACAGGTTGCCCAGGGCGGCGGCACCCAGTGACAGTGCGTCGACGGCGCTGGCGCTGTGCCCGGGTGCTGTGGGGTGCATGAGGTGAGGAATGCCTCTCGCTGAAGGGGCGTGAACGGACGTGAAGGGGCGCGAGCGTCAGAAGTCCGCGACATGTGACAGGGGGCGGGGCTTGCGTCGGTCTCCGCCCCGCCCTGTCACATGCCCAGCCGTACCGCCCGGTCTCAACCCTTCGTCGCTCCTCCTGTGAGGCCTTTGACGAACTGCTTCTGGAAGGCCAGGTAGAAGACGAGGATGGGCAGTGTCGCCAGGAACATGAAGGCGAAGACCGAGCCGAAGTCCGCCTGGTGTTCACCGATGGCACGGTAGATGCCGACGGTCACCGTGGTGCCTGCCGTCGGGCCCAGGACGATCAGCGGGTTGAGGAAGTCGTTCCAGATCCAGACGCCGAGGAAGATCACCACGCTGGCCGACGCCGGACGCATCAGCGGGAAGACCACCTGCCAGAAGGCGCGGAACGCTCCAGCGCCGTCGATCGCCGCGGCTTCTTCGAGCTCTCGGGGGATCGTCTTGGCGAAGCCCGCGAAGACGAACACCCCGAACGGCATGTAGTAGCCGACGTACGCCAGGACCAGTCCGGGCACGCTGCTCATCAGCCCCAGCGTGCGCAGGACTTCGGTGATCGGGGTGAGGATCACCGCGGGCGGCACCATGAGACCGCAGAGCAGGACGACCATGATGACCTTGGACAGGACGCCGGTCGACCGGGCCAGGTAGTGGCCGAGCATGGCGGAGATCGCGGTGATGACGAGGATGGAGATCACGGTGACCTCCGTGCTGTTGACCAGCCCGTACCAGAAGAGGTGGTCCGGGCGCGACAGCACGCTCTGGATGTTGTCCAGGGTCGGTGGGACCGGGAGGCCGACCGGGTTCGACACGATCGCCGAACCGTCCTTGAACACGTTGACCAGCACGAGGTAGATCGGCAGGAAGAACAGCAGGCCGGCGAGGAGCGCGACGACCGGGCGTATCCACGCCCTTGTTCCACCCCTGTTCATGCTCGCGTTCAGGTCCGGTTTCATCTTCGTGTTCGTGTTCGTGCTCATGCGGACACCTCGCGTTTCTGCAGCCACCCGAGCGCGATCACGGAGACGGTCGCGACCAGGATCAGCATCGCCACGGCCATCGCGGAGGCGTAGCCGACGTGGTTGCCGTTGAACGCGGTCTGGATCACCTGGAAGGCGAGGGTGGATGTGGTGCCGGGGCCGGGGCCGCCGTTGGTGAGCACCTGGATCTGGTCGTAGGCCTTGAATCCGCCGATCAGTGACATGACCGTGTTGATGGTGACGGCGGGTGCCAGCATCGGCCAGGTGACATGGCGGAACCGCATCAGTGGTCCGCAGCCGTCGATGGCCGCCGCTTCGTGCAACTCCTGCGGGATTCCCTGCAGTCCGGCCAGGTAGATCACCACGCAGAAGCCGAGCCCTTGCCAGGCGATGACCCACGAGACCGTGTAGAGGGCGAGGCTCGGATCGGAGAGCCAGCCCGGCGGATGACTCGCCCCCAGCTGTCGCAGTATGGAGTTGAGCAGGCCGTCGTCGACGAGGATCGCCTGCCAGATGACGCTGACCACCACGGCGCTCAGCACGACCGGCACGAAGAACACGCTGCGCAGAGCGTTGTACAGCCAGCCGCGCCGGTCGAGCAGCAGGGCGATCGCCAGGCCGCCGGCGTTGGTCACCAGCGTCACGATCACGGTGATGACGACGGTGTTCTGCAGTGCTTTGAGGAAATCGTCGTCGGAGAACAGGCTCGTGAGGTTGGACAGGCCCGCCCACCGGGTCGGCGGGTTGAAGGGGTTCTTGTTGGTGAGGCTGTAGCCGGCGGTCATGCCGATCGGCACCAGGACGAGGGCCAGGTAGGCGAGCAGTCCGGGAGCCGCGAAGACGGCGAAGCGGCCCGGTCCGCCGTTCGGGCGGAAGCGCCGGGACGGTCGCGACGCCCGCTGCGCGGGGGTGTCCTGTGGTCGGACCGCTGCCGTGTCCTTCGCTGCGTGCGCGGTAGGGGAACTCTCCGGTCGGGGCAGGGTACGTATGCGCATTATCGGGTGGCCTTGTCCCACTGCTCGTCCATGTAGGCACCGAACTGACGGGCTGTCATGCGGCCGCCGAGGAGATTCTGGACGCCGGCCGCGGCCTTGTCGGCCAGGCCGGGCGGCAGGGAACCGTCACCGGTCTCCTGGGAGAACGAGTTGACGATCCCGTCGTCCTTCTGGGCCTGCCGATACGCCGCCACGGTCTTCTTGTAGACGGGGCCCATGGCGCTGGGCGGGCTGTAGCCCTTGATGTCGATGATGAGCCCGTCGGCCTTGACGGCGGCGTCCAGGTTCTTCTGGTCCTCCATGAAGGCCTTGGCCCACTTCTTGGCCAGGGGAACATCGGACGACTTGGAGCTCACCGTCATCCCGCCGCCGAGGACGCCGGGGAGTGCCGGGGCCCCCTGGTCCGTGGGCCACGCGAAGACGCCCGTGTCGAAGTCCGGCTTCTTCGTGTCGGCCGAGGCCGAGAACCAGCTGCCCATCGGATACATCGCGCCCTTACCGTCACGGAAGGCCTGTTCGGTGTCCGCGTAGGAGCGGGAAAGGCCGGCGCGGTCGATGTATCCCTTGTCCGCGAGGCCGGCGACCTTCTGGGCGGCGGCGACGAACGCCGGGTCGGTGAACTTGACCTTGCCCTCGGCGCGTTGGGACAGCCAGTCCGGGGTCTTCTTGTAGACGTCGGTGGCCACCGTGCAGATCAGCGGGAACATGTCGGCCCAGGAATCCTTGCCGCCACCGCCGACCACGAAGGGGTTGATGCCCTTTTTCTTCAACTTGGCGCTGTCGTCGAGCAGTTCACGGTACGTGCGTGGCGGTGTGTCGATGCCGGCCGCCGCGAAGTCCTTCTTGTCGTAGTAGACCAGCGTCGTCTGGGCGGAGTAGGGCAGCTGGTAGACCTTGCCGTCGTACGTGTTGGCGCGGGGGTTCTTGTACGTCGCGAGTTCCTTGTCCGTCCACGGCGCCAGCTTGCCCGCCTCGGCGAATCCGGCGGGGTTCAGGCCGATCATGACGTCCGGGAACTGGCCCGTGCTGTCGAGCTGCTTCGCGTACCCGGTGCGGTCGGCGCTGGGCGACACGAGCTTCTTGATCGTCACCCCGGGCACCTTCGCCGAGGCGCGGGCGATCGCGGCGTCCCAGTACTTCGCGTCCAGGTTGGGCGTTTCGAAGGTGAGGAAGGTCAAGGTGGCCTTGTCGCCGTCGCCCTTGGATGCACTCGTACCGGAACTGCCGGCCGTGCACCCGGCCAGGAGGAGAGCACCTGCGAGGGCGGCGGTTCTTGTGAGTATCGGATTGCGCGTCATGTCCAACTTCCCCTACCCGTCGTTGTCCGGGGGCGGTACCGAGTCGCTGTCTTGTTCGTACCGAGACGAGAGAGGGAATCCCGCTGCCGACCGTCCACCGAATCCGTCACATGGTTCAGACTCTTCCCAGAGTCCTGCTGCTCTCGAGGGCGACCGCTTCCCCTCAGCGTTCGCCCCTCAGGGCACCTTGGGGTATGGAAGTCCGCGCGCGACGGCATGTCAAGAGATGAGAAGGAGTTATTACCTCAACCAAGGCGGCAATAGATCTGATACATGTCGGTAGAGTTTCGCCGGACCCTACGGATTCGCTTCACAGGAACGAGACGCGTCGGTGGCGCGGTTCACGACTCCGGCACGCCTCGACCGCCCGTCGCTCCGTCGCCCCGTCGTCCGGTCGTTTCCGGTGTGGGCGACGGGGCGGGGAGGCGGGGCACTACTGATCGAGGCTGTCGTCCGCGGTCACGCCCCGTCCGGGCCGGCGGGAACGGCGGGAGCGGCAAAGATGCGATTGCGGATCTCTCGCTGGACCTGGAGTTCCGTCGTGTCGATATGGCGGGCCATGAGGGCGGCGGCCTGTTCCGGCTCACCGGCCCCGATCGCTTCCAGGATCGCCAGGTGCTGCTCCGCAGCCCCGGCGAGTGATCCCGGTGCGGAGTCGGCCAGGGCCACGATGGTGACCTGTCGCTGCAGCCGCTGGATCGCGTCGACCAGGCTGGAGAGGAACGCGTTCCCCGCTGCCGCGCCGATCGCCTGATGGAACTCCGCATCGGCCCGGCCGAACGACTCGTGGTCGTCTCGCTCGGCGGCCTCCGCCGAGCGCTGCGCCGCCTCGCGGATCGCCCTGAGCTGAACCGGTGTGGCCCGCGCGGCCGCGAGCCCGCTGGTCTCGGCCTCGGTGAAGCGCCGGAACTCGAACAGTTCACCGACGCGGCTCGGGTCGGTCGGCAGGAACCGGGAGAACGTGTCGGACCACAGGTCGTTCCTGGGATGCGCCACGAAAATGCCGCGCCCCTTCTCCACCGAGAGCCTCCCGAGGGCCGAGAGGATCTTGACGCCCTCTCGCACCACCGTCCTGCTCATGTCCACTTCGGCCGCCAGATCCTTCTCCGTCGGCAGCCGGTCGCCGGGCCCCATCCCCTGCCGGGCGACGTACTCCAGGATGCGCTCCGCCGCGACCTCGTAGCCGGGGCGGTAGGGAGCCGCCTCCGTCTCCGTCTCCGATGCCGCGGACGCGGGCCGGGAAGATCCAGTCATGTTGCTCCATGTATCCGATGCATGCCGTCACGAAATACCAAGTGCTGGGCCCCCAAGATACCTCCCGGGCCGCCCGTTCAGGGGTGCTCGGATCGCCCCACGGAGTACCCCTGCCCATCGGGAATAGATCCGAACTAAGCCTTGACGGCCCCTTCTGTGCCGTGCACGCTAGACCGCACTTGTGCTGCGGTAGTTACACAGGAGAAGCAAGCGCACTTCCCTGCACGGGCAGGCCTATGGGCTCTCCGGCTCATGGCCGTCCGCCGATCCCGCTCCCCGGAACAGCGCGAACCATCTCCGCTGAAGAATACGAACTATCCAGGTGACCTCGTTCGTCGCTCGACGTTTGCCGGCCTTGCGCCCCTCTGCGCTGTTCACGGGCAGTTGATCAGCGATCCCACGCGTCATCGAGAGTCACTTCACCTAGGAGGACATGTGGACAGGCGTCGCTTTCTGGTTGCCAGCGGCTTGAGTTCGGCCACGGCCGTGGCCATGGCCGCCGGACCCGCGCATGCTGCGCGAACGGCCAGGACCAAGACGTCCCCGTCGCTGCGGATCGGGGCGGGCTTCCTGTCGGTGGGCATCAGCGGCTCCGGGTACGTGGACAGCCTGGTGGACCTGCGTGACGGCACCGACCACCTGGCTGAGGACACCCCCGTGCCGCTGGTCAGCGTGGTGGCCGACGGCAAGCACGTGGTTCCCGCGAAGGTGCGGGTCGTGTCGCGTGACCGGGCGCACCACCGGCAGGTCCTGGAGTTCGTCGGCGAGAGCGTGACGATCCAGGTAGAGGCCGTCGGGTTTCCCACGCATTCCACACTTGAAGTCGTCGGCCTGACGGCCGCCTCGGGTGTGGATGTGCAGACGCTGCTGTGGGGTCCGCTGCCGACGACGCTCGACGACACCATCGGCGAGACGGTCGGTGTGGTCGCCAACTCCGATTTCGTCATGGGGGTCCGGCCGCTGAACGACAAGACGGTGGGCGGGTGGCCGAACGAGCATCTGGCATACGGGTTCGGTCCCGATCTCGTCTGGAATCCGTACGGGCTCCAGACCGGCGCGAAGGACGAGTGGCTGGCCAGCAACGTCGCCGCGAAGACCACGTGGGGCAGCGTCCTGCGCGCCGCCACCTACGACTACAGCAAGGTGCGGGTCCGGCAGCGCACCAACGGTTACGAGATCCCGCTCGGCCCGCTGCCCGCGCCCGAGGGCCGGATCGTCGGGTCGAAGATAGCCCTGTTCGGCAGTGCGCCGGATCTCGCCCTGACCGTGCTCAGCCAGATCGCCAAGGAGCACGACCAGGCGTACCCCACCCTGGACGACCAGTGGCAGAAGGTGGCCCAACGCACCTCGCAGACCCACTTCTGGGTCCACGACCTCAACACGGGCAACGTCACCGCGGCCGCGAAGCTCGCCGCGCAGGCCGGGGTGCGGAACATCTACGCGATCAGCGGCAACGGGCCGTGGGTGTCGCACGGGCACTACCAGTTCAACGGCTCCTTCGGCGGATCGGACGCGGCGGCCGCCCAGTTGGTGGCCGCCGCGGCGAAGGAGGGGATCGAGGTCGGGGTGCACACCCTGTCCACCTTCATCGACGCCAACGACCCGTACGTGAAGGCGCCGGCCGATCCACGGCTCGCGGTGGGCGGCTCCGCCCGGCTCACCCGCCCGCTGGCCGGGTCGGACACCACGCTGTACGTGGATGCCAACGGCCTGCTGGCCTCCGGCGTCGACGGTCAACGGCTGCGCATCGGCGACGAGTTCATCACCTACGGCTCCGTCACCAAGGTCAGCAACACCGAGTGGCAGGTCGGCGGCCTGAGCCGGGCACAGTGGTCCTCGGCCGCCAAGGACTACCCGGCCGGCACCACCGTCGCCCGGCTCATCCAGAACGGCTACGGCGGCGCGCTGGCCAGTCTGCCGATCACCGATGAGATCGCGACCCGGCTGGCCACCGCCTACAACACCAGCGGCGTCCACGCCACGTCCTATGACGGGCTTGAAGGCACCGGCTACAACGGCTGGGGCGGCTACGGCTTCGCACGTCTCGTCAACGGCGTCCACCGGCAGGTCACCACCAAGAACTTCATCACCGAGTGCAGCAACCTTGCGTCGAACACCTGGGACGCCCAGTCCAGGGCGAGCTGGGGTGAGATCGGCCCCACGAGCTACGCTCAGATCATCCGCAGCAACACCTTCTACCGAGCGAACTACCTGCCCGGGATGATGGGCCAGCAGGGGCTCTCGGGCAGCGACACCCTGCAAAAGATCGAGGACACCCTGGCGCACGCGGCCTCCCTCGACGCCGGCATCAACTTCGAGACCACCGTGAGCGGTCTCCAGTCCGGGCAGAACGCCACCGCGCTGCTCGCCGCCGTCCGGATGTGGGAGTCCGCGCGCGCAGCCGGTGCGTTCACTGCCGAGCAGAAGAAGCAACTGGGCGTCGCGAGCAGGCACTGGCACCTGAGCGAGGTCACGCCGGACGCCGAGTGGACGCTGCAGGAGAAGGACACGTCCGGTCAGTCGACCGGCGACCCGCAGCCGGTCAAGGCCCCGACGCCGGGCTTCGCCACGCCGGAGCCGACGGGCGCCCGGGTCGGAAGGCTGTACGCCTTCAAGGTGACCTCGACGACTCCGCGGACCATCCGCTACGAGGTCACTGACGGCCGCCTCCCGCGCGGCCTGACCCTCAACCAGGACACCGGTGGCATCACCGGAATTCCTGCCTTCCCCGGCACCAGCAAATTCACCATCACCGCCAAGAACGGCGGGCGCATCGCCGATGCGAAGATCACCTACAAGGTGACGACCAGGCCGTGACCGCGCCGTGCCGTGCCCCGGCCTCGGCCGGGGCACGGCACGGCTGGCACCTGCTCCCCGTCGCGTCACCCGCACGAACCTCCAGGAACGAATCCATCGAGAACGCTTGGAGTTTCACATGAGAGTGCGTCCAAGACAGCTGCTGTGCCTTCTCGCATTTATGGTCTCCCTGCTCGCCCTCGCCGCTCCCGCCACACCGGCGAGCGCCGCCCCCGACCCGGTCAACGCAAAACCCGCAGTGGTGCCCGCCCTCCAGAAGTGGCAGGGCCGCACCGGATTCTTCGAGCTGAGCCGGCACAGCCGCATCGTGTTCGCCGGAGCGCACCGCGACCGTCTCCGCGACCAACTCGCCACCCTCCCCGACGAGATCGAGCAGGTCACGGGGCGCAAGCCGGCCCTGTCGCCGCGCCACCCGCACAGCGGCGACATCGTGCTGTCGATCGATCCCACCCTGCCCGAAGCGGTGGACGGCGCCCGGTTCAAGGAAGAGGGCTACACCTTCACGGTCACCGGCAAGAACGTGCGGATCACCGCGCCGACCGCGAAGGGCGTCTACTACGGCACCCGTACGCTCCTGCAGATCCTGCTGCTCGACGACGGCCGTGATTCCGTCCCCGTGGGCACTGCCGTGGACTGGCCGAACTACAAGGTGCGGGGCTTCACGCTGGATGTCGGGCGGCGCTTCTTCACCGCGGACTTCATCCGGGACTACATCCGTCTCATGGGCTGGTTCAAGCTCAACGAGTTCCAGATCCACCTCAACGACAACGGGTTCAAGGGTGACCGTCCCTGGAGCGAGGCCCAGGCCGGCTTCCGGCTCAAGACCGAAAACCCCCTGCTGTCCGGCCTGGCCTCGAAGGACGGAGCGTACGACCGGCGCGACTGGGAATCCTTCGAGGACACTGCCGCCGCCAACGGCGTCACGCTCGTCCCCGAGTTCGATGCTCCCGCCCACTCGCTCGCGTTCATCCGGTTCAAGCCGTCCCTCGGTCTGAACAACGGCGACTCCGACCACCTGGACCTGTCCAAGCCGGAGACCACCGCGTTCATGAAGTTGGTGTTCGCCGAGTTCACGCCGTGGTTTCGCGGTCCGGACGTGCACTTCGGCGCCGACGAGTACCGGGTCGACAAGCCCCGCTACAAGACCTACTTCAACGAGATGGCCACCCATATCCGCGCGCTCGGCAAGCATCCGCGCGCCTGGGGCAGCCTGTCCCTGATGGCGTCCAGCACCGAGGGCTACGACCGGGACGTCACCCTCAACAGCTGGAACAACCAGTGGTACGGCCCGCAGGCCGCCAAGAAGGACGGCTACTCGTTCATCAACACCAACGACGCCCTGCTCTACATCGTCCCGTTCGCGAGCTACTACCACGGCCACGGGCTGGACGGTAAGTACCTCTACGACAACTGGGAACCCAACGTCTTCCCCGACGGCCAGAGCGTCGCACCGAAGGACCCCCAACTCCTCGGCTCCATGTCCTCGGTGTGGAACGACCTGACCACGTCCAGCTACACCGAACTCGACGTACACAAACTGGTCGAGCCCACCTTCGGAATTCTGGCGCAGAAGATGTGGAGCGGCGCCAACTCGGGTGTCCCGTACAGCGATTTCATGTCGACCGTGCGCAAGCTCGGCGTGGGTACGGGGCTGACCGAGGTCGCCACGACACTCGCCACCCCGGCCAACAGCGAGCTGAGCGCGGGCAAGCCGGCGACCGCGTCCGCGGGCACGGCCGACGCGGCGTTCGACGGGGTGAGCACCACCAAGTGGCAGAGCGGCCCGGGAGATCACGCCTGGCTCCGCGTGGACCTCGGCCGCCCCCAGATCGTCACCAGGGCCGACCTGGACTGGGCGCCCGCACACGGCCGCGACTACGCGATGCAGGTGTCCGGCGACGGCAGGACCTGGACCACGGTCGCCCGCCGCACGGACCGCGCGTCCGCGGGATCCGACACGCTCACCTTCGAACCGGTCACCGCCCGGTACGTGCGTCTCGTCGGCACCGAAGCGGCCCGCAAACAGGACGGCTACGCGCTGTGGAGCATGCGCGTCTTCGACGCAGCGGATCTGGCGCTGCACCGGCCGACCACCGCGTCGTCGTCCGAAGTGCCCAGCCTGGGACCGGAGAACGCCACCGACGGTGACCCGGCGAGCCGCTGGGCCAGTGCCTACCGTGACGGCGAATGGATCCAGGTGGACCTGGGCCAGGCACAGACGGTCCGCCGCGTCCTGCTCGACTGGGAGACGGCGTCCGGACAGGACTACGACATCCAGGTCTCCGACGACGGAGTGAACTGGAAGACAGCCGCCGCCGTCCGGGACAAGCCTGCGGGCGCCCGCGTGGACGACCTCACCTTCGCGCCCGCCTCGGGCCTGTACGTGCGCATGCAAGGCATCAAGCGCACGTCGTCCTTCGGCTATTCGCTCCGGCGCTTCGAGGTCCGGGCCGCGAGCCCGGAGCCGAACCTCCTGCGCCGCTGAGACGTGGTGCCGACCGGTGACGGCGCCGGTCGGCACCACTGCACAAGGCCGGGATTCCTGTCGCTGGGTCTCGACCCGACGGGCCGGTTCGTTGAAACGGGGAGGCCAAAGCTCAGAACGGGTGGGGCGCTGCGGCGGAGACGTCACGAAGTGCACGGGTGTTTCGAGTGAGCTGACGATCACTCCCGCAGTCCCGTAATAGCGGAGCGCGGAAAGGCCCTCACCTCGCGCTTTCATGAGCGTGCTCGTCCATGCCTTGATCAAATAAGCGGAGAGTGCTTCTGACCTGCAACGATGGGACTTGTCTAGGGTCCTGTTGGCTGCACGGAAAGAAGCACTCTCCAGGTGAGCAAGTGTATCGGGTTGTACCCGCGTGTCCGCGTCGAGGGCGGTGGCAGCGGGGCGGTCTCGCAGGCCGGGGCGGTGCTGCTGGTCGAGACGGTCCGCAAGTCCGGCCTGGACACCGCGATATCGGTGGCATTGGCACCGTGGCGCAAGCCGCGGGCAGTGCACGACCCGGGCAAGGTCCTGCTGGATGTCGCGCTCGCGACGGCTCTGGGCGGGGACTGCCCGCGGCTTGCGCCACGGTGCGGGCCGAGCCCGACGTGTTCGGCCCGGTGGCGTCCGACCCCACGGTCTCACGGCTCATCGGCGCCCTCGCCGCAGCCGGACCGAAGGCGCTCACCGCGATCCGGTCGACGCGGGCCGAAGTACGGTCGCGGGTCCGGGAACTGGCCGGGGCGAACGGTCCGGCCGCCGACGGTCACGTAATCGTGGACATCGACGGCGTACTGGTCCTTGCGCACTCCGAGAAGCAGGACGCCACCGCGACCTGGAAGAAGACCTCCGGCCATCATCCGCTCGTCACGTTCGTCGACCACGGCCAGGCCCGTTCCGGAGAGCCGGTGGCCGCGCTGCTGCGGCCCGGCAACGCAGGCGTGTAGGTGCATGTCGTGTCGGCCGTCGTCATGCACGGCGGCGCTGCGCTTGGTGCCTTCCAGGAGGTAGCCGGTTTTTATGGCGACTCTGCAGGATGCTGTGTTGCGTGTCGAGTGGTCCAGCTCCAGGCGGCGGAAGCCGATCTCATGCAGGGCCCAGGCGGTGAGCGTGGCGAGGGCACCGGAGGCCACGCCAGCGCCGTGGGCGGCCGGGAGCACCCAGTACGCGACGTCGGCGATGCCGTCGTCGAAGTCCAAGCCGCGCAGGGCGATCCGGCCGAGCACCTCTCCGCCGTCGCGGGTGGCCGCCCAGTGGCCGCCCCCTTCTCGTTGCCAGTTCCGGCGATAGGCGTCGAACCACTCCCGGACCTGCGTCTCGGTCAAGGGCCGTCGCGTGTGCCGGCGACGGATCTCGTCGTCACGGTAAGCGGAGAGGAATCCTGGCGCGTCGCCCCTACCTCCTGTGGACGGTCGCGGATACCTGCCGCGCACTCACCTGGCGGTGGGCCGTGGCTCTGTCCATTCAGCCCCTCTCTCGGTCCGGCACGTACACCGCGAGCCGTGGCTGGCTCGTGTCGCGGCACGGCACCGATCAGACCGAGATAGTCACTCCCGACCTGACGAGGCTCACTGCGGGAACGCGTACCTTCGAGTTGACGGACGTCACCCAGCTGTAGTGAGCCCGCTCGATCACATCCCCGTAGTCGGCCGTCTCGTCCGGCACCACGACCGAGTACGGCGCATAGCGGCATTCCTGCAAGGTCTCCGCGACCCTCCGGACGCGATCGGGAGCCCTCTCCAAGAGGTCCTGGTCAGCGCCCAGCCTTTTCGCCCGTCGATCTCGACGCCCAAGCATCGAAGACAGGCGTGGCGCGCGACCCTGGTCAGCGCGTCTCCGGCATTGGGATGCCGACCATCATCTGGCGGGGTGTGACTGGTGTTGCTTGCAGCGGAACGGCGGTGCCAACGTTGCAAGGCGGGCAGATGGCAACGCGGTACCTACCCAACGTGCCGAACATCGGTCTGCGGGGGAGGGCGAGGCTATGTGGCCTCCTTGGAACCTACACCAGGCCATATGTCAAGCAGCGACTTGCCGACACTTCCCGGCGACCCACCGCCACTGCGGGTGAGTAGACGTCAGAAGATCACCTGCAAGGGCTAATTGTCTTTCAATCTCCCAAGCCCAACGCAATTTTGACGATCAGTCAGTTCTCCTTCGGAGCGCCACAAAGGGGCTCTGCATACCCGATCAGCCCACGAAAACGAGGATCTGGATTTGCTCGATATGACAGGAATGGGGGGCGTTAGTACGTTCAATCACGCACCGGCTGTCACAGCGGGACTGTCTCTGAAGTCCAAGAAGGAGAACAAGCGACATGATCATGACCCGTTCCCACGCGATCGCCACGGGCGTCGCGGCCGCCGCGGTACTGACCGCGACCGGCATCACCTACGCCACCGCCGTCCCCGCCCCCCAGGCCCAGGCCCAGGTGGCCCCGGCCGCCGTCCCCGCTCAGGCCCTCATGGGCGGGGAGGGCGGCAACACGGGCAAGGGCAACGAAGGCAACGAGCGCCGGGGCAACGAGCGCGGGGGCAACGAGCGCGGGGGCAAGCGCCATCACGAGGAGGGCCGGATCCACATCAACGAGCGCGAATACTCCGGCCGCCCCGACGGCTGCATCACCGTCGTCAGCGGCCTGGGCGCCAAGAGCTTCAACATCCGCAACGACAGCCGCAACGACGTCGAGGTCTTCCGCGGAGCCGTGTGCGACAACGGCGCCCCCATCGCCACCGTTGGCCCCCACAGCTCCGCCAACAACGTCCGCCCGGGCAAGGACGAGGACGAGAACTGCGAGGAGGGCGAGCACCACAAGAAGATGGATGACGGCGTGAAGGTCAAGCACGGAGTCGTCGCCAGCTTCCGCGTCATCAAGCGCCACCACGACGAGAGGGGCGAGGGCGGCGAATTCGGCGATTACTAAAACCAACAACCGCCTGATGCGCAGGCCAAAGAATCCCGGCCCGCCGTAATCGGGCCGGGGCCCTCCGGTCAGGCGCACAACACAGAATCCCGGCCCGCCGTAATCGGGCCGGGATTCTGGTCTGGCCCCGGCCCGAGGATATCCCTTCTCGGAACTTCCAGCTCGGAACCGCGGAGGTGCGTGGAAGCGCCGACAAGGGCGGTGTACAGCCGTACGGGCATGAAACCGATCCACGCGCAGCACCTCAGCGAGCCCGAGTTTGTCGTCCTCGACATCACCGCATCCTAGTGATCCACTAAAAGGCCCAGGCCAGAGGCTGTTTTTTGCTGTTCGCCGAGCGTAGATATCTCACAAATCTGTCACGTGCTCTTGATCATCAGGCACTGCCGACGCCAAGCTCGACGGCCAGCCTGTCACCGTGACCGCAGTGAAGTTCGACGAAATCTGCTGAACGCCGCGCCCCATGCCCGCTACGTATCCCCACTGCCGGGCGAAGGGTGCGACTGCGGTGCGACGTCTCGGACAGTCGTGGGACGTTGTCCGCCTATGGGGGGCAGCTCAGCGAGATGGTGGCGGGGCTGGCTGGGGAACGGTGAGGAGGCGGCGTTCGGCGAACTGCCAGGGCGTTTTCGCGGCGGTGGTGAAGGTGGCGGGGCCTTCTGGAAGATGGGTGAGGACGCCGAGGAGGAGGGTGTGGGAGACGGCCAGGACGGGGCCGTGGCGTTGGGCGGTGTGGTGGAGGAAGGCGGCGCTGTGGCGGGCGCGGGGGATCGGGCTGGTGACGATGGCGGTGATGACGTCGGGGAGGGGTAGGGAGCGGCGTACCTGGTCGCGGCCTTCCACGGTGAGGGCGGCTTCGTGCGGGGCGTGGTAGCCAGGGCGGTGGCCTTCGTAGACGCCGTGGCGCATGAGCCAGATGTCAGCCAAGGATCCAGCCTCCGTCGACGCGCAGGGTCTGGCCGGTATTGAAGCCGGCGTCGTCGGTGGCGAGGAAGGCTACGGTCGCGGCGCCGTCGTCCGGGCGGCCCCGGCGTTGGACGCACTGGCGGGCGAGCTGCCGGGCGGTCATGGCCTCCAGGTCCTCGACGACGGTGTCCTCGGCGACGCGGATGGAGCCGGGGGCGACGCAGTTGGCGGTGATGCCGGCGGGGCCGAGTCCGCGGGCGAGGGCGCGGGTGAGTCCTTCGAGGCCGGCCCTGGCGCTGATGTATCCGCGAGGTCGTGGCGGCCCGCGGTGGCGAGGACGGAGCCGATCGTGATGATTCGGCCCCAGCCGGCGGCCGTCATGGCGGGGGTGAGCTCCTGGGCGAGGAGGTAGTGGCTGGTCAGGTTAGCGGCCAGGGCGTCGTCCCAGTGGGCGGGCGTCGTTTCCGCCCACGGCCGGCGTGGGTAGGCGCCAGCGTTGCTGACCAGGATGTCGATCGGGCTGAACGGGTCGTGGGCCTGGCCTGGCGGTAGAGGGCGCGCACGGCCTCGGCGTTGTGGAGGTCGGCCGTCAGTGGGACGGCATTGCCGCCGCTGTCGGCGATGTGGGTGGCGAGCTTCGCTGTGGCCTTGTCCTCGTCGAGGTGGGCGAGGGCGACGGTGGCACCATCGGAGGCGAGGCGGCGGACGATGGCCGAGCCGAGGCCGCCGGTGGCTCCGGTGACCAGGGCGGTGCGGCCGTTCAGGGGGCCGGGCATGGCGACTCCAGCGGGCAGAAGTAGGTAGTGGGGTCGAAGGTGGGGCTTCATGGTCTCGGCGAGCCGCGCGAGGAGGACGAGCCGGTCCTCGGGGGCCGGGTCGGCCATGTTGTAGACGGCGAGGATGCGCATGGCCAAGTAGGGGCGGAGTAGGTTCGCCAGGTCCGTGCCGGGCCAGAGGCGGTCCGCGATCGGCCGTACGAGCTGGTTCCAGTACGTGGTTACGGCTGTTCGCCGGGGAGTTGATAGGCGTGGGGCGTAGTCGATGGGGATCGTGCTGGTGGTGTGGTCGACGGGCGCTCGTCGGATCTCGGGGGTGTTGGCAGGGACGTGGTCGAAGGTGGCGGGGTGGTCGGCGAAGGCGGTGGGGTTGTACGTGGGTACGAGCCAACCGCCGAGGGTGGAGGCGTACCAGAGGAAGTTGGCGAACTCGTCGGGGATGCTGTTCATTCCGGCGGTGTCGTAGTCGAACCAGGTGAGCGGGTGGGCAAGGTTGACGTCGGTGGGGTCGCCCTGGGTGAGGGCCGCCCAGACCGGCTCTGCCATGGCGAAGTGGGCGCGGAGCCAGCGGAGGGCGGCGGCCCAGTCCAAGTGGTGCTGGCGGCCGTTGATGCTCAGGGTGTACGTGCCGAGGCGCGAGACCGGGACGTCGATGAGGCCGTCGGTGGCCAGGAAGTCCTTCCCGGCGTAGTACGTGTCGAGCCGGCCGCCGGGTGCCGCGCGGTCCCAGTACAGCTTGCGGATGACGTGCGCCGGATCGGCCGGCCAGGCCGTGGCGAGGATGACCTCGCGGTACGCGGCCGTGAGCCGGTCCATGTAGGTGTGGAGGTCGCTGCTCGGCTCGTCCGCGTTGAGGAGGTCGAGCAGGAGGCCCTTGTCGGTGCCGCCGGGGAGGCGTTCGTACGCGAGGAGGTGCCCGCCCGGCACACGCAGGTGGGCATGGAGGGCGGGGACGCGGTAGTGCCGGGCCAGGTGGGCGTGGCCGCGGATCTCCTCGCGGGCCTCGGCCGGGTCGCGGGTGTACTTCACGAGCAGCGGGCGGCCGAGGATGTCGACGGGGCAGAGCAGGTTGCGGGTGAAGCGCCGTACGGGACCGAGCCGAAGGGGACTCTGGATGGTCATTGCCTCACCCCGTTGAGCAGTTCGAGGCCGACCTGGGCCAGCGCGGCGGGCGGGAAGGCGTCCATGTGAACGTCCGTGTCCGGGGCGATGGCGTCACGGACGGGCAGAGGTCGCCCTGGTGCATGCGGTCGGACAGGGCCGGTGGCGACGGCGTGGTGGTGCGGCAGGCCGGTGCGCCACTTGCTGTGGCTGTGGCGCGCGTACAGGCCGATGACCGGCGGGCTGTTGCCGTCCTGGCCGCGGGCCATCGAGGCGAGGTGGGTGAGGCCGGTGTCGTTGCCGACGATCAGGTGGCAGTGCGGGAAGAGATCGGCGAGGTGGTCGGCCGGCATCCCGTCGAGGCGGAGGACCTGCACGTGGCGTCGGGGAGCCGCTGCGGTGATGCGGAGGCCATCACCCGAGTGGCCGCCGATGAGCAGCAGCCGGGCCTGGGTCTGCTGGGCCTCGGCGATGTGCTCAGCGAGGGCGATGTAGCGCTGGGCGGTGTAGTCCTTGCACGCCGGCCAGCTGATGGCGGTGATGGCGGCGATGGTCAGACCGCCCTGGCTCACCTCCAGCCCCTGGACCGGAGACGCCCACGACACCGCCCTGCGCCTGCTGTCCACGCCCTCTGTCCTGGCCGACCGCGGCGCCCCAGGCGGGTCCGCGCCCCTGGACGGCACGGTCGAGGAGTCGCTCCTCGCCACCGCCTTCGACCACCGGGACATCGTGTCCTTCGGCTTCGGGGAGTCTCCACGGCCTACGCCGGATGGTCCGGCGTCGCCTATGCCTCCCAGTCCCGCGAGCGCAGCCTCTCCATCGACGAGTTGGTCACCTGTGAACTGACCGTCCAGGCCCTGTGGTGCTTCACCCGCCAGATCCAGCAGATGATTGAGGACGGCCAGGACCCCTCCATGCCCGAGCAGTACGGCTGGCGCTTCCTGCGTGCCGCCTACTCCCGGCTCACCACCGCCCGTGCCCAGGAGACCGCGCAGCACGTCCTGATGCGGGAGGCCATCATGAAGGCCAGCGGGCTTGCCGAACGGCTGCGCGCCGCACAGGACGCTCTGCGCGAGAGCGTCGGCTGAGAACACGGGGCAGGAGAGACACAGGACGGACATCGGCAGCGCCGCGCTGGTCGTGATCGACATGTAGAACGGCTTTGTGAACCACCACAGCCGCAAGGCCGTGCCAGCCGTCTCCGACCTGGTCGCCCAGTGGTCCGCCGCTGGCCGCCCTGAGGTCTTCACTCGGTACTTCAACTATCCGGGCTGTCCCTACGAGCGCTTTTTCCAGTGGCGCCGACTCCAGGAACCGCCCGAGACCGACATCGTTCCCGAGCTCGCAGAAGCAGCCACCCACGCACACGCGGTCGTCGACAAGACCGGGTACACGCTCTTCACCCCCGAGGCCACTGAACTGATCCGTCAGGCCGGCTGGACCGACCTTGTCTTCTGCGGGATCGCCACCGAGAGCTGTGTGCTGAAGTCCGCGGCCGATGCCTTCGAGCACAACTACGCGCCCTGGATCGTCACCGACGCCTCAGCGAGCGACGCCGGCCCAGACGTCCACGATGCCGGACTCGTCGTCGCCCGCCGCCTGATCGGAACCGGCCAACTCATCACCACCGACCATGTGATGGGCCAACTTGCTGCGTACGCCGGGACCCCGGTGCTGGAATAGCCCAATGGCCGACACACCGCCCCGCACCGGTTCGCCCGCCACCCACGACACAGACCTGATCATCATCGGCGGCGGCCCGGCCGGCTGCGCCGCCGCCCGCATGGCCGCCAGCGTCGGTATGCGCTCGATCCTGGTCGAGCCGGACCGGCTTTGCCGCAACCTCTTCAGGATCCCGGCCCTGAACAACGTCCTCGGCGGCTACACCAGCGGCCCCGAGCTTGCCGACTCCATCGTCGCGGAGCTGAAGAGCACGGAGCTGTGCCGTCTCGAACTCGGCCGGCACGTCACCGAACTCCGAGCCGACGACGACCAGGTGACCGTCACGGTGGACACCGGCGCCCGTCTCAACGCTCCGTACGCCATCGTCGCCACCGGCGTCGGCCCCCTCCAGCCACGCGACGTCGCCTGGATCACCGCCCCCGACGGCCTGATCCTGCCCCCGCTCTGGCAGGCCGAGGCGGACGACGCCGAGGGCCGCACTCTCCTCGTCCTCGGCGGCGACCGCCCGATCGGCACCTTCCTGCGCGCAAACCCGACCACCGACACCCGCCTGCTCGTGGCGTACCCGGCGGCCGACGAGTACAAGATCGACGAGATCCGCGAGGACCCCCGAGTCACACTCCTCCCCGTCGGGCACCTGACGCTGGGCCCCGCAGAAGGCACCTCGGTGTCAGCGGAAGCACCGGGCCAGGACGACGCACTGAAGACGATCACGGCAGATGCTGCCTACCTCAGCATCGGGAACGCGCCGACCGCCCCGCCCGGCGACCTGACCCGGTGCGCGGACGGATACTGCCCGCCCGCCGACCAGCACCCCCGCATCATCGTGGCCGGCGACCTCCGCTCCGCCCGCTTCCAACGGATCATGACCGCCCTGGGCTCCGGCAGCGAGGCCGCGCTGCACGCCTACTACGCGGCGAAAGAACTGCCCACCAAGGGCTGAGGCACACGTCGGCGTGATGCGACGACGCCGGTGCTCAGGAGGGAGGTCTTCGTGACCAGCCAGGCCGGCGGCGATTGCTGCCGCCGCCATCGTTCAGGACGGGCGGGTCCTGCTCGTGCGACGACGAGTGGCGGAAGGCGCGCGGCCATCCCCTGACGGGCCGGGAGGTCCACTACACGCATGCCGACCCGTCGACGGTGAGGCGGTGATCGCGAGTGCTGACGAAGTGGCCGACCTGGCCTGGGCCGCGCACGGCGAGATCCCGCAGTACGTGCCGTACGGGCTGTTCGAGCCGGTGCGGAACCACCTCGACGCGGCTCTGCTGCCGTGAGCTCCGTCGGACTGCCGCCCCTGAAGCACCATGAGCGTGTTGTCGTTATTGGGGCTGGAGTGGCAGGGCTCACCACCGCCGTCGTTCTCGCCGAGGCCGGAGCCTCGGTGGGTCGGACCGACAAGCGATCGCGGCTCCAGCGCCTGACGCCACCGGTGCGGGCGTCGGCTGACGGTGCAGCAGGTCTTCGGTCGGGTCGAAGTGCAGTGTTTGTCCGCCTTCGCCTGCGGTCCAGTACGGACACCACAGAAACTCTCCTGGCTCCAGGCTGCTACCCGCCGTCACAGTGAAACAACGAAGGCTTCGCTGTGGGATTCGTTTCGCTGAATGGAATCCACTGACCCCACACCTAAAGTAACCCACCGGGTTACGACCCTTCGAATTCCCCCAGAGGGGGCATAATCCGGTCGCCTATCTGCCTGAAACAGGCCAATCCCAGATCGGTCTTGGGTCACACCTGCCCGTGCGGCGGGGAATGCGTAGAAAGAACGATGACCATGAATGCGAACTCCTCTGTGCTGGTCCGGCGGTCACGCATGTGCCTGGCCGCTGTCGCCGTTGCCGGAGCACTGGGACTGCTCAGTGCGTGCGGCGGATCGTCACAACCCAAACCATCGGGCGCACTGAGTCCCGGCACTGGCCAGACCTTGCCTGGAACGCCCGGTGCCTCCGGAACGGGCGGTACGGTCAGCCCACCACCAAGCACGCCCTCGACCTCACCTACCGCCAGCCAATCGTCCGCTCCGGCGGCCGCCAACGCGGTGACGATCAAGAACTTTGCGTTCTCCCCGGCCAAACTGACGGTCAAGGCGGGCACGAAGGTGACCTGGACCAACACCGACCCCGACACTCACACCGTCACCAGCAAACAAGGATCGGGCGGGCCGCTGAAGTCGGCAGGCCTGGCCACCAACGCCACCTACAGCTACACCTTCACCAAACCCGGCACCTACCCCTACTACTGCACCATCCACCCGTTCATGACCGCCACCGTGGAGGTGACCCCATGACCGAACCCACACACGACTCCAGCGGCGACGGCGAGCACGGCATGTCCCGCCGTCGGCTCATGCGGCACTCCGCGTGGTTCGGTGGCGCCGTCATTCTGACAGTCACCGGGGGAGAGGTGATCAGCCATATCCCCGGTTCGACGGACCCCACCCCGGCGGGCAGCGCAGACCTGCGATTCGTACAGATTTCCGACAGCCACATCGGCTTCCATGGCCCGGCCAACCTGAATGTCGCCGGAACGTTCGCCGCAGCGATCAACCAGGTCAACGCACTCGGATTCCGCCCCGACTTCGTCATGCACAGCGGCGACCTGACACACCTTTCCACCCCCGCCCAGTTCGACCAGGTCAAGCAGATGCTGTCGCAGCTGCGCACGGACCGGATCTTCACCGTGCCGGGCGAGCACGACTCGATCGGAGACAACGGACGCGCATACCGAAAAGCTTTCGCCAAAAACACCCTCGGCGACGGCTGGTACAGCTTCGACACCCACGGTGTGCACTTCATCGCGCTGGTCAACACTCTGCACCTTGAGCAACTCGGCCACCTGGGCAGCGATCAGATCGATTTCGTCCGCAAGGACATTGCCGGCCTGTCATCGGACACCCCAATCGTCGTCTTCAGCCACATCCCGTTGTTCGCGATGTATCCGAAGTGGGGCTGGGGCACCGACGATGCGGTGCAGGTGCTGTCGATGCTGCGCCGTTTCTCCTCGGTCACGTGTCTCAACGGGCACGTCCACCAGCTGTTCACCAAGACCGAGGGCAACATCACCTTCCACTCGGCCGCCCCCACCTGCTACCCGTTTCCCAAACCCGGCCAGGGCCCCGGCCCCATTCCGCAGGTGCTGCCCGCCGGACGCCTCAAGGACGCACTTGGCATCCGCACCGTCAACTACCGGCAGGGCAGCCACGCGCTGGCGGTCAAGGACGAGAAGCTCACATGAACACCCGGAGCTTGCCCGCCCTCGCACTGCGCTTGGCGCTCGCCGTCACGCTCGCGGCAAGCGGATACATCCACGCCCAGCTCTACATCGACGGATACCGCTTCATCCACGTCATCGGCCCGTTGTTCCTGCTGCAGACCGGCGCCGCCTTCGCAGTTGCCGCGCTTCTCCTGTTGGCGTCACCACTGCTACTCCGAATCGCCGCCGCCGCAATCGCCATTGGTGCGCTCGCCGGGTTCGCCACATCCCGCACCATCGGATTGTTCGGGTTCACCGAACGCGGCCTGCAGCCCGCCCCGCAGGCGCTGCTCAGCCTCATCGCCGAGACGCTCACTCTGCCGATTGTCCTGGCCTGGCAGGCATTCGAGATCCGGCGACACCGTCGCACCCGGCCGCACCACGACGAGACCAGCCGAGTGCGGCCCGACCTCCGCACCATGGCACCGAACAGATGAACCAGACACCGACGCGCCTCCCACACGGCGGGCACCACCCGGCGCGGCGGCCCACCAGCCGACCGACAAGTGGCAGACCGGCTGTCGAAGAGGGAGCATGGACAGGAAGCGTGCGGTCCAAGCGCTGGCCGCGTGTCCGCGCGAACGGTGAATTTTTCAGAAGGCGCACCTGGCTGAATTGCTAAGGGCTGTCCCGTAATCCATGCTGGATCAGCGTGCGGCGTCAGATGCGGTGCATCGCAAGGCGGAGGGACGCGCGAATACTGGACGTATTCGGGCGTTCCAACAACGCGGCGAGGTGCCGTGGCTGTCGTCGCACGCCCGCAGGGATTACGGGACAGCCCTTAGGCTCGAATTTCTTGCACGGGTCACGAGATGCGCGCAGTCTTGGGATGACGTGATTTTGTTGCCCTGAGACGCGCCCTGACGGTTCGCGACGCCGGCACAATAGGTGGTCACGAGCGGGGCCAATGCGCGACCGTGTGTCGGTCTGAAACCAGAGCGGATATCGGGGTTTTGTTTTCGAGCGAAGGGCACGTCGGTCCCAGGGCGCCCCTCGAGGGTTGAGTACCGTCTGCCGCACTTCACCACTCCACCTGTAGGAATATCCCGAACATTCGATCAGAAACGGGGCCTGCGCATGGGATGGCTCACCTTCGGTTACTTCATATCGTATGTTCCGTACGCCATGCTGGTGAAGGCGCTGGCCAGCGGAGTGACTCCGCTTTCGGGGAAGCCGGTCAACGGCTTTGAGTTGCTGCCCGCAGCTGCCCTCGGACAGCTCGTGGTGATGCCTGTGTTCGTAGCCCTGTCGGGTTGGTGGCGGCACATGCGGCGGGGTGAGATCGGGGGGCGTCGGATTCCGGTGGCGGGTCGGGAAACGTTGGCAGCCGGCTTCTTTGCTTCGCTTATTATCGGCACCACCACGATGAACTACACTTTTTCCGGCATCTCGATCCTCTTCATGCTGTTGTTGATGCGCGGGGGAGTTCTGGCTGTCTCCCCGTTGATCGACAAGTCGCGCAAACGGAGGGTGACGACATCGTCCTGGGTGGGGTTGTGCCTCAGCCTGATCGCGGTTTCAGTGGCACTCGGTGATGTGAACCGCTACCACCTCACGCTGGCTGCCGTGCTGAGCGTCCTGGTCTATCTCGTCGGCTACGTGGGCCGGTTCGAAATCATGAGCCGGGTGGCCAAGTCGGGGATTCGCGCAACAGACCGCCGCTTCTTCGTGGAGGAGCATATCGCCGCACCTGTTTGGCTGACTCTGCTGCTGGTGGCAGGGGCACTGGCCGGGCAAGCGCAGTTGCGTGCGGGCTTCACCACATTCCTCGGAACCCCTGTCGCGTTGGCGGCGGTGGGCATAGGCGTGGCGTACGAGGTGCTGTTCGTCTTCGCTTCGCTGATCTACCTCGACCGGCGGGCGTACACCTGGGGCGTGCCGGCATGGGCGTTCGCCAGCCTGATGTCCGGTCTGGCCGCCTCCTTCTCGCTGGCGTGGGTGGCCGGGCTCCAAGCTCCGGGGGACGCTCAGCTCCTCGCGCTCGTCTTCGGCGTCGGCGCTGCGGCGGCGCTGTCCTACCCGTCGGCCGTCACCTGGTGGCGGGCACGGGCCACCGGGGCGGTGTGCCGCGTGCTGTTCGTCTGTGGCGGGAACACCGCCCGTTCGCCCATGGCCGAGGTCATCGCGTGGGCCCAGGCCGCGGAGACGGGAGTCGCGCACGCCTTCCGGTTCTCCAGCGCGGGTGTTGCGACGACGCGGCCCGGGGACCCGATGGCTCCCGACGCCAGGTCCGCGCTTGCCGAGCTCGGACTGGACCGAGTGCCGGGACGGGGGAATCCCCAGCTTCATCGAGCACGCCCGGTCACCCCTGAGCTCTGCCGGAACAGCTCTGTCATCTACTGCATGACCCGGGCCCATCGCCACGGCGTGATCGCCATGGCACCCGAGGCCGAGGGCCGCACCCTGTGTCTGGATCCGCGCTCTGACATTCCCAATCCGGAAGGGCAGTCCCCAGAGGTGTACGGCCGGTGCGCTCGGCACATCCAACGGTCCGTCCGCGTCCGCCTGGGCGAACTCCTTCGCTCCGACCTCCTCGCGGCGCACCGTCGAGCCGCAACACCCGGATGCGGCAGGTGATCGCGGTGATCGGCGGCATCCCGGAGGCGTTGGTGGACGCCCTGTGCGAGGCGTTCGACCACGGTGATCGGCCCACGCCTGAATACGCCAACCGGCCGCCGTCGCTGGACGACGTCGTCGAACGCCGTGCCCGCGCCGCCAGGTCGGGAGCGCTGCCGGCCAAGGGAGACGCCGCCGCGGACACCGCTGCCGCACGGGCCCACTTCCGCGACAACCTGCGCTTCTACGGGCCGCCGACCGCCGGCTACGCGGATGTCCTGCGCCTGCGGCTGGGCATCGACTCTGACCGCCCCATCGTGTGCACCACGGCTGTCAAGCGGTTCGTCCTGCCACAGGCCCCTCTGGAGGAGTACATCCAATGGAGTGGCTGACGAACGGGTGCGATGCCGCCGTCACGCGGCGGGCTCACATAGTCGCGGTGATCGCCCAACCTGAGGATCTCACCACGCCTCGCCTGCGCGGCCTCGCAGGGGTGGCCGACGCGCTGGAGGTGCGTGCCGACCTGGTCGGCGACCCCGATCCGCACCGGCTGCGCCGACACTTCACCGGGCCAGTGACCTACAGCCTGCGCACCCCGGGCCACGGCGGTCGCTCGGCTGCCGGCCCGGTCGAACGCCGCACCCGGCTCCTCCGCGCGGCGGACCACTATGACGTGGTCGATCTGGAGGCCGTGGACGACCTGGTCCCGGAACTGCTGGCGGGCATCCCCGCCCGGCAGCGGCGCGTCTCCTGGCACCAGCCCGAACCCGCACGCCCCGAGCGGAGCGCCGACCGCGGGGCAGACGTGCTGGAGGCATCCGCGGAACTGCGGGAGCGGTTCGCCGCGATGGCCACCACACCTGCGCTGCTGTACCTCCTCGTGCCGCAGTCGGGAACCCAGTACGGGTCGGCCTCGCTGCTGCTGCTCACCGGGCTCGGGCGCTCCGACGTGACGGCATTCGCGTCCGGTCCGGCCGGTACCTGGACCCGGGTGCTGGCGCCGTGGTTGGGCGCGCCCCTTGCCTTTGGCCGGGCCGGTGCCCCGGGGGCGGACGGAATGCCGAGCGTGGGCCAACTCCTGACCGACTACGGATTGCCCGCTCTGCCACCGCTCAGCGCCCTGTTCGGCATTGCCGGCCATGCCTCGGGACGCTCGCTGTCACCCCGGCTGCACAATGCGGCGTTGCGGGAGCTGCGGCTGCCCGCGCTCTACCTGCCCTTCCAGGTGGACACGTTCCCCCGCTTCTGGCACTGGGCCAACGGCTTCGGGGCGCTGGCCCGGCTGCCGCTACGTGGGCTGACCGTGACCGCTCCCCACAAGCAGAGCGCGGTCGAAGTGGCCGACATCGTCGGCCCGCAGGCGCTGCGCTGCGGCGCGGCCAACGTTCTGTGGCTCGATGCCGGGCGCTGGCGGGCGGGCACCACCGACACCGCCGCTGCCCTGCACGTCCTTGCCCGAGCCGGGGTCGATCCCAGCGGCCGCAGGGCCGCCGTCATCGGTTGCGGCAGCACCGGGCAGGCCGTCGCGCTGGCCCTGCTCCAGGCCGGAGCCCGGGTGACCCTGGTCAACCGGGGGCATGCACGAGGCCGGGAAGCCTCCTCGCGCCTCGGGGCTCCCTACGTACCGCTCTCCCGGTTCTCCCCGGCAGGACACGCTGTGCTCGTCCACGCCACGCCCCTGGCGGAAAGGCAACCGTTTCCGGTTGCCGCCGTCGACCCGGACGCGGCGGTGTTGGAAATGGTCTACCGCGATCCGCCGACGGCGCTCATGAGTGCCACCCGCGCCCGCGGACTGGTCGGCATCGACGGCTGGGACGTCCTGCTCGTCGAAGTGAGCGAACAATTCCCGCTCTTGACAGGCCATCCGTTCCCCGATGCGTTGCCACTGCGCTCCCTCTGCTTCAGCCAGGTCGAGCGCGCCGACGTCCACGACCTCACCGAGCCGGGGGATTCGCCCCCGTCGCAGTCCCCGATGCGACCCACGAGCGGGGAGGCGCCATGACGACCCGTTCGGCCTCCCCCGCCGGACCGGCCGCACCGCGGCCGCCGGACGCCCCCGACGTCTCGGCTCTGCTGGGCGACTGGGTCAACACCGACCAGGGCAGTTCGAAGGGCGCCCTCCGGCTGAACGTGACGTGGCACGAGAACGGCCTGTTCGTCAGGGCCATCGGCACCGGCAGCCCGCAGCCGCGCGACTGGGGTGAGGTGTCGGCGGTCGTGTACACCGCGCCAGGAACCCCATCGGCCGCCTGGTCGTTCTCGGCGATCTACAACTTCGGCTGTCTGCGCACTGTCCTGTGCGCCTACCACAAGACGGGCATCCTGGTGGCCACCACGAGCAATATCTTCAGCGATGGCGGCGGGAGGGCCGACCACTGGGCCCGCTCGTTCTTCCACAGGGCGGTGGGGCGGGCATGACGGCACGGACGGTCGATGCGGCGCCGCTGGTCGGTGGCTGGGTCAACTTCGACACCACCGCCACGGGTATCGACCTGGTCGATGCCGCGGTCGACGGCAGCCGGCTCATGCTGCGGATCACTGAGCGCGGCGAACCGGCCCCGTCACAAGAGGCGCTCGTACCGACCACGACGCCCGTCGCCGGCGCCACCCTGCCCGCCGTGCCGCTGGCCGATGACATGGACGCCTCCGAGGCCGTGGCCTTCCTCGCCGAAGGTCTGCTCGGCTCCCGTCAGGTCATCCTCTGCGGTTACCTCAATCGCGGCCTGCTGACCATCGATGTCCATACCGTCCATACCGTCCATAGCGTCGGTCCGCAGATACCGAACGTGATGTACCGCGCCCACTTCTACCGTTCGGAAGGGGCCGTCCTGCTATGACCGGCGACCTGGGCCACGGTCCGGCCCGCGGTCCGGTGGCCGGGGGCGACCGGGTCGTTCTCGACGCCGTGGCGAAGCTGGCCGCGGACAACTTCGCCCCCCGCGCCGAGGAATACGACCGCAGGGCCGTCTTCCCCGCCGAGGACTTCGACGATCTGTTCTCCGGCGGGTTCCTGGCCGCCCCTGTGCCGCGGGAGCACGGCGGCCTGGGCTACGGCCCCCAGCAGCGCAACACCCTGCCCTTGTGGGAGATGACCACCACGCTGGCCAAGGCCGATCTGTCACTGGCCCGCTGCTGGGAGGGGCACGCCAACGCACTCGTCCTCATCGACGCCCTGGCCGGCCCGGAGCAGAAGCGACACTGGTTCACCGGCGTGGTCGAACACGGAGAGAAATGGGCCGCCTGGAGCGGCGAACCCCAGGCCCTCAAGCCGGGCGAGAGCGGTCGCTTCGGCACCATGCTGACACCCGTCCGCAGCGGCTGGACCCTCCGCGGCAGCAAGGCGTTCGCCACCAGCGCCACCGGAGCCCAGTGGGCGATCCTGCTCGTCGATACGGCCGGCCCCGGCGGTGCCCGGCACAGCCGAGGGGCCCACGGAAGGCTCCTGCTGCTCGCCTGCGACCTGTCCGACCCGACTGTGACTGTGGACAGTTCGTGGTGGGACCCGATCGGCATGCGCGCGACGGTCAGCCATGTGGTGCGGTTCCACGACACCTTCGTACCGCGCGAGCATCTCATCGGCCGCCCCGGCGCCTACTTCGAAGGGCACTGGCAGACCGCTTTCATCCCGCACTACGCTGCCAGCTTCCTCGGGGGCGCTCTGGCCGCGAACGAATACGGGCTCGGGTACCTGATGCGGCAGGGCAAGGGCGGTGATCCCCATGTGCAGCAGCGGGTGGGCAGCATGGCGGTCAACATCGACACCGCCCGCCTCTGGTTGCGCTACGTCGCCGGTCTGTGGGACGAAGGCAGGGTCGAGGAGGCACGGATCGCCGGCAGCAGGGCCTGGCATGTGATCGAGCATTTGGCGGAAGAGACGGTGCACCATGTCATCCGCGCGTGCGGTGCCCGCAGCCTGATCCGCCCGAGCCCCGTGGAGCGGATCCTGCGCGACCTGACCTTCTACGAGCTCCATGACAACGACGACCACGTCCTGGCGACCATCGGACAGGCCGTACTCGGCGAGCAGCACGACCCGTCGTTCCACAGACCATGACTCCGAACCCTCAAGCCAGGTAAGAGAACACGTCATCGCAGAGTATCCATCGGCGACGATGCATGGACATGCGAGATCAGCGACCTACGAGTGCTTGGGCGCGCAGCGTCGCGGCTGAGGCCGGGTCGGCGCGCGGGGCACGTATGGCTCGCGACGGCCTGCGCGCCGGTCAGCAGGCGACGAGCATGGCCGCATCGGCAGGGGCGTCCGGCAGCGCACCTGAAGGTGCCCGATCGTCCGTGCCGGAGGCCCGCTTCGAACGCGGCTGCCTCCCCACCCTGTCAAAACCGGGCACGCCCCAGCTTCCAGGTGACGACACATAAAAGATGTTGCTCAACGCAGAGATCCACCTGGTCTCATACTGCGAGACCTCACCTCAATTCACGTTTTTCGCAGCCTTGATGACTGCACATCACCACACGCGAGGCCTATCTCCGCTGCGGGCTCCAGCCCGCGCAACGCGCTCCGATCACCGTCGTACACCTGCGAAGGGCCGCACTTCGGCCATGTCCGCCCGCTCGCCCTCGTCGTCCTGCCCGATGCCGTAGGGGGTCCGAAGCCCGGGCACCTATGGCTCTACGAACACGGCCCCTCCTTCACCTGGGTCGGCATGTCGCTCTCATCGGCTGTCCGGCCCAACCGCTCTCCTCGATTCGCGTACCTGCTGGCGCGCCGACTGGACCCGGCAGGGACTCTTCGGACGTACTGGCGAGATCGGCCCGCAATGCCTGGAGAACCTGTTGAGAAACTCTCACCTCGCGACCGCCTGGGTCACCGTTGACGCCATGCGCGCCATGGTGCACAACGGTTGCTCCGGCGGCAGAAGGGCGACGATCGCCGTGAGCCCGCAGCCCGCACCGGCGGCGGTCGCATCCGCCCGCATCGATCCGAGCTTTGTCCCCGGGCCGTCGGTCCGCGCCACCGGCACTCCCAGCGCCGCGCTCGGCACCACGTGGTGTGCCGTACAGCTCCAAGGCGGCAAAATCGGGAGCGGGGGTGGCTGATCACGTGGACGACCTCGCTCACCCTGCCAACCACCGACGGCTCTACGACGTCCTGTGGATGCTCCTGCCCGTCGCGGTCACGGTCGGCCTCTACTGGTACGGCCGGGTACACACCCCCGCCTACGAGAACAGCATCTTCGGGCAGCGCGGCGACGACGCCAGACTGCTCAAAGCCCAACTCGGCTCCGCACTGCTGGGCCTGGCGCTGATTCAGCTACTTCTCGCACTCTGGATGTACGGCCGCCTGCCCGCACTGCGAACCGCACCGCACCGGGTCAACACGACGCACCGCCTCATCGGTCTGACCGCCTTCCTCCTCTCCCTCCCCATCGCTCAGCACTGCATCACCACCTACGGCGTCCAGCTGACCGACACCCGCGTGGCGCTGCACTCGCTCACCGGCTGCTTCCTCTACGGGGCCTTCGTCGCCAAGGTCATCGTGGTCCGCCACCGCCACTGGCCCAGCTGGGCACTCCCTCTGGCTGGAGGAACCCTCGTCACCGCGATCGCCCTGATCTGGTACGCCGCCGCCTTCTGGTACCTGAACGGCTTCCAGGCACCCGGCCTGTGAGCAGAGCGCGAGACGTCTTTCCCGACGGCCAACGGCGGCCCAGGCCGGACCGACAAAATCGCGGTGAGCGACACGCCGCCCAGTGACACCCTGTACTTGGATGGTGCCTCCCGGTTCGGGCGAGGTCAGGCAAGGCTGGGGACATGAAGTCAGCCCTGCCCGTTGTTCTCGTGGCAGCCGGGCCCTCAGGAGTGGCCACCGGACACAACGCGTCCACGCTGGAGCAACTCGCCGACTACACCCGCAGCTCGGGGCCGGGAGTGCTGTTCGATCCGTACCTTCTTCTCGGTCGGATACGCGATCACCGAGCCGGTCCGCCGCGCTGCCCGTGCCATGCCCGACCGCCTCTGGCATCCCGCCCTGGACCAGAACAGGACGATGCGTGACGGCGCCGAGACCGCCGAGCTGACAGGCCGCCTGGTGAGGGATTACGAGCGGCTCGTCCAGCGCTCCGAGGCCTTGATCACCTGGGCCGCCATCACGCTCATGACCCGGCGCTTGACTCAGCCGGTCTCCGTCCTCGGCGGACCGACCGCACCGCGAAATAGGCGGTCAGTGCTGCTGCCCCATCGGCAGCAGCGGATACAACAAGCCCGTCACCCACGAGGTGACACTGCTGTCGATCTCTTCCTGCGTCCAGCCGGTGATGTCGAGCAACAGGCCGTCCAGCGGCCCACCGACCAGTTCGGCACAGCGCTGGCCCGGAACCTGGCCCCTCCCGGCCCTGACGCGCCAGCCTGGTTGTGCGGTGATGAGCCTTGCGGACCAGGACACTACTCACGCTTGTCGCGGCATGCAATATCACATTGAAACTTTTCTGAACGGGCATCAGGCATCCTTCGCAAGTTGACGATCGAGCCCGGGTCGCGCGAAGCGTTCCCGGTGGGGTCGTCCTGACTTGGCCACTCAGTGCCGCCCGATCACGTCACGTCGCTGACCTGCAGAGAATCGACATCATCCGGGCCGACGCGATCGGGATCGGGATGGGGGTCAGGTCTGCACGGGAGTGAAAGCGCAACGGCCAAGCCAGTCACAGCTATTGACAGCACTTCGCCGGGAAGTACTCAATATGCAACACAGGTCAACTTCTTCCAACATGGCGTGCAGCGGATGGAGCCGCCGGCGGCCGCCGGGAGCGCTCCGCCCGGCACGTTCCACACCCCACGGCTGGGCGGTTGAGGTCGACCGTCCTCGGAACGAGGAACGCCCCCCACTCGAAAGGATCGATCACGCATGCGTCGATTGGCTTGTGCATTATCCGCCGTACTGGCAACGGTCGGCACCGCGACAGCCCTGCCCGTTTCACCCGCGGCGGCGGGGTCCGTGGCAGGGCCCTACGTGCTCGAAGTCGAGAACATGTCGCTGACCAACTTCGCGACGGAGACCGTGGACCACACCTGGAACGGCAGGTCGGTCGACAACGTCACCTACGCCCGAGGCGCGTCGGGACAGACGAGCACCGCCAGGACGACCTTCAACGGCGCCGACGGGACGTACGACCTCATCACGCGCTACAACGGCAAGACCGCGAACGGAGTGACGTACAAGCTCTCCGTGAACTCCACCCAGGTCGATTCCTGGTCGACGTCCCTGCGCTACGGCCGTGACTACACCGACCCGGTGAATATCGACACCCGGACGTCGAGCAAGGTCACGCTCAAGGCCGGTGACGCCATCGAGCTGACGGCCACCTCCGCCGGCGAGGTGCCGCGCGTCGACAGGATCACGATCCAGGCCCACGTCGGTCCACCGACCAGCACACTGACCATCAACTCGCCGAACACGACGCTGAACGACGGCTTCGACTGGGGCAAGAACCGGGCCCTTGGCATGACCTTCTACCCGGGCAACCCGATGATGGGGCACGAACCGGAGTGGTGGCGCCTCAAGGACTCCACCCACACCTCGGTGACCCCCGGCTACTGGGGTGCGTACACCAACCGGGAGTCCTTCTACAACCGGGACATCTCCCACCAGTCCGACGGCGCGCACGCGCTCGGCCTGGATACCGAGACCTTCAACATGCTGAGGACCTTCGCCGACGACGCCGACGATCCGGGCCAGAACGGCTGGCCGTTGTGGGCACACAGCTCGTACGGCGCCATGTACTACATCGACGGCACCGGGTTCCGGGAGTTGCCGTCACCGTTCAACGTGATGGCCAAGGCGTACAAGCAGTACCAGTGGACGGGCAATTCGGACTGGATCAACGATCCGACCCTCTCCGCGTACTACGACTCGACGATGGGGCAGTTCCTGACCAACCACGAGGTGGTGTGGAACGACGCGAACCCGTCCAGTGAGCAGCCGGTCTCGAAGAAGCAGCCCGGAGAGTACACGGCGACGTACTTCGAGTTCCCGAACGAGAACCTGGTCTCGGCGGCCGACTCGCTCGGCTACCAGTACCAGTCGATGCTGGCCTACTCGGAGATCCTGAAGGCGAAGGGCGACACCGCCAACAGCTCGAAGTGGGACGACCGGGCCCAGCGGGTGCGTGACGACTTCGAGTCGAAGTGGTGGGACGCGTCGAACAACCGGTACTTCCGCGGCAAGGACGCGGCCGGTACGGGCTACAGCAGCTGGGGCCACGAGGCCAGCTTCCTGATGATGCTGACCGGGCTGGGCGACCACGGCGCCAGGACCAACAGCTACCTGGACTTCATCGCCGCCAACGACGACAACCTGAACGTCGAGGCGACCTCCTACCTGCCGGAGATGTACTACCAGTACAACCGGTCCGCGGAGGGCTGGGCCTGGCTCAAGAAGCTCATGACCGGCCGCGACGGCTACCCGGAGATCTCGTTCCTCGCGGTCAGCAGCGTCATCGACGGCATGATGGGCGTTCAGCCGGACGCCCCGCACAACAAGGTGGCCACCGTCCCCCGGCTGACCTCCGAGACGCCGTGGGTGGAGATCGACCATCTCAAGGTCGGTGACAACGACCTCAAGCTCAAGCACACCGGTACGACAGCCTCCACGCTGACCAACAACTCCGGCTCCACCGTTACCTGGGAGGCCCAGTTCTACGGAACCCCCTCCACGATCACCGTGAACGGTGTCGCGCAGACGCCGCGGACCAAGTCGCTCTACGGCCAGACGGTCTCCTACGTGACCGTCCCGGTGGCCGCCGGCGCGTCCGTGACCGCGAGCGCCGGCACCACGGTCGGAGACACCACGGCCCCCAGCGTGCCGACCGGCCTGACGGCGGGCAACGTGACCTCGAACAGCGTGGACCTGAAGTGGACGGCCTCGACCGACGACGTCGGTGTGACCGGCTACCAGATCTACCAGGGCACCACGCTCGTCGGCTCGTCCGCGGGCACGAGCTTCACCGCCACGGGGCTGTCGGCCTCGACGCCGTACTCGTTCACCGTCAAGGCGGTGGACGCCGCTCAGAACGCCTCCGGCGCCAGCACCGCCGTCTCCGTCACCACCGCCGCGAGCGGGAACGGACAGACGGTCGATCTGAGTGATCTCACCTGGAGCGACGCCCGGAGCGACTTCGGCACCCTGCGCAAGGACCGGAGCGTCGACGGGAACCCGATCAGGCTGAACGGCACGGCGTACGCCAAGGGCATCGGCACGCACGCCAACAGCACCGTCACGTACACCCTGAATGGCGCCTACTCGCGGTTCCGGTCGGACGTGGGCGTCGATGACGAGGTCAGCGCGAACTCGACCGTCAGGTTCGAAGTCTGGGGCGACGGCACCAAGTTGTACGAGACCCCGGCGGTGATGACGTCGGCGAGCCCGACCCGGTCCATCGACGTCAGCATCAAGGGCGTGAAGTCCCTGGTCCTGAAGGTCACCGACGCGGGCGACGGCATCAACAGCGACCACGCCGACTGGGCGGGCGCCAAGCTGCTGCCGTAACGCCCGCCCCCTGTCGACCAGAAGAACCAGAACCCAGTACTGCAACGGTGTTTGTGCTGATGGGTGGCCGGTTCTATGGGCTGTGTCCGCGTCGTCTATAGCGACTGACGCGGGCTTGGTGTTGTCGTCGGTGCCAGTGTGACCAGTGCAGGGTGTGATCGATCGGGGTGGGAGCGCGGTCGTTGAGGCGGGTGATCAGGCGTCTGATTTCGGCGAGGCTGAGGTGGATTCGCCTGCCGCAAGGTGCGCCTGGACGGCACGGACCGGAGAGCCGCAGAAGGTCAGCCGCCGGTTCGCCTCGGTGTTGAGGAGGGTGACGACGCCGAGCGAGGCGAGATTGGCCACGAGAGGAGGCGACCAGCGGCGCAGCACCCAGTACAGCAGGGCCTGACCCGCTGTGGAGGCGACGCCGATCACGGCGAACCAGCCGGCCTGCCTGGTCAGGGTGGCGTGGCCGGGCCGGTCGGCGGCGCTGTGCCGTGCGCTGCGGCGTCGCACCTTTCCATCATGACCCGGGGCACGGGGACTGGGGGACTGCCTGAAGCAGTTGTTCGACCGTTCGGCTGGTGACAGACACCCGCATGCACCTCAGGCCCGGTCAGCCGGCCTGGCCTGTGTCAGCTTGTGAATGTCTTGTCTGTCAGGCACGGGGCGAGGTATGGGACCGCCCCGTCGTACGGGCGGCTCAGCGACTGGAGGAGAGGGCCGATGGAAAGTGGCGGACGGCCGTCGGGGCCGGCACCGTCCGGTGGGCCGCAACGTCGGGGATCGGACGGAGAGCGCACGCGGGCGTGGCGTGAGCGCATGGAGGCTGCTCTGGCGGCTGCCACCGCGCGTACCCGGGCGACAGCGCGACGCATCGGCCGGATGCCCCCGCCACCGGGTCCGTTCCGTCCCGGGTTCTGGCGTAGTCCGATTCGCGGGCCCTGGCTGACCTCGGTGTTCGGCCTGGTGCTGCTGATCGGCATCCCGCTGCTGTTCGTCACCGGACTGCTCTCCTACGCCTCCTACAACCCCGGGCTGAGCCCCCTCAATGACAAGACTCCCGACAAGGGCGTGCTGGGCTTCTATCTGTTCAGCTGGCCCACGCACCCGTACTGGCTGTACCGGCTGCTCCAGGGCGTGCACGTGACACTGGGTGTGGTCCTGGTGCCGGTGCTACTGGCGAAGTTGTGGTCGGTGATCCCGAAGCTGTTCGAATGGCTGCCGGTGCGTTCCGTCGCCCATGGCCTGGAGCGGCTGTCCTTGCTGATGCTGGTCGGCGGGGTCATCTTCGAGTTCGTCACCGGCATCCTCAACATCCAGCTCTACTACGTCTTCCCGGGCTCGTTCTACCGCCTGCACTTCTACGGCGCCTGGGTGTTCATCGCCGCATTCGTCGTCCACGTGGGCCTCAAACTCGCCCGGATGACACGTGCCCTGCGCTCTCGCAGTCTGAGCGCCGAACTGCGCACCGACCTCGCCCACACCCTGCCTGAACCCCCCGACCCCGACGGCCTGGTGGCAGCCGCACCAGCCCCGCCGACGATGAGCCGCCGCGGCGCGGTGGGCATGGTGGGAGCGGGATCGCTACTCCTCCTCGCCGTGACCGCCGGACAGAGCATCGGCGGCCGGACGCGCGGCACGGCGCTCCTCGCACCGCACAACCGCGATCCGGGCAGGGGCCCGAACGGCTTCCAGATCAACAAGACGGCGGCGGCCGTCGGTGTCACTCCCGCGCTCGTCGGACCGGACTGGCGGTTGGAGGTCCACGGACGCGGAGCGCCACTGGTCTTCACCCGCGAGCAGCTCCTGGCCATGCCGCAGCATGCCGCCGCACTGCCGATCGCCTGTGTGGAGGGATGGTCCACCGACGACCAGCACTGGAGCGGCCTACGGCTGGCCGACCTCGCCGCCATGACCGGCATGTCCGGCGCCGGAAGCGTCCTGGTCGAATCCATCCAACCGCCCGGCCCGTTCACCAGAGTGGTGCTGCGGGGCAACCAGATCCACGACCTCCGAGCGCTGCTCGCCCTCCGCGTCAACGGCGCATATCTCTCGCTCGACCACGGATACCCGGCCCGCATCATCGTCCCGGCCAACCCCGGCGTGAACAACACCAAGTGGGTACACCGGCTCACCTTCAGGACGTGACCATGGCACGATTCGTCCGCTGGTACGGCTCCGGCCCCCTGCACCTTCTCGTCCTCATCGCCTCGTTCGCCCTCACCGGCTACGCCATGGTGCGCCTGTTCGCCGTCCAGCCGCTGGAGGTGGCGATCTGGTTCGTCGGTGCCGCCATCCTCCACGACCTGATCCTGCTGCCCCTGTACTCGCTCGCCGATCTGTCCGCCCATTCCGTCCTGCGGCACCGACTTGGCGGCGTACCGCACGAGCCGTGGATCAACTACCTGCGCGTTCCCACCTTCCTGGCCGGTCTGCTCCTACTGGTCTGGTTCCCCCTCATCTTCCGACTGGCGGTCCCCTACCCCGGTTACACCGGGTTGTCCTACGACGTCTACCTCGGCCGATGGCTGGCGATCACCGGCGTGCTCTTCGCCGCCTCCGCAGTGGCCTTCGCGATCAGGCTTCGCCGCGTCCGGCGGGCCGCCCGCGCCGACGAGGAACGCCCACCGCCCGACCCCGACGGCCCTCCGTGACGAGGGAGAACCGACCCGCACGCCAGGACCCCTACGCACTGGCCCTGCGCACCGGCGGCGGGCCGGTGTACCTACGGCTGACGGACGGACGGTGGACCTGGTTGCCTGTGCACCGCTGGTACGCACAACCCACCAGGGCCGACGAAACCCTGCTGGAGCGCTGCGATGGCCCCGTCCTGGACGTCGGCTGCGGACCGGGCCGGCTGTGCAGGGCGCTCCTGCACCAGGGCATCTTCGCCGTCGGTATCGACGTTGCCCCGCGGGCGGTCGCCCGCACCATCGCTCTCGGTGGGACGGCACTGTGCCGGTCGGTGTTCGCCGCCCTTCCTGGTGAGGGAGCCTGGCAGACCCTCCTGCTGGCCGATGGGAACATCGGTATCGGCGGCGACCCCCGGGCCCTGCTCCGACGGTGTACACAGCTCATCGCTCCGATGGGTGTCCTGCTCGTCGAGGTCGAGCCGATCGACATTGCGGAGCGCTGTACCGCATGGGTGGAAGACACCCATGGCCATCGGGGTCCGCCGTTTCCCTGGGCACGTCTCGGCGCTCCGGCGCTCCGCCGCATCGCGCCAGAACTCGGCCTTGGCGTCACCGACGAGTGGCAGGGCGATCACCGGAGCTTCCTTGCACTGAGCCCTCAGCGCACTGCCCGGGGGCGTCCCGACTGATGAGGGATCGACGATCCGGCTGCGAGGACATCGGTCGGGCTCCGGTGACTGACGAACAGGCGGCCTCGCCGGATCGTGGTACTCCGCCATGACAACAGCGGCGGCGGGAGGTCCGGCCCGCCGATGGTGCCGCTTGAGTGAGGTCAGTTCGCTGCGCAGGGAGGCTGTGATGGATCACCGACCGGCACCTGATGTGGGCCTGCCCCGATGGCGGCGGCTCAGACCGTCCTGGCCGAGCCCGGGGCAGACGGGCTGCGGTCGGTGAGCGCGCGACCGATCGGTGACCATGCCCTGCTGTCCGACTGCCGCTCGGCCGCCCTGGTCACCTCCGAGGGCTCGGTGGACTGGCTGTGCCTTCCCCGCTTCGACAGCCCGGCGATCTTCGCCCGGCTCCTCGACGAGGACGCCGGCCACTGGTCCATCCGCACCGCCGGACCCGCCGACGTCAGCCGCCGCTACGTCGAGGAGACCCTTGTCCTGGAGACGACCTTCCGGACAACCGGAGGCACGGCAGTTGTACGCGACGCGCTCGCCCTGGGACGGCGCGAGCGCGGACACGCACTCGGCGAGGCCTCCCCCGGAATTCTGCTGCGTCAGGTCACCTGCACCGAAGGACAGGTGACCCTCGACATCGCCTACGCGCCACGCCCGGAGTTCGGACTGATCCATCCGCTCCTGACACCGGTCCGGGGCGGGCTCGTCGCGTACGGCGGCGCCCACGTGCTCCGGCTGTCCAGCCCCGTCGAGCTGACGGTAAGCGGTTCCACCGCGCACGGCCGGTTCACCCTGCGGGCATCGGACCGCCTCGGCTTCGCATTGCATGTCGGGCCGGCGTGGGGAAGCGAGCCGGTGCGCTGGCGGGCGGGGCGCGTCCAGCGGCGCCTGAACGACACCGTCGAGGGCTGGCGCTCGTGGTCCCGGCAGCACCGGGGCTACGTCGGCCCCTGGCAGGACGAGGTGGCACACAGCGGACGCGTGCTGCGGGGACTGACCTTCGCCCCTACGGGAGCAATCGTGGCCGCGGCCACCACCTCACTGCCCGAACGCCCCGGCGGCACACGTAACTGGGACTACCGCTACACCTGGGTCCGCGACGCGAGCTTCACCCTCCAAGCACTCGCCACCGCCGCCTGCGAGAAGGAGAAGGACAAGTTCTTCGGCTTCCTCGCCCGCGCCGCGGCAACCCAGCTCCACCGCGGCGTGAACCTGCAGATCATGTACGGCATCGGCGGTGAACACGACCTCAGCGAGCGGCTGCTGCCCCACCTGGCCGGTTGGCGCGACAGCACCCCCGTGCGCACCGGGAACGACGCCTGGCGCCAACGCCAGCTCGACGTCTACGGCGAACTCCTCGACGCCGCCCACGAGACCCTCCCAACCGGAGAGCGCCTGGACCCACCCACCCGCGCCTTCCTGGTCGAGGCGGCCGACACGGCCGCCCGTCGCTGGACCGAGCCCGACCAGGGCATCTGGGAGAGACGCGGACCGAGCAGACACTTCCTGCACTCGAAACTGATGTGCTGGGTCGCCCTGGATCGCGCCATTGCCATGGCACCGGCGCTACAGGCCGACGAACGCGTACCCCACTGGCGGCATGAGCGGGACAACATCCGCCAAGCAGTCGAAGAGCGCGGCTGGAACGCCGGATTGGGGGCCTTCGCCCAGGCGTTCGGCAGTGATGAGCTGGACGCATCGGCGCTGATGCTGCCCATCGTCGGCTTCCTGCCTCCGCACGACCCGCGCGTCGTGTCGACCGTGCTGGCCGTCGCCACCCACCTCACCGACCGCAACGGCCTGGTCCGCCGCTACCTCGGCGACGAGATCGAGGAAGCGGAAGGAGCCTTCCTGCTGTGCACCTTCTGGCTCGCCCACGCTCTCGCCCTGACCGGTCATGTCGTCCGTGCACGGCAGGTGTTCCAGACCGCCCTCGCACATGCCAACGATGTCGGCCTGCTCGCCGAGGAGACCGACCCCGCCACGGGAGAGGCCCTCGGCAACTTCCCTCAAGCCTTCAGCCACATCGGACTCATCAACGCCGCCCGCGCCATCCGCGACGCCGGGCAGCAACCCGCACCGCAAGGAACCGAGCACCGGTCCCCGGCATGAATCGACGACTGCCGCGTGTACGCCGTCAGGGGGGTGCCCATATGTTCTTCGTCGACCCCGTGCGGCCGTATTCCGGGGGACTTCGGCGAGGGTTCCGCGCAAGGGCCGAAGCTGCCCTTCCAGTTCCTCGGAGACGCCTACGACGCCATCACCGGCCAGAACGGCGGCGCCGGCGTCTTCGTCGACAAGTACCTCCCCGTCCGCCCCGCCTACCGCCTCTACCGCGCGGAGTACATGCTCCGCCGGCAAGGCTGCGACGCTCTCGCCGACCTCTACGCCGAAGCTGCCGACGAACTGACCCAGCAGATCGTCCTCGTGGGACGGCCTGACAGGGTGGCGGCGTGTCGCTGTGGCATCCGAGTTGCGCGGACACGAGATTCCCACGCACGGCAAGGGCGTGGGCCCGGCTGCGGAGCGGCTCCCCGGCGGACGCCCTGACGGTCAAGCCGTCATCGCAGGCCACGGCTGGTACGTTCGTGGCGCGGGAGACATGCAGATGCCCAGTGGCACCTTGGGCTACTTCTACGTGGAGGACGGCATAGGTCTTCGCCAGTCTGTCGGACTCACGGTCGAGCAGGGCAAGAAGATCAAGCCCACGGAGATCGTCGGGCCCGGCAAGGCGCTCCCGAACTACACCGTGGCTCCGGGCCACGACCGCCACGTTATCGACCGTAGCAACGCGGAGACGCTCTCGGACCCGAGCTGTACTGACAGTGGCGTACCAGATGAACCCCGCGCTGGACGCCGGTCGGAAACCGCAGGGCGCTGTGCACGAGGGCAGAACCTGGTGCTGCGACCCTGGTCGTCCCGAACGTCGTGCGGTTTCCGGTCCGGGTCGGTGCCGCGCGATCATCGATGGTGTGAGGGCGGAACGGAACCGCTGTGCGGACCTGCTGCGTGTGTGCGCGATCGGCGCGGTGGTGGCCGGTCACTGGCTGTTGGTCGACGTCACCTACCGGGACGGTCGGCTGTCCGGACTCGACGCGCTCGACCACGTCGGCTGGGTCCGCTGGCCCACCCTGTTGCTGCAGGTCATGCCGGTCTTCTTCCTTGTCGGTGGGTACGCCAACGCGGTGTCCTGGCAGGCCCGTCGGCAACAGGGCGAGGACTGGCGGTCCTGGGTACAGGGGCGGGCGGTGCGTTTGCTGTGGCCGACGACGGTGTACGCGGCGGTGTGCGCGCTCGCCGCAGTCGTGGCCCGCCTCGCGGGCGCGGAACCCGCTGTGCTGGCCCGGGCAGGCTGGCTGGTGGCGCTGCACCTGTGGTTCCTGCCGGTCTACCTGCTGCTGATCGCCTTGACCCCGCTCCTGCACGCGGCGCACCGCCGTTGGGGGCTGGCCGTGCCAACGGTGATGGCCCTGGGAGCCGCCGGGGTGGACGTGCTGGTACTCGGCCCCCGGCTGCCGGTGATCGGCTTCGCGAACTACCTTTTGGTGTGGGGGGCGATGCATCAGTGGGGATTCGCCTGGCAGGACGGAACGCTGACCACCCCGCGATGGCGATGCCGAGCCTTGGCGGCGGGGGGCGTCGTGCTCCTGGCTGCACTGCTGGGCTGGGGCCCGTTTCCCGTCGACATGATCGGTGCCGGCACGCGGGTGGGCAATACGAACCCACCGTCGATCGCCTTGCTGGCGTTCGCCGCTGCCCAGACCGGCCTTCTGCTGATGGCCGAACCCGCGCTGCAACGCCTGCTCACCCGCCCCCGCCTGTGGCAACGGGTCTCCCACCTCAACCAGGCGGTCATGACCGTCTACCTGTGGCACATGATCCCGGTGATCCTGGTGGCCGTCGCCTTCTACCCCACGGGCCTGGCACCCCAGCCCGCCATAGGCTCCATCGCGTGGCTGGCACTGCGCATCCCCTGGCTCGCTCTCCTGACCGCTGCCCTGATCCCGTTCACCCTGGCCCTTCTGCGGGCCCAGCGCCCGCTCCGCCGCCTTCCCGCAGGCGTGGGTCCGACGGCCTGGTGGTCCCCCTTGCTCCTGGTGTGCGGCCTGGCCGCTTGCTTCCTGCCCCTGACCGCCCTTGCCATCGGCGGCTTCGCTCCCGCCGGCCGGCTCGCGGCCCTCCCGCTGGTGCTCTACACCGTCGGTCTCACGGGCATCGTGTGCTCCGGCGGCCCGCCACCTCGACACCCCGGAGGTGGGGATCCCGAGGATGCCGGGGACCCAGGGAGCCGGCAGGGGCCCGTGCTTCGGGCATGCCGACGCCCGGAGTCCCTCGACAGACGCCGTCACAGCCCTGCCGGGCGGTGCGGCGGGGCAAGGGTGCCTATTGATCCGAAACCCAATGAGGAAATTTCATCCTGATTTCGCTGGTCACGGGCCTGGTGTGAGCTTGTCGTGGGGTACTCGTGCTGGCCAGGACATGATCGGCAGAGGGCCATCGTCTGTCACCTCTGCACTTCGCTGTTCGCCAGGACGAGCAGGGCCCGCAGGAGGGTGGTCGCGCGGCGGGTTGAGTGGATCGTGGAGGGTGACATCAAAGCCTGCTCCGACGAGATTTCGCATCCGGCCCTGCTGGACCGGGTGCGGCTTCGGATCGGGGACAAACGCGTTCTTGACCTGGTGAAGGCGTTCCTCAAGGCGGGCATTGTCGGTGAGGATCGCGTGCTGCGAGAAACCAGCGCCGGGCAGAAGACCCCCGCCACCGGCCTCTACACCGGCCGGCGCCCCGGCCTCACTCTCGTCGACCGACTCCTGGCCACCATCCTCTACCAGCGGTTCGAGATCGGTGAACAGGCGGGCGTCGGGATTCGGCTGCCTCACGCCAGCCGAGACCAGGCAGCGATACCATCACGCCCTCGCAGCGTAGAACGAGGCCTCTCGGCGACATTGGGCTCCCCTGGCGTATGGCGCCATGACGGATTTGATTCTCGGCGGCAGCGGCTACCTGGGAGCCGAGCCGGTGCGCCGGGTGATGGCTGCAGGGTGGGACACGGCCGCGACGTTTCCACTCCCGCCCAAGGGCTGTCCCGTAATCCGTGGCGGGCGTGCGGCGTCAGCCACGGCACCTCGCCGCGTTGTCGGAACGCCCGAATACATCCAGTATTCGGGCGTTTTTCCGCCTTGCGATGCACCGCATCCGACGCCGCACGCCGATCCACCAGGGATTACGGGACAGCCCTTAGTAGGGTCGGGGACTGGCGCGGTTGCTGACGCTCCGTTTCCAGTCCCCGCCGCTTCAAACCGTGCATGCAGTTCTCCCGCACACGGCTTTCCGACATCGTTCACCGACTGGCATGCGCTGTCGCCCTGCGTACGTTTCCGGTAAGACGGTAGACGCCGAGCCGGGTGATCCACCCATAAGTAAATCGGGTGGCCCAATTCCTGCCCGCGAGTCTGTGTTTCGTGCTGGCGAAGATCGCCAGCCGCTCGTGGACGTAACCGTCGACCACGTTGAACTTCCTTCCGGAGTTTCCGTTGCGGAAGTACGCAGCCCATCCCCGCAGTACGGGGTTGAGATCGGTTACTACGGCGGATACCGGCCGCTCAGTTTTCGAGCGAGCGGTCGCCGCGCGGACCTTGTCACGCAGTACCCACATCGCTCTGGCTGAAGGCCAGCGTTGCAAGTAGTACCTGCCCCGCCATTTCCACGATTCCCTCTTCCGGTGGTGGAAGCCGAGGAAATCGAATCCTTGCCCGCCTCGGGTGAGGCAGACGATGCCGGTCTTCTCGGGGTGCAACCGCATACCGAGTCTTTCCAGCACTCGTGCCGCTAACTCACGGGCCTGTTCCGCCCGTTGTTCGGTCGGCGACAGGACCACGAAATCATCGCAGTACCTCACCAGCGTCCCCAGCCGGCGGCCCTCGCGCTGCCACGCCTCATCGAGAACGTGCAGCGCGACATTCGCCAGCAACGGGGAAATCGGTGATCCCTGCGGGGTTCCCGCCCCGGTCGGGGACGTCACCCCGCCCTCCAGAACTCCCATCCTCAGCCAGGCCCGGATCAGCTTCAGCATCGGCCGGTCCACCACACGCCGGGCCACCTGGGCCATCAGCGCCTCATGACCGATCGTGCCGAAGCAGTCCCGGATGTCGGCCTCGAACACCCACTCCCGCCGCTGGTTCGCCGCGACACGCACTGCCTCGCAGGCGTCGATCGCGGACCGCTTCGGCCGGAATCCGTAGCTCGCCTCGGTGAACTGAGCCTCGAATACTGGTTCAAGGACCAGTTTCGCAGCCGTCATCACCACACGGTCCGCCACGGTGGGGATCGAAAGCGGCCGGAACTCCCCAGGCCGCCCCGGTTTGGGAATCTGGACCCGCCGCAACACTGACGGACGATACGTATACATCCGCAGTTTCCGCGAAAGGTCCTGGAGGAATGCATCCACCCCCGAGGTTTCCACCGCGTCGACGGTCATACCGTCCACGCCAGGGGCGCCTCGGTTTGCGCACACACCGGCCCATGCCCGCCGAAGAACGTCCATGCGGTGGACATGGCCATACAGGGCGTGAAACCGGCGTTCGGGCTCTTGCTTGGCACAGTGGTACAGCGCCCGTTGCAGGGCTCGGACCTTGTCCAGAGGACGGCGGCCCGGTCCCGCGGCGCTTTCCTCCCGGCGGATGGAACTAGCCGAAACGGCACTCATCCGGGTCCCTCCCTGTTCGCGAATCACATCGATGAAGCAGGGGCCCTTCGCTCCCAGCGGGTTGTGTTGTCCCGCCGATCACCACTACTACGACCCCCTCCGACCGCCTCTCGGCAACCTGCCATTTCCCGGTTCTGCCGGTTATAGGAAGGCCACGCTTCCCGGGCCGCAAACCCGGGGCCGAGGAGGCTCTCTCCAGTTCCCAGAACAACCTTCCAACCATTCCACGCCCCTTACGCCGGGAGGTTCTTCAACGACCGCTCCAGGTCCGAGATCGTCTTCCGTGGCCTTCGCCAAACAAGCACAGGCTCGGCTCCTCCTTGGCCCGCCCCAAGCGGAGCGGGGGTTAAATGACGACGCTGCAGGCTTCACTTCATGTTGCGGACTGGTCGGTTGCACGCCCCCGGAGGGCGCTTGTCACTCCACTTCGACGCCACCATTTCGAGCGACGCCGGGAGTCAGCTACCGGGGACCCTGGCGTCTCCCCGAACCGGACTCACACCGGCTGGCTGTCCTGAGCTTGACGTCCGGTTACATCCCCACATCCCTTCTGAGCTGCGATGACGCCCGGACTGCTGGACGTACACTTGATCTTTAACCTCGGGGCCCGAACGGTTCGTCGTACTTGATCACTCGGACTGGTAACTGCGTTACACGCAGGCGGCCTTCGGCTGAGCATGTGATCCGACCAAGGAACACACAACGCTCAGCACGAAGGCCGTGAAGATGAGTCTGTCGCATCATGTCGTCCCGCAGGATCCGTTTGTGGGACTGTCACGCTTCCGGGGTGAGTTCTACTCCTGTCTGACCAAACGAGCGGATGCTCTGTTCGAGCTCGCGGACGCGGTGTTGTGCTCCGATGGGCCGGTCCGGTCGCTGGTGGAACTGTCACTGGTGGGCGAACACCGGCGTGGACACGGCGGGCTCCACGACGCCCTGTCCGCGGGCCGGGTCGACGCTGCCCGGCTGCGACGGGCCCTGGCGACGGTGCCGCTGCCACGGGCGTCGGACGGCCGGCTGGTCCTGGCCGCCGACCTGACCTGCTGGCTACGGCCCAGCGCGCACACCTCACCGCAGCGGATCCTGTGCCACACCTACGGCCGGGGCAAGGACCAGCACATTCCCGTTCCCGGCTGGCCGTACTCGGTGATCTGTGCACTGGAAACGGGCCGCAGTTCGTGGACCGCGCCACTGGATGCACTACGGCTGTCGCCGGGTGACGACGCCGCCACTGTCACCGCCAGGCAGATGCGCGAGCTCGTCGAACGGCTCATCACAGCCGGGCAGTGGAAGGACGGCGACCTGGAGATCCTGATCGTGGTGGATGCCGGCTACGACGTGCCCCGCCTGGCCTTCCTCCTGAAGGACCTGCCGGTGCAGGTGCTGGGCCGGATGCGCTCGGATCGAGTCCCGCGACGTGCCCCCTGCCGCGAGCCGGGTGTCCGGGGCCGTCCGCCCCGCCACGGCAGCGAGTTCGTCTTCGGTGACCCCGACACCTGGAACACTCCCGATGCCCAGACGGTGACCGAGACCCGCCTCTACGGCACCGCCGTCGCACGGGCCTGGGACCGGCTCCGTCCAAGACTGACCCATCGCTCGGCCTGGACGGCTCAGCTTGGCGCCCTGCCGGTCATCGAGGGCACCGTGATCCGCTTGCAGGTCGACCACCTGCCCAGCGGGGCAACACCGAAGCCGGTCTGGCTGTGGTGGTCAGGCACCGATGCCACGGAAACCGCCGTCGACACGCTCTGGCAGGCATACCTGCGACGCTTCGACATCGAACACACCTTCCGGCTGTTCAAGCAGACCCTGGGCCGAACCTGCCCGAAGATCCGCGCCCCTGAAGCCGCCGACCGCTGGACCTGGTTGATCCTCACGGTTTTCACCCAGCTCCGGCTCGCCCGCCCACTGACGACGGACCTGCACCGACCATGGGAGAAGCCGAGTCCCGCGGACAGACTCACCCCTGCCCGAGTTCGCCGCGATTTTCGGCACCTCCGGCCGAAGGCCACCTGCCCGGCCAGAGCACCGAAATCCTCTCGGCCAGGCCCAGGACGGCCACCCGGCCGCAGGAACAACCAACCCACTGCACGCTATGACGTGCACACAGTCGGTAAACCAGGCCCCGCGAAACAACGGACGAAGAAGTCAACGAGCCCTCGTCCACGCCGCACAGGTTAAAGATCAAGTGTACGTCCAGCAGTCCGGGCGTCATCGCAGCTCAGAAGGGATGTGGGGATGTAACCGGACGTCAAGCTCAGGACAGCCAGCCGGTGTGAGTCCGGTTCGGGGAGACGCCAGGGTCCCCGGTAGCTGACTCCCGGCGTCGCTCGAAATGGTGGCGTCGAAGTGGAGTGACAAGCGCCCTCCGGGGGCGTGCAACCGACCAGTCCGCAACATGAAGTGAAGCCTGCAGCGTCGTCATTTAACCCCCGCTCCGCTTGGGGCGGGCCAAGGAGGAGCCGAGCCTGTGCTTGTTTGGCGAAGGCCACGGAAGACGATCTCGGACCTGGAGCGGTCGTTGAAGAACCTCCCGGCGTAAGGGGCGTGGAATGGTTGGAAGGTTGTTCTGGGAACTGGAGAGAGCCTCCTCGGCCCCGGGTTTGCGGCCCGGGAAGCGTGGCCTTCCTATAACCGGCAGAACCGGGAAATGGCAGGTTGCCGAGAGGCAGGGCCCCGGGGAGAGTCGCGTTCGCCCGGTTTGATCATGGAATCCCGTGGAGGGTGAGCGTGGCTGCGGGGTGCGTGTGGGCTCGCCGGCCGCTGGCGATGTTGGCCCATCCGGAGCGGCGGAGGGTGGCGCGGGCAAGATCGCGCAGGGCGCTCATGACGGCGGGGGTGCGATGCCGGCGGATCTGACTGGCGTCTTCGGCGAAGGTCACGTCTTTCGTCCAGTGGACGGTGTTCTCGATGATCCAGTGGCCGCGCGCCCATGCAGCGATCTCAGCGGGAGACGCCTGATGGGTCGCGAGATCGGTGACGGCGTAGACAGTCTCGGTCTGCCACTTCGATGTCCCGATTCGGCGGCGTTTGCGGTGGATGCGAACAACCTGGCGGGCATGGGGGAACAGCAGTCCGTCCACGCTCACCACCTTCGCCTCGCGGACCTCCTCCCGGCCGTGCCCGCGGTCGCGGGACTGATCGAGGACCGGTACCTGCTTCCAGGGCAGTTTGGTCAACTGACGGGCCAGGGTGGGCTGGTTGTTCTTCACCGACAGCAGGTAGTGGGCCTGGCGGTCCTCGACAAGGTAGCGAGCGTGACTCGTCTGGGCATGCAGGGCGTCGACGGTGACGACGGAGCCGGCCAGATCCTGATCATCGAGGGTGTCCAGCAGCGGAGCGAACTCGGGGATCTCGTTCGTCTTCGCACCGATCTCGCGTAGAGCGGCGGTCAACGCATCGTGGTGGCGCACTGCGGACAGGACGAAGACGCGGCTGCCGTCCGCACGGACAGCTCCGCGTAGGCATTTGCCGTCCACGGCGAAGGCCGTACGACGTGGTTGCGGCGGGTCCGTCTCGTGCTGGGCGGTGTGGTGGGCGCGGCGCTGTTCGCGCTCTACGGTCCCGTCCGGGGTTGTTGCGGATATCGGGCGGGCCTGGAGTGTGGTGAGTCTGGTGAAACCGGCGGCGGTGAGTAGCGCGGGGTCGACGCGGGCAAATACGTCGCGCAGGGTGCGCTCGCCCGGAGCCTTGAACCGGCCGGTAAAGGGGTCGAAGGGGCAGCCCAGCCGGGCCAGTACATCCTGGTCGCAGCGGCGTACCCACTCGGCAATGGCGGTTAGGGAGTTGTGTCCGGCGCTGGTGAGTGCACATACGCCGACCGCGAGCAGCGTTGCCAGCCGGAACCGCACGCCGCGCGGATTCCTCGGATCTGGCACCTGGGCCAGTGCGGCGAGCAGACCGGACGGCACCACCGCCTCGGGCCGTGACGCCCCGGACGCGGCCTGTGGCAGGTGCAGAGCGGACGGATCAGATGATGGTGCAACGAGCACGGCGACCTTACCGGGACCGGACTGGTTCACCGGTCGGTGCGGTGAGTTCTTTGGTCATGAAGACGCGGCTGGTGCCTGGCGGATCGCAGGGCACCTCTCCGAGCCGCTTCCACCCGTGTTTCTGGTAGAAGCCGGGGGCCTGGAAGGTGATGGTGTAGAGCACGGCCGTGCGGCAGCCACGGGCACGAGCCTCGTCCTCGGCCTGCCGGAGTAGCTCTGTTCCCAGCCCGCTACCACGCAGCCGGGGCGGCAGGTAGAAGAGGTCGAGGAAGAACAGCCCGAGCGAGGTACGCCCGGTCAGTCCGCCGACCACCTGGCGCGTTTCGGGATCACGGACCAGGACGGCCAGAGGTCTGCGGTCGGCGATTCCCGTGTGTTCGATGTTGAAGCGGTCCAGCGCGCCGGAGATTGCCGCGGCGTCCTCCGGGTTGGGGGCGTCGGTGAGCACCCAGTCCGTCTGGGGTTTGGGCTGGTGGGAGGCGGTGACGGCAGTGTCGGACGCAGGCATGGTTGCTCCAGTACGTGAGCGGATGCGGGTGCGGGGCCGGTGAGCCCGGCGCACGGGCCGACGCTAGAACGGGGACGCTTCGACGGACGTCGAAGGGACGTCGGCGACAATGGGCACCGTGGACATTCAGCGCGCAGGCCAGGATGTGGGTGTGGACCTGGCGGGCGTGGCCAGACTGCTGGCCGACGGCACCCGGGCCGCCTTCTGCCTCGCGCTGCTCGACGGCCGGGCCTGGACGGCGAACGAGCTCGCGCGCTATGCCGGAGTCGCGCCGTCCACTGCGACCTCGCACCTGAACCTGCTCGTAAACGGCGGGCTCCTCGTCGAGGAGCGGCACGGACGCCACCGCTACGTACGGGTGGCCGACCGCAGAGTGATCGAACTGATCGAGAGCCTTGCCGCGCTGGCCCCGAAGCACAGCCCCCGGCCACGCTCGCTGTCGGCCTCCGGCCGGCAGCAGGCACTGGCCCGCGCCCGGCTGTGCTACGACCACCTGGCCGGAACCACCGCGCTGGCTATCACCGACGCGATGGTCGAACACGGACTCCTGGAGTGGGGGCCCGAGCCGGGCCTGACCGGCAAGGGCGCCCTCTGGCTTGCCGAGGTCGGCATCACGGTGCCCGTCGGCTCACGCCGGCCACCGGTGCGCGCCTGCCTCGACTGGACCGAGCGCCGTCCCCACCTGGCCGGCGCGGTGGGCGCCGCCCTGTCCGCCCACGCACTTGCCACCGGGTGGATGACGCGCATCGGAACCAGCCGCGCCCTCCTCGTGACACCCGTCGGCCGCCGGGCACTGCACGACCACCTGGGCCTGCCACCAGCTGAACTCTGATCCTGAACCGGACCTGACCCTGCCACACCGACGCGTGATCAAGCCGGGCGAACAGGACTCTCCCCGGGGCCCTGGCCGAGAGGCGGTCGGAGGGGGTCGTAGTAGTGGTGATCGGCGGGACAACACAACCCGCTGGGAGCGAAGGGCCCCTGCTTCATCGATGTGATTCGCGAACAAGGAGGGACCCGGATGAGTGCCGTTTCGGCTAGTTCCATCCGCCGGGAGGAAAGCGCCGCGGGACCGGGCCGCCGTCCTCTGGACAAGGTCCGAGCCCTGCAACGGGCGCTGTACCACTGTGCCAAGCAAGAGCCCGAACGCCGGTTTCACGCCCTGTATGGCCATGTCCACCGCATGGACGTTCTTCGGCGGGCATGGGCCGGTGTGTGCGCAAACCGAGGCGCCCCTGGCGTGGACGGTATGACCGTCGACGCGGTGGAAACCTCGGGGGTGGATGCATTCCTCCAGGACCTTTCGCGGAAACTGCGGATGTATACGTATCGTCCGTCAGTGTTGCGGCGGGTCCAGATTCCCAAACCGGGGCGGCCTGGGGAGTTCCGGCCGCTTTCGATCCCCACCGTGGCGGACCGTGTGGTGATGACGGCTGCGAAACTGGTCCTTGAACCAGTATTCGAGGCTCAGTTCACCGAGGCGAGCTACGGATTCCGGCCGAAGCGGTCCGCGATCGACGCCTGCGAGGCAGTGCGTGTCGCGGCGAACCAGCGGCGGGAGTGGGTGTTCGAGGCCGACATCCGGGACTGCTTCGGCACGATCGGTCATGAGGCGCTGATGGCCCAGGTGGCCCGGCGTGTGGTGGACCGGCCGATGCTGAAGCTGATCCGGGCCTGGCTGAGGATGGGAGTTCTGGAGGGCGGGGTGACGTCCCCGACCGGGGCGGGAACCCCGCAGGGATCACCGATTTCCCCGTTGCTGGCGAATGTCGCGCTGCACGTTCTCGATGAGGCGTGGCAGCGCGAGGGCCGCCGGCTGGGGACGCTGGTGAGGTACTGCGATGATTTCGTGGTCCTGTCGCCGACCGAACAACGGGCGGAACAGGCCCGTGAGTTAGCGGCACGAGTGCTGGAAAGACTCGGTATGCGGTTGCACCCCGAGAAGACCGGCATCGTCTGCCTCACCCGAGGCGGGCAAGGATTCGATTTCCTCGGCTTCCACCACCGGAAGAGGGAATCGTGGAAATGGCGGGGCAGGTACTACTTGCAACGCTGGCCTTCAGCCAGAGCGATGTGGGTACTGCGTGACAAGGTCCGCGCGGCGACCGCTCGCTCGAAAACTGAGCGGCCGGTATCCGCCGTAGTAACCGATCTCAACCCCGTACTGCGGGGATGGGCTGCGTACTTCCGCAACGGAAACTCCGGAAGGAAGTTCAACGTGGTCGACGGTTACGTCCACGAGCGGCTGGCGATCTCGCCAGCACGAAACACAGACTCGCGGGCAGGAATTGGGCCACCCGATTTACTTATGGGTGGATCACCCGGCTCGGCGTCTACCGTCTTACCGGAAACGTACGCAGGGCGACAGCGCATGCCAGTCGGTGAACGATGTCGGAAAGCCGTGTGCGGGAGAACTGCATGCACGGTTTGAAGCGGCGGGGACTGGAAACGGAGCGTCAGCAACCGCGCCAGTCCCCGACCCTACTAGCCAGCGTCCGCGGAGTCACGTAGTCCCAACTCGACCTGCGCACCCCGAACGCGTCGAAGAGGTGCTGACCGAGGTTGCACTGAGCGCCGGCGTGGGAGACGGCGAGGCCGGGAGCGGCTCGCCCACGGATCGGAGAGCACGCAGCCGACCGCCCTCGCCCGGCTTTCCGGCGACGGCGTGGGACAGACGCCGCGGCCTGGAAGACCGGCTTGAAGGCGTCACGATCGGATCGTGTGGGCTCGTGCCCTACAACATGGCTTTCTGAGGTTGCGTGGGCACCACGATGACTGTGGTGGTGCCGGCGGTCAGGGCCGCTTTGAATTCCCGCTCCAGATCCTCGGTGGTCTCCACGTCGACCCCACGACATCCGAAGCCGCGGGCCACGGAGGCGATGTCGAGCCCCGGCAGGTCGAGTCCCGGAACGCCCGGAGTCTCCTCCAGCACCGCGAACGACTTCAGGATGGAGTACTCCTGGTTGCGCATGACCACGTAGATGATCGGGAGGTTGTGCTGGGCCGCCGTCCAGATGGCCTGCACGGAGTACTGGAAGGAACCGTCGCCGATCAGGCCGACCACCGGCCGTTCGACGCCCCTGTCCCGGTCGCCGAGCGCGACGCCCACCGCAGCCGGGGTGCCCCAGCCGATCCCTCCGCTGGCCGTGGCGAAGAACGATCCGGTCCTGACCGTGGGAAGCCACTCGACCTGCTGTGCCATCGTGGAGGTCGATTCGTTGGCGATGACCGCGTCGGGCGGCCGGACCCTGCTCAGGGTGGCATAGACCTCCGGTGGGGTGAGCGGGCTGTTCGGCACCTGTGGCAGCTCACGGGGCCGCGCCATTGGCTCCGGAGCAGTCCGCGCGGATCCCTGCGCGACCATGTCCAGGAGCAGCTCGATCGCCGCCTTGGGATCACCGATGAGGCTGTCGCCCACGCGTGCTGCCGCGGCGACGTCGGGGGACACGGTGATCTGCAGCAGTTCGGTCCCTGCGGGGAGGTAGTCGTTGGGCACGTAGGGGTAGTAGCGGAACACCTCCGCGCCGATCACGACCACCAGGTCGTGTCCGGTCAGCCGGTCGCCGATGGTCCTCGCCGACATGCCGAGCGGACCGCGGAAGAGGGGATGGTCCTCCGGGAAGGATGCGCGGTCCAGGAGCGGGGCGCCGTAGACTGCCGCGCGCAGCTTCTCCGCCAGGGCCACGGCCCCGTCCCATCCGCCGGCGCGATCCACCTCCGGCCCGAAGACCAGCGCGGGACGACGGCTGGCGGAGATGCGATCGGCGAAACCGCGCAGCCGCTCCGCGTCGGGAGCGACCCGGTCGCTCACCGTCCGCACACGCGTGAAGGCGGACAACGGCTCCTTCCAGTCGTCCATGGGAATGGACAGGTGAACCGGTCCTGCCGGTGGCTGCAGTGCGATCGAGTAGGCCCGCATGAACGCCTCCGGTACATCCTGGGCGCGGGCCGGCTCGTAGGACCACTTCACCCATGGCTTCAGCAACGTGGTGGACTCCGGGTTACCCAAGTATGGCTCCCCGATCATCAGTTCACGGTGCTGCTGTCCCGAGGTGACGATCAAGGGAGTGTTCCCGCGGTAGGCCGATATCAGGTTTCCCATGGCGTTGCCCGGACCGGCCGCGGAGTGCAGGTTGACCAGTGCCGGGCGCCGGGTGACTTGCGCGAAGGCGTCGGCCATCGCGATGACGGAGGCCTCCTGCAGTGCCAGTACATACCTGAAGTCCGCCGGGAAATCCTGCAGAAACGGTTGTTCGGTGGAACCGGGATTACCGAAGACCGTGGTGAGGCGGAGAGTCCGCAGCAGATCGTAGGTCACGCTTCGGACGGTGGGTTGCTCGGTCATCGTTGGTCACCCTTTCTTGCGGTGCGGAGGTGGCTGTGCCTGTGCGGCGGCGCGCGGGGCCCACAAGCACCTGTCGGGCGGGGCTGGTGGCAAGCAGCCTCGCCATGCGGTGGGTACTTTTCCGCGAAGGCGTGGGCGCCCTCCTGCGCGTCGTGGGACGCCAGAACCGGCGCGGCGATCTGGTCCTGCTCGACGAAGGCGTCCTGGTGGCTAAACGCTCGCCGTTCGTGGACAGCAAGTTTGACGGCTGCCACGGCCAGGGGCGCGTTGTGCGCGATGCTGGTGGCCGGTTCCAGGGCTCGTCGCAGAGCCTGGCGCGGTTCTGTGAGGTAGTTGACCAGGCCGAATCACTCGGCGGGCAGAGGCTCGAGCGCATGAAGCGGACAGCCGGCGCGGGTCGTGACACGGTACGCCGAGGTGCAACAGGTGCTCGTCGATCCGAGGATCAGCAACGACGTCACCCGGCCGGGCTTCCCGCATCCGCTGCCTGATGGTTCGGCGGGACCCGACGAACTGCACGAGGGTGAGTTCTTCAATATGGCCCCCGATCACGATGTATACCGACGGATGCTGATCTCCGTTCGACCCTCAGGCGGAAAGGCGGGGTTTTCGGTCACCCACCGCATCCTGGCTGCTGGCCCAGCACGTCGGACGCCCGACGCCACCGAGTGGGCAGGACCCTGACCTGAGTGTGAGAATTGGGTACTGGGTCGCAGTTCGGTGTCCGAGGCCCGCCCGTCGCTGCATGGGGGAGCGGGCGCATCACTTGACGTCCCCTCCCTCTGATCCCATCGACACGCTGGGAGGCTCTTTGTGAGCGAACGTCTCAATGCGTGGCCGACGCTGGTCTTTGAGGACCTGGCGCCCATGGTTGACTACGTGAACCGGGTGGTACAGGTTGCAGGTAAATACACCCTTGACGAGCCCTTCGAAGTCGGCTGGGGAAACATCGTCCTCAATGTCACCCCCCGGGGGCTCAGTACGCCGACCTTTCGGCAGCGAGGCGTGACCTTCACGGTGCACTACAGCTTGCTCGACGGTGGCGTGGTCATCGAGGCCGACAACGGCGCGCGGACGGTGCCGTTGTCCAAGGGATCAGTCGCCATGTTCTATGCGTCCTTCTGCGATGCGGCGGACGAACTCGGCATACACCGACCGCGCAGCTCGTTGATCTGTGAGATTCCGGATGCCCCGCCGCGTTTCGAGGACGATCACGTCGAACGCACCTGGGATGGCCACGCGGCCCGGCTGATCTGGACAGCGTTGAACCTTGCCGCTGACGGGCTCGAGGCGTGGCAGGCCCCCTTCCTGGGACACCGCCCCCGGGTCGGTGTGATGTGGGGCGGCTTCGACCTGTCCGCCACACGTTTCCGGGCGCAGCCCACCGTGCCGCCGCCCCACCAGCCGCCGTTCATGCAGAACGCCCAGCTCGACGAGTACGTGTCGGTGGGATTCTCCTTCGGGGATGCCAAGGCGCCGAACGTGGGCATGTACGCGTACATCTGGCCCCAGCCGATCGGTCTCGGGGGCCGGTCCTGGGGTGTTGAGGGCGCCGCCTGGCATCCCGACGCTGGTCTGGTTCGTCTGCCGTGGGCCGAGCTCAGGGAGACAGCGGACCCGCACCAGGCCATTGTGGCGTTCGGTGACGCCGTCTACGATGCCGCCGTCGAGACGGCAGGCTGGCCGTCCGACCTCGTCGGACCACGCGTCGAGGGTTGGTACATGAGCAGGACACCGCCCGCGCTCGTCCAGCACCAGCACGGCTGACTCAGGTCGAGATTCCCTGACTCGGAAAACCAGGAGCCAGTCTCAGCAACGGGGGCTGCAGGGCGCCGACACGAAGGGCCATTGCCGCGGTTGACGGCTGGTGGGCGAAGTGGCGCTCGGGCGGCGGGAGGCTCTGGCCGCACGCCCGAGGGGGAGCGAGTTGGCGAGCAGCAGGTGCTGTGCGAGGCCGAGCAGCAGACGGTACGGCAGGCGATCCTCAACCACAGGCCGTGCGACTTGGGGCTCTCGGGACAGTTGTGGCCCCGTGGCGAGGTCGGTGCGCTGATCGCGAAGCTGCGTCGGGTGAGGATGACCGAGCCTGGCGTGGGTAAGTATCTGCGCCGTTGGAGTCTGTCGTTCCAGCGCCCGGACAAGCGAGCCGTCGAGCAGAGCGCGGAAGCGGTACCCGCCTGGCGCGAGGAGACGTGGCTGGCGATCCGTGCGAAGGCGACGGCGGAGGGGTGCCGAGGTGCCGTTCGCCGACCAGGTCGGTATCCGCTCCGACCGGGTCACCGGCCGCACGTGTGCCGCAGCGGCCACCGGTTCCGGTCGAGGTGGCGGCGTTGGTCACGGATGAGCGCCCACAGGACGTCGAGGCGGTGGCGGGCGGTGAGGATCTTCCAGTCCACCGCGATCTCGTCCGACTCCTGCAAGGCTGCTGCAGCTCGTTTCAGTTTGCGCGGCGTACTCGCGCGTGTCGATTGCGGGCGAGTTGTGTTGGCGGAGGCGGGGCGAGCTGGTGCCGGAACGGCGGGTGTGCCGCTCGGGGACGGACTTTGCTCCGAGTGGCATCGGTGCCCGGGCAGGGGCGATTCCGATGCTGACGGCCAAGGGGTGAACGAGGACGCGCCCACTGTAACGAGGAGAGTCATCTGTTGCCGTGAGTTCTGGCACCCTCACACTATGTTGCCCCCAATGGGTTCGACCACCGGATTCCCGTGGACGGGAGAAGACCGATGAGCGGAAAGCTGACAGGCAGGAAGGCCCTGGTCACCGGTGGCGCACGAGGGATCGGTGCCGCTGTGGCCCGCAGGCTCGCCGCTGACGGAGCCGACGTGGCGATCAACTACCGGAGCAGCGGCGACGCGGCCGAAGCACTCGCCGCCGAGATCACCGCCGATGGCCGCCGCGTGGTCGCGATCAAGGCGGATGTTAGCGATCCGGACCAGATCCGGAGGCTGGCCGACCAGGCCGCCGAAGCTCTTGGCGGCCTGGACATTCTGGCCAGCAACGCCGGAATCGAGTACTTCGGAAAGCTGGACGACGTCACCCCCGCCGACTTCGACCGTGTCTACGCCATCAACACACGAGCCCAGTTCTTCGCCGTACAGAACGCGGTACGGCATATGGGCGAAGGAGGGAGGGTCGTACTTACGTCATCGCAGAGTGCCCATAAGGCGGTCTTCTACCACGCCCTGTATGCGTCGAGTAAGGCCGCCGTCGAATGCATCGCGCTCAACCTCAGCCCCGAACTCGGTCGGCGCGGCATCACCATCAACGCCATCGCGCCCGGGGGAACCGTCACCGACATGTCCGCTCAAGCGGCTTCCCACTACGTCCATCCCGACGTCGACACTGATTTCAACACGCTCATTCGCACCGCCAGTTCGCTCGGGCGGATGGCCCAGCCTTCCGAAATCGCCGCGGTCGTCTCGTTCCTGGTATCGGATGATGCCTCGTTCATCACCGGCCGGACCGTCCAGGCCGACGGCGGCTGGTTCTGAACCGAGAAGGGCAGGTTCGTTCGATGGAGTGAGTATCAGGTGGTTGGGGCCCCCAGAGTGCTGGGCCTTTTCGTAGCATGCCGAGGCCGTCGCCTGTCGGTTGCCCGGCGACGCTGGCACGCCCCGGGATCCGGCCAGTCGGAAAGGACTGACGTGAATCAGGTTCTCACAGACGAAACACAACGGCTGCTGACAGCAATTGACGCCGTTCTTCAGGCGGCAGGCCCGAGACAGTTGAGAGCCGTCGCCTACCTTCGGGTCTCGACCGAGTAGCAACTGAAGGGCTACGGCATCGCCTACGCAGGGAAGCGGGTCGTCAAGCACATCGCCAAGAAGGGGTAGGCGCTGGTCGACGTCTTCGCCGACGAGGGGTGCAGCGGGAGCCTAGATCACACCCAGCGCCCGGACCTCGGCGAGCTCATGAAGCTGGCGAGGCAGACTCCGCGCCCCTTCGATCTCGTCACCGTGTACGAGGAACGGGCCATCGGGCGCGCGGACAGGGCCTTCTGGCCCTGGGTGTGGGAGCTGCAAGGTCTCGGAGTCTTCGTCGCCGTCACCAAGGGTGACTATGACAACACCTCAGACGAGGGCCGCACGCGCATGCGCAAGGCAGCCGACCGCGCCGAGGATGAGCGAATCACCATCCGTGACCGTACACAGGGCGGAATCCAGGAGAAAGCTGAGGGCGGTGGTCATTTCGGCGGCCGACCACCATTCGGCTGGCGCATCGTGAACAGGGGAGTGAAGGGCGAGAGCCATCTCGCGCTCGACACCGACGGCGACGTCGACAGCGAGAAGCTGAGCTATGCCGCCCTTCGCGCGGGCTGGCGTTTCATCGTCAAGGAGCACAACAGCCGTAACAAGGCTGCGAGTCGGCTCGAAACCCTCGGGTATGACTCGCCGACCGGCGCGGGATGGTGCGGTGAGACGCTGTACCGCATCCTCACCAGCCCGCCCGTGCAGAGGGGCGTACGGATCTTCCGGAACCCCACGACGGCCGGGCGGGAACGGGGCACCAAGCTGGGCCGAGGGCATGGAGCTGCTGGCCGGCATGCCCGGCACGCCCATACCGCCGGAGGAGGTCGCCGTGCCGCCCATCAGGGTGGAGGGGCGGCTTGATCCGCGGCTTCTGGTTTGCACACGGAAGCCCTCCGCCGAGGGGCTCCCGTTGGGGAGCCCGATAGGAGGGTTGTGCTACGTGTTGTGAGTGAACCACGATCGCGAATGCGAGCGAACTTGGGGAAAAAGGGCGCCCGGAGGCGCTTAGATCGTGTAGAGGGCAAGTTCACAGGAGGTTACCGGGGGATCGTCGGACCGGGACCGGACGTCCCCGACCCCTGTGACGGTCCGGGGGATTAGGTTGGCGGAGAAAAGTTTTCGGGCAGCCGGACTCGCGATGGGGGCGAGCATGACCATGCTAAAAGGAGCCAATGTTCCGGTGGCGGCTCAGGCCGTGCGGGTCGAATTGGGGTGGCGCGCCTCCCCGGGGACACCGGATGTCGATGGCTCGGCGCTCCTTCTCGTGTCGGGAAAGGTGCGCAGCGACGCCGACTTCGTCTTTTACAACCAGCCCTCCCACGCATCCGGTGCGGTGCGCCACGAGGGCAAGCGGACCGCCGGTGGCGGGATGACGGACAACCTCGCGGTCGACCTGGCCCGCGTCGAGCCGGCCATCGACCGCGTGGTCCTGGCGGCCTCCGCGGACGGCGGCACCTTCGGCCGGGTGGCCGGGCTGTACGTACGGATCACGGACGCGGCGAGCGGCCGGGAGATCGCGCG